>NZ_JAMYLH010000003.1:0-378185 GCF_040317925.1 Mesorhizobium sp. M1348 | reverse complement strand
CGGGTCATCCGATGCTGGCCTCCACTCCAGCCAGCATCTTGAATCACAAAACAGATAAATCTGGAATCCCCTTTGATTCCGTCAAAGGGGGAACCGCTCTAGCTCCGCCCGTAGAAAACGTTCTCGACATGCACCGGCCAGCGCCACGGCAGTACCGCCACCATGTCGAAGCGCACCGATAATTTTCCGTAGTCGGATTGGCGCGACAGCCAGAAATCGGCGGCGCCTTCGATGCGGCGCTCCGATTCGCGGCCGACTGCTTCCATTGCCTCCATCAGGGTGCGGCGCGCCTTGACCTCGACGATCAGCACCAGATCGCCGCGCCGCGCGATCAGGTCGATCTCGCCGAACCTGGTACGGTGTCGGCGAGCCAAAATCCGGTAACCCTTCAGCATCAGCGCCGCCGCCGCCAGCCATTCGCCGTGATGGCCGCGCCGGTAGGCCTTTTGCCGGCTGGCGCTCGGCCGTTCAGCCATCGCCGTCTCCGCCGGCCCTGAGGTCAAGCAGCCGCCGGTAGAGCGCCTGTTTCTGGCCACCCGTCATCTTGGCGGCTTCCGCCGCTGCCTTGGAGGCCGGCATCTCGGCGGCGAGCGAAAGCAGAAGCCGGTCGATGTCTTCAGGCTCATCAGCGACCACATCCGCCGGGCCGACGCAGATGACGATTTCGCCTTTCGGCGTATCGGCTGCGGCGTAATGGCTGGCGAGCGACTGGAGGGTGCCGGTCCGCATCTCCTCGAAAGTCTTGGTCAGCTCGCGGCCGATCGCCGCCTTGCGGTCACCGCCCAGTGCCTCGACCATGGCATTGAGCGTCTCGGCCAGCCGGCGCGGCGATTCGAAGAAGATCAACGTTGCCGGCACCGCCTTCAAAGCTTCCAGCCGCGTCAGCCGCTGCCCGGTCTTCACCGGCGGGAAGCCGGCAAACAGAAAGGCGTCCGAGGGCAGGCCGGATGCCGTCAGAGCGGCAAGTGGCGCCGACGGTCCGGGGATCGGCACGACACGAATGCCGCGTTCCAGCGCCTCACCGACCAGCCGGTATCCGGGGTCGGAGATGAGCGGCGTGCCGGCATCCGAGATCAGCGCGACGCTCTGCCCGGCCTCGAGTGCCGCGATCAGCTTCGGCCCGGCCTCGCCGGCATTGTGTTCGTGGTAGGCGGTGGTGCGGCGGCGGATGCCGTAGCGGTCGAGCAGCACGCGGCTGACACGTGTGTCCTCGCAGGCGACGATATCGGCGGCGGCGAGCGTTTCCAGCGCGCGCAGCGTGATGTCGGCGAGATTGCCGATAGGCGTCGCCACCAGATAGAGCGCCGGCTCGAGCGGCCGGGCGGCAATCTCGGTCTGCCCGACCACATAACTGCGTTTGGCCGATTCGCCGGTCACCTGCACAACTCCGTTCGACCCTGTTTGGCACGGCTCACGCTTGGTTGCAAAAGCCTGGGTTGCAACGGCCCGGGTTCCAGAAGGGATGCCGACGTGAACCAGCCGCCATGCCTTCGCCATAGTAGGGAACGAAACCGTTGCCGGCGAATTTTACACCTGATCTCGGGAGGAGCAGGATGGACAGCCTGACGATACAGGACGTTTTCGAACCCTATTATGCCGGCCGCAAACGCTTCGCTGCGCCATGCGACAAAGGCCTGCCTGCCGAAGCCGCAGATGGCAGAGCCAAGAAGCCGCTTGCACGCCAGCGATCGGCAGAGAGTAAGCCCGCAAACGAAACCGACCGCACGATGGAGCACTGACCGGACGATGCCCAATCGCTTCGACATTTTCATCACCCGCCTCGAAACAAAAAGCGCCCGCGATGGCGCAGCATCACATCCCACAGCCGACCAGCACCGTGCCTCGCGCGACAAAAGCGAGATCAAGCCGGCGCGCTCCGGAGAGACCAGCGAAAAAGATCGCGCCAAACACCGCCACAAGCACGAGGCTTGACCACCGCAGACCTTCGCGATTGGTCGAGACAGCTCTCGAAAGCGCGGTTGCGCATGCTCCGCGATGTATCATTCAACCCAGATACTTCGAGACGCGCGCCTCCAGCAGGCCCACCAGAGCCGGGTCCATGAATTCATAGTCGTCGGGAATATCGAGGCAGATTACTCGAGCCTTTTTCAGGCTTGTCTTGAATTTCTGCTGCAGTTTGGCGCGGTGCGGTTTTTCCATCACGAAGATGATGTCGGCCCAGGCAACGAGTTCATGCGTCAACGGAGTGTCGGCATCGTGATTGGTGCCCGCTGATGCGACCTCGATGTCCCGCCGCTTGGAAAACAGCTGCTCCGCCGTCGGGCTGCGCAAGCGATTCTGGCTGCAGACGAAGAGAACGTTCTTCAACGTGCTATCTGGCCAGATCCGCCACGACCGCATCGAGCACGATCATGCCGGCCGGCGTGGCGCGCAGGCGGGCATTGCCGATCGGCGCCACCAGGCCTTCGTCCTGCAGCACCGACAGCCGTGCCGTCGACAGGCCGCGCCCTGAAAATGCCTCGTAGCGGGAAAGGTCGATGCCTTCCGCCAGCCTCAGCCCCATCAGCAGGAACTCGTCGGCCTCTTCCGACCGCGTGAGGATCTCGCCGCCGGTAACGCCATGGCCCTTGGCCTCGACCAGATTGGCCCAGGTCTCCGGCATTTTCTCGGCGATCGTCACCACGCGCCGCCCGCTCTCGACGAAGCGGCCATGCGCACCGGGACCGACGCCGACATATTCGCCATAGCGCCAATAGGTGAGATTGTGCCGGCTTTCGGCGCCGGGCCTGGCGTGGTTAGAAATTTCGTAGGCCGGCAGTCCGCGTGCGGCGGTGATCTCTTGCGTCAACGCGTAGAGATCGGCGGCAACCTCATTGTCTGGAATGATGAATTTCCTTGCCGCATGCAGTGCATGGAACGGCGTGCCTTCCTCGATGGTCAGCTGATAGAGAGACAGATGGTCTGCGGCGTGGCCGATCGCCTGCTCGAGTTCCGTCTGCCACGCTTCAGGCGTCTGGTCCGGCCGCGCGTAGATCAGGTCGAAGGACAACCGTGGGAAAATCTCGCGCGCCAGGCCGATCGCATGCAGGGCCTCATCGACATTGTGCAAACGGCCGAGAAAGCGCAGATCCTTGTCGTTCAGCGCCTGCACGCCAAGCGACACCCGGTTGACGCCCGCCGCGCGATAGCCGCGAAAGCGCTCGGCCTCGACGGAGGAAGGATTGGCCTCCAGCGTCACCTCGATGCCACCAGGCACCGTCCAGTTCTTCGCCACTGCATCCAGCACCGCCGCCACGGTCTGCGGCTTCATCAGCGACGGCGTGCCGCCGCCAAGAAAGATGCTTGTCACCTCGCGCGGTCCCGTGCGGCCGCGCATGGTCGCCAGCTCGGTCTCGAAGGCGCGGGCAAAACGCTCCTGGTCGACCGGCTGGTGGCGGACATGGCTGTTGAAGTCGCAATAGGGGCATTTGGCCGCGCAGAACGGCCAGTGGACGTAGACGCCGAAACCAGGGCTGCGGTCGAGCAGCATGGTCATGCGGCGGCCAATCGGGCTTGGGCGAATTTCTGAAAGGCGCGGGCACGGTGTGACAATGCGGTTGGCTGGCCGGGCTTCCAGCCATGCTTTTCCTCCGCGCTCATCTCGCCGAAGGTCTTTTCGAATCCGTTGGGCAAGAACACCGGATCGTAGCCGAAGCCGAGCTCGCCGCGCGGCGGCCATACCAGCATGCCCTCGACCTCGCCGCGAAAATATTCCGCCTGGCCGTCGGGAAAGGCCAGGCAGATCACCGCGACAAAGCGGCCCTTGCGCTGGGCAGGCGTGATCGCGCCAACTTCCTGCAAAGCCACTTCCGTGCGCTGCATGGCCATGCCGAAGTCGCGGGAGCCGTCCGGCGTCTCGGCCCAGTTGGCGGTGTAGACGCCGGGTGCGCCGTCAAGCGCATCGACACATAGGCCGGAATCGTCCGACAGCGCCGGCAATCCAGTGGCCTTGGCGGCGGCCAAGGCTTTTATGAGGGCGTTCTCCTCGAAAGTGCTGCCGGTCTCGTCCGGTTCCGGCAAGCCGTATTCCTTGGCGGACTTCGCTTCTATGCCGAACGGCGCCATCAGATCGGCGAATTCCCGCAATTTGCCGGCGTTATGGCTGGCGACGACGATCTTATGCCCGTCAAGCGAGTGAACAGTTGGCGAATGCATCAGATGCCCCAGATTCTTGGCTCGGCGAATTCGATCGAATTGCCCGAGGGGTCGCGAATATAGATCGAGCGGCCGCCCTGCGGCCATTCGAACTCGCTTTCGATGGCGATTTTCTTCGCCTCAAGATGGGCTTTCCAGCGCGGGATTTCATCCGCGCTTGCGGCGAAGCAAAGATGCCCCTCGCCGACGGCGCCATGCGGCGGCACTTTGAGCTTGGCATCGGACGCCGGCGGCACCTTGGTCGCCTCGGCATTGAAGATGAGCAGCACGCCGTCGCCGCAGCGGAAGAAGAGATGCCTGCCGTCGACTTTGCCGAGCGGATCGAGCCCGAGCACGCCCGAATAGAACCGTTCCGCGGCAGCAAGATCCGTCACGTAGAGTGCTGATTCCAGGATTGCGGAAGGGGTCACAGGATCGTCAACCTCATCGTCATAAACTGAAGATCAGTCCACGGCCATCTGCTGCAGGCTGACCAGGCGCTGAATGCCCTTCTTGGCCAATACCATCAGCGCCGCGAACTGCTCTTCCGAGAACGGCTCGCCCTCGGCCGTGCCCTGGATCTCGACGATACCGCCCTTGCCGGTCATGACGAAATTGGCGTCGGTGCCGGCCGAGGAATCCTCGATGTAGTCGAGATCGATGACCGGCTGGCCATCATGGATGCCGCAGGAGATCGCCGCAACGTGATCCTTCAGCACCTTGCCAAGGCTCGCCATCTGGCGGACTTCCATCCAGCGCAGGCAATCGTAAAGCGCCACCCAGCCGCCGGTGATCGAAGCGGTGCGCGTGCCGCCGTCGGCCTGGATCACGTCGCAGTCGACGGTGATCTGCTGCTCGCCGAGCGCCTGCAGATCGACCACGGCGCGCAGGGAGCGGCCGATCAGCCGCTGGATTTCCAGCGTGCGGCCGCCTTGTTTGCCGGCCGAAGCCTCGCGGCGCATGCGCTCGCCGGTCGAGCGCGGCAGCATGCCATATTCCGCCGTCACCCAGCCCTTGCCGGAATTGCGCATCCAGCCCGGCACCTTTTCCTCCAGGCTGGCCGTACACAGCACATGCGTGTCGCCAAACTTCACCAGGCACGAGCCTTCCGCATGCTTGGAGACGCCGCGCTCGAAGGAGATGGGGCGCATTTCGTCGAATTGGCGTTTGGAAGGGCGCATTCAGGCTTCTTTCTTTCTTCGGAATCTTGGCCGGGCTTGTAGCCGCACGGGGCGCTAGGCGCAAAGGAAAATGGACCGGTTGCGCCGCCGCCGCGGAAGTCTATATCTTCGGGCCGGAGGTTTTTGGCTCGAATGACCAAGGCAGTCGATCCCGGTTCGCAATCGCACGTGCTTCCGTCGCACGCGCTGCAATCGCCCGCGCTTCAATCGCTCGACATGCGTTCGCGCGACATCTTTCGGCGCATCGTCGATTCCTATTTGAAGGATGGCGAGCCGGTCGGTTCGCGCAGCCTGTCGCGCATCCTGCCGTCGTCGCTGTCGCCGGCCACCATCCGCAACGTGATGAGCGACCTTGAGCATCTCGGCCTGATCTATGCGCCGCACATTTCGGCTGGCCGGCTGCCGACCCAGGCAGGCCTGCGTTTCTTCGTCGATGCTTTCATGGAACTCGGTGACCTCTCCGACGAGGAGCGCCGCACCATCGAGGCGCAGGTGCGCGCCTCCGGCTCGGGCGCGACGCTGGAGCATATGCTGACCGAGGCCAGCCAGATGCTGTCCGGCATGTCGCGCGGCGCCGGCCTCGTGCTCGCCGCCAAGAACGAGGTGGCGCTGAAGCACATCGAATTCATCCAGCTCGAGCCGACCAAGGCGCTGGCCGTGCTCGTCTCGCAGAACGGCGACGTCGAAAATCGCGTCATCGATCTGCCCGCCGGCATCACCGTCTCGCAATTGCACGAAGCCTCCAACTTCCTCAACGCCCATATCCGCGGCCGCACCCTGGCCGAGGCGCGGGTCGAGATCGCACGCATCAAGGAAGAGACCAGGGCAGCCCTCGACACGCTGTCGCAGGATCTGGTCGAGAAGGGCCTGGCGGTCTGGGCAGGCGCCGAAAGCGGCGTGCCTGGGCGGCTTATCGTGCGCGGCCGCGCCAATCTCCTGGAAAACGTCACTGCCCAGGCCGACATAGAATTGCTGCGGCATCTGTTCGAGGATCTGGAGACGCAGGATGGGCTGATCCAGCTCCTCGACCTCGCCGAGGAAGGTCCGGGGGTGCGCATCTTCATCGGTTCGGAAAACAAGCTGTTTTCGCTGTCTGGCTCCTCGCTGGTGGTGGCACCCTATCGCGACAAGGACGCGCGCGTCGTCGGTGCGCTCGGCGTCATCGGGCCGACGCGGCTGAACTATGCCCGCATAGTACCGATGGTCGACTATACCGCGCAGCTGATTTCGCGCATGCTGCGCTAGGAGCCGCCGCGGCCTGCCGCAAGGAGAAAAAGAATGGCGCTGGAATCGTTCAAGGCCCAGATTAGCCTGCTGCTCGAGGAAATGGTCAATCAGCCTGAGGATCAGCACGAGGTGCAAGAGCAGTTGCGTGAGAAGCTGCAAGAGATGCGGGCCATGGGCCTGCCGCTGCCGGCCGATCTGGTCGCGCTGGAAAAGCGCCTTGATGACGATTTCTACGCCTCTGGCAACTGAAGGGGTTCGGCTTCAAATCCTCGTGTTCCGGACGACCGCTTGGAACGACCAATGCCTGATCCCGTTTGTCCTCTTCGAGGCGAATCCCGGAGGACGTTGATGACCCGATCTGGCGGCTTTGCGGCCATTGCCGCGGCTCTCCTTGTCGCGACACCGGCATCCGCCCGGCAGTCGGATCAGAAGGTGCTCAAAGGCGAAGCCGCTTTTGGCGATTGGCACGCCGACAGGCCTGGCGTCCGCCGCCTGATCGGGCCGCAAGACATGCCGCCAGCCGATCCCGCCCAATCCGCTTCGAACGGCGCCGGCGTGACGGAGCGGCCCGAAAGCGCCAAGCCAGAATTGCCGCCGGGCTTTTCGGCCGAAATAATCGCCTCCGGACTCTATAATCCGCGCGTCGTTCGCGTCGCTCCGAACGGCGACCTGTTCATCGCCAACGGCCATGCCGACCAAATACGTGTCTACCGTCTGGCCGAGGGCCGCGCCAAACCCATCGAGAAAGCGATTTTCGCCAAGGGCCTCAACTATCCATATGGCATCGCCTTCTATCCGCCAGGGGACAAGCCGCAATGGGTCTATGTCGCAAGCAGCGACAGCATCGTCCGCTTCCCCTATCGCGACGGTGACCTAAAGGCGTCCGCTAAACCAGAAACCATTGTCGCCAAAATCCCGTCGGGCGGTCACTCGACCCGTGACATCGCCTTCTCGCCTGACGGCAAGACGCTTTTTTTATCGGTTGGCTCGGACTCGAATGTCGCCGAGGACATGGACAAGCAACCCGATGGCGGCGTCGACGCGTGGGCGAAATCAAAGCCGCTCGGCGCAACGTGGGGCTCCGAGGAAGGCCGTGCAGATGTGCTCGCCTTTGACCCGGATGGGAAAAATCCCCGAACTGTCGCCACCGGCCTGCGCAACTGCACGGGCATGACGGTGCAGCCCGCCACCGGCGCATTGTGGTGCGTCGTCAACGAGCGGGACGAACTCGGCGACAACGTGCCGTTCGAATTTGCAACTGCGGTCAAGGACGGCGGATTCTATGGTTGGCCTTGGTACTACATCGGCAATAACGAGGATCCGCGCCATCAGGGCGAGCGGGCAGACCTGGCCGGCAAGGCCACTGTCCCCGATGTATTGATGCAGGCGCATTCGGCGCCGATGAACATAGCCTTCTACGACGGCAAGAACTTCCCGGCGGATTATCAGGGTGACGCCTTCGTCACCATGCATGGTTCGTGGAACCGTGGCGCCAGGACCGGCTACAAGGTGGTGAGGCTCAAATTCAGGGATGGCAAGCCGACCGGCGAGTATGAGGACTTCATGACCGGCTTCGTCATCTCGAACGACGCCGTCTGGGGCCGCCCGGTCGGTGTCGCGATGGCCAAGGACGGCTCGCTGATCGTCACAGAGGACGGTAACGGCACCATCTGGCGCGTTACCTACGAAGACGGCCGCTCCTGAACGGCGGTGTCGCCTGCTGCGCTGGCGCAATCGAATCCGGCCCGAGGGAATTCACCCAACTTCAACATTGTGCGACAAGCGCGAATCATGACGCTCACCGGGTTCCTCGCCTACAGCGCCGCCCTCGGCATCGCCGCAGCCATCCCCGGCCCAGGCGTCACCGCGCTCGTTGCGCGTGCACTGGGCTCCGGCTTCCGCTCGTCGCTGGCCATGTCGTTCGGGCTGATGCTCGGCGACCTGACCTATTTGACTGCCGTGGTGCTCGGCCTCGCTTTCGTCGCACAAACTTTCGGCATGGTCTTCCTGGCCATCAAATGGCTGGGCGTCGCTTACCTCGCTTTTCTTGGCTGGCGTTTCTGGACGAGCGGCATCACGCCCGAAACGGTGGAGGCAAAGAAAGGCAAGGGCGGCTTGGCATCCAGCTTTGTAGCCGGCCTTGCCGTCACGCTCGGCAATCCGAAGACGATGATCTTCTATCTCGCCATCACCCCGACCATCGTCGATCTGAAGGCGATCACGCTGGTCGACTACGGGATCCTTGTCGCGCTCACCATCGTCGTCCTGCTCGTGGTGCTGGTGCCCTATCTGGCGCTGGCGGCCAAGGCGCGCTGGTTCCTGAAGTCGCCGCGGGCGCTGAGGGCACTCAACCGCACCGCCGCCGGATTCATGGTCGGTGCGGCGGCGGCAATTGCCGCCCGCCAATAGACCTCTTTCGCCAATCCGCCCAGGGATTGTCACGCCTTGCAAGGGCGGGGGTATTCAGCACGAACTTCACTCGGATATTTTTCGATCGACAGCCTATCTTGCGCGGTGGATGGCTCTATCCTATGCCGCTTGACCTCTGGGAGGAAAATCAATGAACAAGCCCGCCACCCCCACACACGTGCCCGGCCGCGGCCGCATCTACAATTCGATCACCGAGACGATCGGCGACACGCCGCTGGTGCGGCTTGATAAATTCGCCAGGGAGAAGGGTGTCGTCGCCAATCTGCTGGCCAAACTCGAATTCTTCAACCCGATCGCCTCGGTCAAGGACCGCATCGGCGTGTCGATGATCGAGGCATTGGAGGCTTCGGGCAGGATTACGCCCGGCAAGACCACGCTGATCGAGCCGACCTCGGGCAATACCGGCATCGCGCTCGCCTTTGCCGCCGCCGCCAAGGGCTACAAGCTGATCCTGACCATGCCGGAAACCATGTCCGTCGAACGCCGCAAGATGCTGGCGCTGCTCGGTGCCGAACTGGTGCTGACCGAAGGGCCGAAAGGCATGAAGGGCGCCATCGCCAAGGCGGACGAGCTGGCGGCAACGCTGCCCGACGCCGTCATTCCGCAGCAATTCGAGAATCCGGCCAATCCGGAAATCCATCGCCGCACTACGGCCGAGGAAATCTGGAACGACACCCATGGCGAAGTCGATATCTTCGTTGCCGGCATCGGAACCGGCGGCACCATCACCGGCGTCGGCCAGGTGCTGAAGAAGCGCAAGCCCTCGGTGCATGTCGTCGCCGTCGAACCGGAAGCCTCGCCGGTGCTGTCGGGCGGCCAGCCAGGCCCGCACAAGATCCAGGGCATTGGCGCCGGCTTCGCGCCAAAAATCCTCGACACGACGATCTATGACGAGATCGTCAAGGTCTCGAACGAGGATTCGGTTGCCAATGCACGGCTCGTCGCTCGGCTCGAAGGTGTGCCGGTCGGCATCTCGTCGGGTGCCGCCCTGCAAGCGGCAATCGTCGTCGGCTCGCGGCCCGAGAACAAGGGCAAGAACCTCGTCGTCGTCATCCCCTCCTTCGCCGAGCGCTATCTCTCGACGATCCTGTTCGAGGGATTGGGCGCGTAGAGTCTGGACACCTCGTCATCCCAGGGCGGAGCGAACGCGAAGCGGAGCGCAGACCCTGGGATCCATTCCGTGAGCGTGGCCAACGAATACCGCGGTGCAGATGTGAAAGCCGTTGCAACATCGGCAGCATGCACGCTGTCCTCCGACATCTAAAGGCTCTGCACCGTCGCGACGCTCAGAAGTTACGGCATGGACCAGGGTCTCGGCGACGTCGCTTCGCTCCTGCTCCGCCCCATACATGACGAAGGTAGGTGGGCTTCAGCCAATCTCGAAGGTTTGCGCTAGACTAGTTCACCTAGGGCAACAGGCTCCAACCCGTGCGCCGAGGACCCAGATAACAGCACTGGCCCGCTGAAAAAACACCTGTGGCGGCTCCCGCTCGCTTGAGTAAAGCGGCGCTTCGGTTCAGATCGTCGCCGGCCTTGCACCGGCTGGCGGAGGACTTCATGTACAAGCTCTATACGCGTGCCAATACCGGCGGCTTTGTCGTCGAGGCGGCGCTCGCTTTGGTGGGTGTGCCTTTCGACCAGATCGACGTTCCGAAGGGCCGACTCGATCAGGCCTTTTTAGACATCAGCCCCTTGAACCAGGTGCCGGTCCTGATCATGCCGGACGGACGCTCGATGACCGAATCGGCGGCGATCTGCATCCTGCTGGCCGAGCGCCACCCGGAAGCAGGACTGGCGCCCGCAGCAAGTTCGCCGGACCGTGCCGACTTCCTGCGCTGGATGTTTTTCATGTCCTCCGTCATCTATTCGGCTGACCTGCGGTTCTTCTACGCGCATCGCTACACGACCGATCCCCGCGGCGTGGACGCTGTCAAACAGGCGGCGGTCTCGGAAATGGATCGCAGCTTCGCCATTCTCGATGCCGCCCTCGAAGGCCGTGACTGGCTGGCCGGCGACCGGCTCTCGCTGGCCGACGTCTATCTCGTCATGTTGGTGGCCTGGCATCCGGAGGTCGCGAAGGTTCCAACCGCTTGGCCGAACATCGAACGCCTGTGGGCCAATTTGCGGGAACATCGGGTGATGAAGAGGCTGAATGCTGCCCACGACATGTGGCCGGCCTAAGCACTCCGCCTTGTCTCAGTGTCTTTCCGCGCGGCCGAGCCCTGCCCGTCGTTCCTGCAGGAACCGGCGCACGGCCGGATCGCGTTCGAGGCCGATAGCCCGGTCATAGGCCTCGCTCGCCTCCCGAATGTTGCCGAGTCTGGCCAGCAGGCCCGCGCGGGCGGCCCAGTAAGGTTGATAGTCGTACAGCCGTTTGTCGCCGCTGAATTGATCAAGCGCGCTCAATCCTGCCGAAGCACCTTCGGCCTCGGCAATGGCCACCGCGCGATTGATCGACACCACCGGCGAGCCGGCGATTACCGACAGCGCGTCATAGAGCTCCTTGATCGCGACCCAGTCGGTAGAACCGGTCAGCCGCCGTGTCGTATGGGCGGACTGCACCGCGGCCTCGAGCTGGTAGCGGCCGACAACGCCTTCGGCTGCGGCGCGCCTGAGCAGCGTCTCCGCTTCATCGATCATTGCGTCGTCCCATAGTGCAAGATCCTGCTCGGCCAGCGGTACGTAATCACCCGCCGCATTGCGCCGGGCTGCACGCCGCGCCTCGGCGAACAGCATCAGCGCCAGCAGGCCGAGCGCCTCCGGCTCGTCCGGCATCAGCGTGGCCATCAGACGGCCTAGCCAGATGGCTTCGGTCGCGAGATTGCGGCGCCGCGTTTCGGTGCCGGCCGGGTCGGACCAGCCTTCGGCAAACGCCGCGTAGATTGCTTCCAGAACGGTGCCCAGCCGCTCACCGAGCTCGGCCCGCTCCGGCACGCGGAACGGAATGCCTGTCTCGCGAATTCGCGTCTTGGCGCGCACCAGGCGCTGGCTCATCGTGGCTGGCGATATAAGAAAAGCCGAGGCGATCGTCGCTGCGTCGAAGCCCAGGACCGTCTGCAGGATCAGTGGCGCGCGGACGCCGGCCTCGATCGCCGGATGGGCGCAGGCAAACATCAGCCTGAGCCGCTCGTCCGGCAGGTCTTCCTCGGCCATGCGTGCCTCCATCTCCTCGGCGATCAGCCTGAGGTGGTCGCGGCCCGCCTCGCTTGTCAGCCGCCGTCTGACCGCATCGACGCGGCGCCTGCGCGCCACCGCCAGCAGCCAGGCTTCCGGCTTGTCGGGCACCCCCGCCTTTGGCCAACGCTCGAGCGCCGCTGCAAAGGCATCAGCCAATGCGTCCTCGGCAGCGGCCACGTCGCGCGTGCGTGCGGCGAGATAGGCGACCAGCTTGCCGTAGCTTTGCCGGGCGGCCGCTTCCGCCGCCGCCCGCGCGGTATCGGGCAGTTCCGGCATCACATGGTGAGTTCCCAGATCGGCCGCACCTCTACGGTGCCGGTGCTGGCGCCCGGGCAGCGCGCCGCCCAGGCAATGGCCGCGTCGACGTCCTCCGCTTCGATCATATAGAAGCCGGCAAGCTGCTCCTTGGTGTCGGCATAGGGGCCGTCGAGCACGTTGGTCTTGCCATTGGCCATCCGCACCGAGGTAGCGGATTGCGTCGGCTTCAGCCGGTCGCCGGCGAGCCAGGCGCCAGATTTCTTCAACGCTTCGGTATAGGCGACATAGGCGCTCGACATCTGTGTCACCGCGTCTGCCGGCGCGGCTGCCATCCCCGCTTCGTTTCCGTAGATCAAAAGCATATATCGCATGGTCTTCTCCCGTTTCTAAGGCCGCATCGTTGCGAGCCGGACGTATGTCGCGCGGCCCTGCCCGATTTCGACAGGCGCTGGAAAAATCTTTCGGCCGCGATGCGACCTCGCGCAAGCGCCGATGTGCTGGGGCACTGCTTAGCCGTTCGTCTAATCGCTGCTATTGCGGGTTGGCATTTCCCGCCCGCTGTCTAAACTCGCCTCGCTTCGTGCCGCAGAGGAGGGCACGGGCCGAATTTTCAGGGAGGAAATCGCATGCCCAATTTCAGGACGAAATTTATTGCGGCGGGCGTGCTGGCGCTGTCGCTTGGCCTTGGCGCGGTATCAGTCAAGGCACAGGAATTCATCAACGTGCTGACCGGCGGCACGTCCGGCGTCTACTATCCGCTCGGCGTCGCGCTGTCGGAAATCTACGGCAAGGGCATCGAAGGCGCGCGCACCCAGGTGCAGGCGACGAAGGCCTCGGTCGAAAACCTCAATCTCTTGCAGCAGGGCAAGGGCGAGATCGCTTTCGCGCTGGGCGATTCTGTCAAGCTGGCCGCCGAAGGCAATACCGAAGCCGGCTTCCCAGGCAAGCTCGATAAGCTGCGCGGCATCGCCGCCATCTATCCCAACTACATCCAGATCGTCGTCAGCAAGGAATCCGGCATCAAGACGCTCGCCGATCTCAAGGGCAAGAGCTTATCTGTCGGCGCGCCGGCCTCGGGCACCGAGCTCAACGCCCGCACGATATTTGCCGCTGCCGGGCTGAAATACGAAGACCTCGGGCGGATCGAATATCTGCCCTTCGCCGAATCGGTGGAACTGATCAAGAACCGCCAGCTCGACGCCACGCTGCAATCGGCTGGCCTTGGGGTCGCGTCGATCCGTGACCTCGCCACCTCAGTGCCGGTAAACATCGTTGCCGTGCCGGCGGAGGACGTCGCCAAGATCGGCTCGCCCTATCTTTCCGTGGTCATCCCCAAGGGCACCTATGAGGGCCAGACCGAGGATGTCGCGACCGCCGCCGTCGGCAATTTCCTGATCACCAGCGCCGATGTCTCCGACGAGACCGCCTACCAGATGACCAAACTGCTGTTCGAGCATCTCGACCAGCTCACCGCTGCCCACGCCGCCGCCAAGGCGATCGACCCGGCCAAGGCGCTCGACGGCATGCCGGTGCCGCTGCATCCAGGCGCCGAGAGGTATTACAAGGAAAAGGGGCTCATCAAGTAAAGCGTCCCCTCCCCCTTGAGGGGAGGGTGGCCCGCAGGGCCGGGAGGGGTCCTCGGCGACGCGCTCCCTCGTTCAGGCAAAGGTCGAGGCAGTTGAGGTTATCCCACACGTCCATCCGCCTTCGGCGGCTGTCCACCCTCCCCCCAAGGGGGAGGGGAGCGCCCCGCCAGGAACCCCGCTAATGACCGAAACCCCGACGATTCTTTCCCCCACCGCCGAAATCCCTGTCGAAGGATTGCCGCCTGGCTTCGGCGAAGGCATCGCCGGCAAGGCGGCGTTTTTTATCGCCATCGCGTTCTCTATCTTCCAGATCTACATCGCCGCCTATGGCAGCCTGCCGAGCCAGGTCGTACGCGCCATGCATGTCGGCTTCCTGCTGCTGCTCGGCTTTGCCCTAATCGCCAATCTGCGCGCCAAAGGCGTCCCGGCGAAAGCAGTGTTCTGGACGCTCGGCCTGCTTGGCTTCGCCACCGGTCTGTACAATTGGGTGTTCTATGCCGACCTCATCCGCCGCTCCGGCTTTCTCACCACGCCTGACCTGATCGTCGGCGCGGTGCTGGTCGTGCTGGTCTTCGAGGCGGCGCGGCGATTGATGGGGCTGCCGCTCGCCGTCATTGCCTTCATCTTTCTCGCCTACGCATTTGCCGGCAATCATCTGCCGCCGCCTTTCATCCATCGCGGCTATGATTTCGCCCAGCTCGTCGACACCTTCGCCTATGGCACCGAAGGCATCTACGGCACGCCGATCTATGTCTCGGCCGCCTACATCTTCATCTTCGTCGTCTTCGCCGCCTTTCTTGAGCGCGCCGGCATGATCGCGCTGTTCAACGATTTTGCGCTTGGCCTGGTCGGCTCATGGCGCGGCGGCCCGGCGCAGGTCTGCGTGCTGTCCTCGGCGCTGATGGGCACCATTTCGGGTTCCGGCGTCGCCAATGTGGTGGCCAGCGGCCAGTTCACCATCCCGCTGATGAAGCGCTTCGGCTTCCGCTCGGCCTTCGCCGGAGCTGTCGAGGCGACCTCGTCGATGGGCGGCCAGATCATGCCGCCGGTGATGGGAGCGGTTGCCTTCATCATGGCCGAGACCCTGAACATCCCCTATGCCGCGGTGGTCAAGGCGGCGATCATTCCGGCGCTGCTCTATTTCGGCGCGTGTTTCTGGCAGGTGCACCTGGAAGCCGGCAAGGCCGGGCTGCACGGCATGGCCAAGGCCGACCTGCCGAATCCGTGGGATGCAGTGAGACAACATTGGCCGCTGGTACTGCCTCTCGCCGCACTGATCTACCTGCTGTTTGCCGGCTACACACCGGTCTTCGCCGGCACCATGGGCCTGGCGTTGACCATTGTGCTCATCCTCGGCACGCCGCTGGCAGCATCGATCGGGCCGCTCGCCTTCCGCGTCGTCTTCTGGCTGGCGCTCGGGCTTCCCGCGGCTTCCTTCATGAAATTCGGCGTCAACATCCTCAGCGTGGTCATCGCCGTGCTGGTCGTCGCCTGCCTCACCTTCAAGGGCGGGCGCGAGACGCTGCGCATATGCGTGGATTCCCTTGCCGAGGGAGCAAAGAACGCGCTGCCGGTCGGCATTGCCTGCGCCATCGTCGGCATCGTCATTGGCACGTTGACGCTTACCGGCATCGCCTCGACCTTCATCGGCTGGATCATCTCGATCGGCGAGAACAATCTGTTCCTGTCGCTGCTTTTGACCATGCTCACCTGCCTGGTGCTCGGCATGGGCATACCGACCATTCCCAACTACATCATCACTTCGTCGCTGGCCGGGCCAGCGCTGCTGTCGCTCGGCGTGCCGTTGGTGGTCAGCCATATGTTCGTCTTCTATTTCGGCATCATGGCCGATCTCACCCCGCCTGTGGCGCTGGCCGCCTTCGCCGCCGCACCCATGGCCAAGGAAAGCGGCCTCAAGATCGGCATCCAGGCAACCAAGCTTGCCATTGCCGGCTTCGTGGTGCCGTTCATGGCGGTCTATACCCCGGCGCTGATGCTGCAGGATCCCGGCCCGATCGCCGCCCAGTTCGGCTATCCCGTCGAGGTCGCTTATATCGTCATCAAAGCCTGCATGGGTATCGTCCTGTGGGGCGCCGCGGCCGTCGGATTTCTCGCCCGGCGCATGGCCTGGTGGGAACGCCTCGTCGCGTTCGCCGCCGGCGTGCTGCTGGTTGCGGCGCTGCCGCTCACCGACGAGGCGGGCTGGGCGCTGTCCGTTGCCTGGATCGGCTGGCACTGCTGGCGCGCGCGGCAGGCTTCGCTGGCCAATTCAGCATGAGCCTCTGCATCGTCGCGGCCGGCAAGACGGTGACGCTCGCGGTCGCTGCCTTCACGCTCTCCTGGGTGCATTCGGTGGAGAAGACCCAGTGGCAGGAAGACTGGAAGGTGCTGCCGTTCGGCCTGGAGCTGGTCGAGGCCCGCATCAAGGGATCGGGCGCCGGGATGGAGCCGCCGCAGGGCTCGGCGCTGCGCGACGGCTGGTGGGTCTATGCGCCCAAGGTCGGGCCAAAGCGGCGCCTCGTGCTCGCCGCCTCGGGCGCTACGGGTCAGGGCTGGACACTGTGCACGGCGCAGGACTGCCGCGAATTGGCCAAGGTGGCAGGCGACACGATCTCGCTGGAGCCGTGCGCACCGGAGGGCTCCAGCCAACCGCGGTAGCGAGCGATCATGCCGGCAAGCGGATGCGAGATATCGACATGGAAGCGGAAGCGGCCATCCTCCACCGTTTCGTGGGAAGTCGAGCGTGGACCGAGCCACATCGGCAGCGGCAGGCCAAAAAAGCTCCAGCGGCGCAAGACCAGTGCCAGCCGGCCGTCCTCGGCAACCAGTGCCATCGCGAAGGTCAGCGGGCCGAAGCGTTCGCACAGCAGGCGTTGCGATCGACCCCGGCCTGCGAACTGTAGGCTCGAAAAACTGTGCTTGCCGAATGTCCGCGTCCAGGTCTCGCCGTCCTTGTCGGTGTCGAAGCGGACATGAACCGGGATGTCCTCGCTTGCCCCGGGGAAGCCGACCATCCAGGCCATTAGCCGGCCAAGAACATTGCGCCCGCGTTCGACGCGCGCGCGGCCTGCGGCGGTGATCGTACGGTCATGCATTGACCGAATTGCCTCGGGAAGGCCTTGCCAGGCGGCACCGAGCAGCTCGGCACAAAGCGGCTTGTCCTCGTCCGCGGCCCCGTTCCCGAAGCCGGTGTAGATCGTCCGCCCGGCGAACAGGGCCTCATAATCCCGGAGCTCCAAATCGCGCACCGCCGCCCGTGCGCCCGGCGCCGGCTGATGTCCGGCCAGCACTTTGCGGACCAGCGCTTCGACCGCCATAGACGGGATCAGCGGCCCATCATTGCCCTCGGCCAAGAGATGCCACGAGCGCTTGACGATGGCGCCCGTGCGGTCCGATCCCTCCACCTCGACGAACATGCCGCCGCGATGCTCGCCCCAGCGCAGCCGGTTCGTTGCCTGATGCATCAGCGGCGCCAGTGGCGAAAGCGAACTGATCAATCCGGCGCGCACCAGCCAGGCGAGGCAGATCAGGGCGCGGTGCAGCACCTCGGGTACCGGCCCGGCTCCCATCCAGATGGTCCTCGCCTCCGGCCAAAGCGCGGCCAAGGCGCGCAGGTCTGGAACGTCGACCAGCGAAAACAGCGTGTTTCGAAGCGGCAGCCGGCCCGGCGGCGCGATCGTGTAGCGCAGCTGCTCGATAAACAGACGGCCTTGTTCGGGACGGCCATTACGAACAAGGCGCACCGGCTGACCGGCGTAACCGGCGATGGCGCGAATGACGTTTCCGCCGACACCGGCGAAGGGCGACGGCGCGATGCCGTCGCGAATGCCGTCAACCCGCGTCAGGTCCGAAGACAGGCGACGCACCACCGCCGCCGTCAGCACCGGAAAGCTCGAGACGCCGGACAGCACGAAGACGCCGGCGTTTCGCGCCGCCTCGTCGAACGCAGAGACACCGGCGACGAAATCCGAGCCGTCGGCAAGATCGAGATAGTTGACGCGCCGGGCGATGCATGCCTCGATCAGGCGATAGCGTCCCTCGCCATAGGCCTGGAACGGACCGCTCGCGTCGACCACAATATCAGGCTCAAATGCAGCGAGTTGCGCGGCGAGATCGCCGTCACGGTCGAACAGTGCCGGCACCAGCCGGGCTGCTGTCGGGGCGCGCCTCTTGCAATACGCGTCAGCCTTGGCGAGCGAGCGCCCGGCGACGAACAGGATCAGACGCGGCTCGCCCTCCAAAAGCTCGACGGTGCGACCGCCAAAGGTGCCATAGCCGCCGACGACAAGAACCTTCATCCGCAGTTCCCCCAAAATGCCCAGCGCCGCTCCGGCCACGGCAATTAGCCTAGCCGATCAATCTTGTCCTCACCTCGGCGGAAGGGATTTCACAATTGT
Source organism: Mesorhizobium sp. M1348 (assembly GCF_040317925.1). Lineage (NCBI taxonomy): Bacteria > Pseudomonadati > Pseudomonadota > Alphaproteobacteria > Hyphomicrobiales > Phyllobacteriaceae > Mesorhizobium > Mesorhizobium sp. M1348. The sequence continues at coordinate 359,795 of NZ_JAMYLH010000003.1, read as the reverse complement.
CCTTCTTGCCGAACAGGGCGTAGCGGTTCTTTGCGATGCGGTCGTAGAGCCAGTCGCGAAGCGGGCGCGGCAACAGCAGCAGGATCTGCGCCGCCCGCCACGGCCAGCCGAGTTCGGCCATGACGGCAACGAAACTGTCCAGGCGGGTGAAAGCGGCGCCATCGACGATGACGAGATTGGTCTCGTAGCGATCCGTCCGCAGCCCGTATTTCTTGAACAGCATCTCGCCGAAGGGCGACTGCGCCGTTACGAAATGGAAGCGGCCCTTGCGGTCGAGCTTCACCACCATGCGCACAAAGCCCGAGCACAATACGCAAATACCGTCGAACACGATCAACGGGCGACTCGATTCGAATTCTGGCGGCTCAGGAGAATGGTTCGGCTTGACGATCACGTGGCGCCCGGCAGCTGGTGTCAGGCGACACTAAGCCTGCCGGCGGCTGGATCAAAGCCCGGAATGTTAGAAGCTTGGCGGTGTCGCACGCCGTCTGTCGGTCAGCGCAGGGCGCTCGGCGCGATAGGTCGTTGACCGATTGTCGGCGTCGGGCCGGCAGATACGGCTGTCGTGACGGCTCTCCATGCTCATCATCAGTGCACGCTGATCCCAAGCGTGTTGCCACGGCGCGCGCAGGCGGGGCCTGGGCCGCGCATGTAATAGCGCTCGGGTCGATAGGTCGGCGCGACGAATTCGCGGATGGCGGCGGCATAGCCGGCGATTTGATTCCAGAAGCTCATTTTACTCGGTCCCTGTCCCGTTTCGGATGTCCCTTCCGAATTGCGGGGATCATAGCGTCCAGGCGTGAATAGTCGGTGAACGCGATGTTAATCTCTGGTCGAAAATGCCTTTGTTCATGGCTGGAATGCGGCTGATTCGCGGTGTTTCCATGCAGTCCGTCGGCATTTCGTCCAGTGTGACTTTTGCATCACATATGTTTCGCCTGAATGTCGCAGAAGCGCGGTTTTGTTTCAGGTTCTTGCTGGACCGCGAAATTTCCGTGCACGTGGTCGAAAAACCAGGAACCGGCCCGTCAGCCGCACGTTGATTTCCCAGTGCCGGGACGAACCGGTTCCGCAAGCTGTGGTGCTCGGTTGAGCCGCAGCCAAAAATCTGAAAACCGCAAGAGCAATGGAAAGGCAAAGGCCATGGGCTTCTTTTCGAAGGAGATCAAAACACTCGACGACCTCTTCGTGCACACGCTGCGCGACATTTACTACGCGGAAAAACAGATCGAGAAATCGCTGCCGAAGATGATCGACAAGGCGAGTGATCCGCAGCTGAAAGCCGGCTTTGAGAAACATCTCGCCCAGACCAAGGGTCATATCCAGCGTGTCGAGCAGGTGTTCGAACTGCACGGCGTGAAGGCCAAGCAGGTCGACTGCCCGGCCATCGACGGCATTCTCGAAGAGGCCGACGACGTCAGCGGCGACATCGCCGACAAGGAGGTCCTCGACGCTGCGCTGATCGCGTCCGCCCAGGCGGTCGAGCATTATGAGATGACCCGTTACGGCACCTTGATTGCCTGGGCCAAGCAACTGGGCCGCAGTGACTGCGCCAATGTGTTGGCCAACAATCTCAAGGAGGAGCAGGCAACCGACCGCAAGCTTACCGAGATGGCGGAAAGCAAGATCAACCTGCAAGCCGCCGAGTAGGGCAGCGATAGAGAATTGAGTTCAAGGCAAGGCTGGGCCGAAACCCCGGACTTGCCTTTTGCGCCGCCGGAACCGGAACGGGCTTTGCCCGTTCTCGGTTGAACATTGTCGCGCAGGGAGTTTGTCATGGCGCCGCGCCCCGCCTGGAGAGGGTATCTCAAGCTTTCGCTGGTCACTTGCGCCGTCGAACTGACCAATGTCGTCACCCAGGCCGAGAAAGTCTCGTTCCGCGTGCTCAACCGCAAGACCGGCAATACCGTCAAGCGCGTCTATGTCGATTCGGCAAGCGGCAAGCCGCTCGATGAAGGCGACGAGATCAAAGGCTACGAGATCGGCGACGGCGACTTCGTCCAAATCGAGGAGGAGGAGATCGAAGCCGTGCAGATCGAATCCTCGCATACGATGAGCCTCGATGGTTTCATCGAAAAATCCTCGATTCAGCAGATCTATCTCGATACCCCCTATTATTTGACGCCTGCGGACGAGGTCTCGGAAGAGGCCTTCGCAGTCATCCGCGAGGCCATGGCCGCCAAGAAGACGGCGGGGCTAGCCCGCATCGTGCTCTATCGCCGCGAACGTCCGGTGGTCATCGAGCCGTTGGGCAAGGGTCTGCTGCTGACGACCCTACGCTATGGCGATACGGTTCGCAGGCCCGAGATGGTGTTCGGCGACATCAAGCCGGTGAAGACCGACGCCGAGATGATCAGGCTGGCCGAACACATCGTCAATGAGAAACAGGCGAAGTTCGATCCTTCCGAATTCGAGGACAAATACGAAAACGCGCTGATCGAGCTGGTCCGCGCCAAGAAGGCCGGCAAGAAGGCACCGAAGACAAAGGCAGAACCACGGCCCTCCAACGTCGTCAATCTCTTCGATGCACTGAAGAAGAGCCTTTCGTCGGAAGCCGGTGCGCCGACAAAGACCGGACGCCCGGCAAAAGGCGCCAAGCCCAAAGCCGCTCGGCGCAAATCTGCTTAGGATCAGACCATGGCCAGCCTCGAGCAGTATCACGCCAAGCGCAATTTCAAGAAGACCGCCGAACCGGCCGGCAAGCTCTCGCGCGGCAAGAAAGCCGAGCCGGGTGGCATTTTCGTCATCCACAAGCATGCCGCCACCCGGCTCCACTACGACCTGCGCCTTGAGCATGGCGGTGTGCTGTGGAGCTGGGCGGTGACGCGAGGCCCGAGCCTCGACCCGCACGAAAAGCGGCTCGCCGTCCACGTCGAGGACCACCCGATCGACTATGCGCCGTTTGAAGGCACTATCCCCAAGGGCCAATATGGCGGCGGCTCGGTCATCGTCTGGGACGAGGGAACTTGGGTCCCCGATGGCGACCCGGCAAAGGCAATGAAGAAAGGCCACATCAACTTCGAATTGCACGGCCACAAATTGCATGGCGCCTGGCATCTGGTGCGGCTGAAGCCGCGTCCGGGCGAAAAGCGTGACAACTGGTTGCTGATCAAATCCGACGATGCCGCCGCGCGTCCGGGCGAGGACATTTTGCAGGAGGCGCCGCAATCGGTGAAATCCGGCCTGACCATCGAGGAGGTCGGCGAAGGCAAGACCGCCGACGGCAAGAAGCCAAGGGTCTGGCAGTCCGACAGGCCGGCTACCGGCAAGAAGGCAGTCGCGGCAAGGCGGCTCGAATTCATCGAACCGGCGCTCGCAACGCTGGAGCGGGACGCTCCGCCCGGCAAGGACTGGCTGCATGAGGTGAAGTTCGACGGCTATCGCATGCAGGCGCAGCTTGCCGGCACCGAGGTGCGGCTTTTGACACGCACCGGCCTCGACTGGACCGACAAATTCGGTGGCGCAATTGTCGCGGCACTTGGCGGCCTGAAATGCACCGATGCGATCATCGACGGCGAAATCGTCGTGCTGGCGGATAACGGTGTCTCGTCATTCTCGCTGCTGCAGCAAGATCTGTCGGCGGGCCGTACGGACCGTTTCATCTACTATGTCTTCGACCTGTTGCGTCTCAACGGTGAGGATATCCGTTCCGAGCCGCTGGTCGAGCGCAAGGAAAGGCTGCGCACCTTGCTCGCCGGACAGGCCGAGGATCAGGCCGTGCGCTTCAGCGACCACTTTGCCGAGCCCGGCAAGATCATGCTGGAGCACGCTTGCCGCCTGGGCCTCGAAGGCGTCGTCTCCAAGCGCGCCGATGCGCCCTACCGCAGCGGCCGTGTTCCCTCGTGGGTGAAGTCGAAATGCACGGCACGCCAGGAATTCGTCATCGGCGGCTACATGCCGTCGGACAAGACCGGGCGCGGCCTGCGCTCGCTGCTGGTCGGCTATCACGAGGGCGGCAAGCTGCGCTATGCCGGCCGCGTCGGCACCGGCTTCACGGCCAAAAGCACCAACGAACTGAAGAAGAGGCTTGATGCGCTGAAGACGACAACCTCGCCCTTCGACAGGGCGGTGCCAAGGGGCAAGGGGCTGGTCTGGGTCAAGCCCGAACTTGTCGGCGAAGTGGAGTTTCGCAGTTGGACGTCGGACCGTATAATACGCCACGCCTCGTTCCAGGGATTGCGCGAGGACAAGCCGGCGGAGGAAGTCGTGCAGGAGAAACCGAAAGCACGCTCAGCCGCGGCAGAGCCGAAGCCAAAGCCCGCCAAACCCGCAGGCGCGGCGAAAAGCGCGGTTACACTGTCCCGCCCGGACAAGCTTCTGTGGCCCGAGGAGAACGTCTCGAAGCAGCATCTGGTCGATCACTACGCGCTGGTCTGGCCGCGCATGAAGCAATTCGTCATAAACCGGCCGCTCAGCCTCGTGCGGGCGCCGGACGGGGTCGGCGGCCAACGGTTCTTCCAAAAACATGCCTCGGCCGGCATGCACGACAAGATCGCCGTGATGAAGGATCCCACCGACGGCGAGGAGATATTGTTCATCCGCGATTTCGACGGTGTCGTGGCCCTGGTGCAGCTCGGCGTCGTCGAGATCCACATCTGGGGCTCGACCACGGACGAGCTGGAAAAACCCGACCAGATCATCTTCGATCTCGATCCCGACGAGGGTGTCGACGTGAAGGCGGTGCGTGCCGCGGCGCTCGATATCCGCAGCCGGCTCGACGAACTGTCCCTGCCGAATTTCGTCAAGACCTCGGGCGGCAAGGGCTATCATGTCCTCGTGCCGCTGAAGCCGTCGGCGGACTGGGACGAAGTCAAAGGCTTCGCCCATGAGTTCGCCCGAGCGCTCGAACAGGCGGCACCCGACCGATACACGGCGACGCTGTCGAAGAAGGCGCGCACGGGCAAGATTTTCGTCGATTATCTGCGCAATGGCCGCGGCGCCACCACGGTTGCACCTTATTCGTCGCGCGCCAAGAAAGGCGCCACAGTTTCGATGCCGGTGACCTGGGCGGAAATCGAGGCCGGATTGCCGCCGAACGCCTTTCCGATCGGCGACAAGACGACGCTGAAGCGGCTCGGGCAAGCCGATCCCTGGGCGGATTTTTTCAAGCAGGCCAAGCCGCTCAAGCGCGGCTAATGCATGTCGCGCAAAAGTGTGCAGCGGTTTTGCGATGACGACATGCATCAAAACAAGAACCTAAAGCGCGTCGCATGAGGCCGGTCGAACGCGACGCGCTTTAGAGCAATTCCAGGAAAAGTGTGAAACGGTTTTCCGTCCGGAATTGCGTCAAAACAAAAAGATAGAGTGGTTCGGCGTTTCCGTGAAACGCTGACCCTTCCAGCGCATCGAAGCGCGCCGTCAGGCGAGAAACGTCTTCTCGAAGGCCTGCTTGCCTATCGGTGAAAAGATCACGGCACGGCTGTCCTTCTCGCGCCGTGCCCATTTCTCGGCGAGGATCTTGTCGAGAATGGCGGCGCCCAGCGTGCCGGCGAGGTGCGAACGCCGCACGCTCCAGTCGAGGCAGGCACGGCACACCGGCCGCCGCGCTTTGGTATGGATGTCGATGCCGATCGCGGCGAAATGCGAGGCGGCCGACAGCCCAAGCTGGATCTCCTTGTCGTCACGCAGGAGCACTTGTCGAGCGACAAGACGGTCCAGCATCGCCACCGCCTGCTCGCCGGCGAGGTGGTCGTAGCAGACCCGCGCCACGCGCATGGCCGCGTCGCGAGGGCCGGGTCGCACCCGCTGCGGCCCGACAGCAGCAGCGACGCCGGTGATCGCCTCGATCATTCCAGCCACCTGCGGGCCGGCGAGGCCGTAATAGCGGTGCCGCCCCTGGCTCGCCAGCGTCAGCAGCCCGCCTTCCATCAGCTTCGACAGATGGGAGCTCGCTGTTGGAAGCGACACGCCGGCTTCCAGTGCCAGTTCGCTCGCCGTCAGTGCCGTGCCGCCCATCAGTGCGGACAGCATGTTTGCCCGCGCCGGATCGCCCACCAGGCTGGCAATGCGGGCTATGTCGGGGCCTTCGCGCATAGTTCGTTCCTCATCGAAGCATCCTCGTCAGATAAGCATTAATCTCGATGCAAATCAAGGAGACAACGATGCCTGCAAGGACCATTCTCAGCGCCGCGCCTGCTCGCCGGCCGTTCCCGTTCATTGTCTTGCGCCGCTTGCGGCTGCGGCTCCTGGCGCGGTGGTACGACCGCCATTTGCAGCGTCTCGACCTCGCCGAGATCGACGATCATCTGCTGGATGACCTTGGCCTGACACCCGAAGACGTCCGCCGCGAATGCGCGAAATCCTTCTGGCAAACCTGACCGGCCAGCGAATTTGCCTAGCATATCGATCTTCGGAACGTTTCGACCTGGCTCGAACTGTGACCGCAAGAAAACATCTACCGCCAAGGAGGCGAAAAATGACCATCACCTGCTTCATCCGCTACGAGATCGATCCGTTCGGCAAGGCTGCGTTCGAGGAATATGCCCGCAATTGGGGGCAGGCGATCCCGCGCTGCGGCGCCGATCTGATCGGCTATTTCGCGCCGCACGAAGGCTCGGCCACCACAGCTTATGCCGCCTACAACATCGACAGTCTTGCGGCCTACGAAGCCTACCGCGCCCGGCTCGCCGCCGATCCCGCCGGCAAGGCGAATTACGAGTTCGCCCGGCGGGAAAAATTCATCCTGAAGGAGGACCGCATCTTCCTCAAGCTAGCCTCTGGGCCGCATGCTCCTTTGGTGAAGCCATGATCGCCGTCATCTTCGAGGTTGAGCCGGCGGCGGGCATGCGCGATGCCTATCTCAGCATCGCCGCCGACCTGCGGCCGCTGCTCGACGGCATCGACGGTTTCCTGTCGATCGAGCGCTTCCAGAGCCTTGCCGATCCGAACCGCATCCTGTCGCTGTCCTTCTGGCGCGACGAGGACGCGGTGAAGGCCTGGCGCAACACGCAGGAACATCGGCAGGCGCAGAAGGCCGGGCGCGGCGGTATCTTTGCGGACTATCGTTTGCGCATCGCCCATGTCGTGCGCGATTACGGCCTGACCGAACGCGCCGAGGCGCCAGCAGATAGCCGGGTAGTGATCGGATAGGGACTGCTATGCATTCCCGATCAGCACCCCTGCCGCAAACACCAGTGCGCCACCCAGCACCACCTGGAAGGCGGCGCGCCAGAACGGCGTCTGCATATAGCGGTTCTGCACGAAGGCGATCGCCCACAGCTCGAAGAAAACCACCACGGCGGCGACAATGGTCGCCGTCCAGAAAAGCGGGATGAGATAGGGCAGCGCATGGCCGAGCCCGCCCAGCGTCGTCATGACGCCGACGGTCAGCCCGCGTTTTGCCGGCGAGCCGCGGCCCGATAATTTGCCGTCGTCGGAAGCCACCTCGGTGAAACCCATCGAGATGCCAGCGCCGATCGAAGCGGCAAGCCCGACCAGAAAGGTCTGGAACGTATCATGCGTGGCAAAGGCGGCGGCAAAGATCGGCGCCAGCGTCGACACCGACCCATCCATCAGCCCGGCCAGCCCCGGTTGCACGTAGGTCAGGATGAACTGGCGCTGCTCGGCTGCCGCCTCTTCGTCCTTGACCGCGCCAGGCACATGCTTTTGCTCCAGCCGCTGCGCCAGTGTCTCGTGGCCCTGTTCTGCGATTGCCAGGTCGTCGAGCAGCTTTCGCGTCGACGCATCGCCTGTGCGTTTGGCCGCCTCGATATAGAACAGGTAGGCCTGCCGCTCCATGGCCTCGGCTTGGCTGCGCACATGATCGATGCCGAGCGGCCTCACCAGCCAGTCCGGCTTGCGCTCGTAATAGCCCTTCACATGTTCGCGCCGGATCAGCGGTATGCGCTCGCCGAAACGCTTGCGGTAAAGCTCGATCAGTGAATCGCGATGGCCGTCCTCCTCCTCCGCCATCTCCTCGAACACCTTGGCCGATTGCGGAAAGCTCTCCGCCAGCCCGTCGGCATAGGCGCGATAGATGCGCCCGTCATCCTCCTCGGAGGAGATGGCGAGCGCCAGGATCTCCTGTTCCGAGAGCGATTCAAAGGGACGGCGGCCGAAGCCGAAAACGCGGGAAAGCATGAGAAATTCACCCTAGTTTAGAATAGTTCTAAACTATGATCTTGCACGTCGCCGGTCAATCGTGTGCGCTCCACTCATGCTCAAAAGGTACAGGCTTCAAAATCCCGAACAGGTTGCCGTTTGCTATCGGCAAACGTTCACTTATATAACCGAATCTCAACCAAGAGAGAGGAACCCGCAGATGCCGGAAAAACAGCAGCCGTTTGATCCCAAACCGGTTCTCGACCTGATCGCTAATATTGAGGCGGATCTGCAGCGCCTGAAAGGTCTGGTCGAGCAGCAGGTCGAAAAATTCGATCCCGCCAATCCGCACAACAAGGCTCCCGACGGCAAGTTGACCGAGGAGGGCGTCGAGTGCTGCTACCGGCTGTTCGACGAGGGCAAGTCGCGCTATTCGGTCGCCCAACAGATGAAGATCTCCTTCGCCGCCGCCACCCACCGCTTCAACACCTGGCGCAAGATGGGCGGCTCCAAACGGCAAAAGACGCTGTTGGGGTGAGGAGCGGCCGGCCAGGCCGGTCAATCGGCAACGATTTGTCGATTGAAGCGACGAATGCATGGCGGAGGGCCGAGGAGGCGGTCGGTGACAGTCACGCCCTACTCCTGCCTCCAGGACGAATTGTAACCGTCACATTTTTTCATTGGTGCGCGGCCTCCCTTTCCGTGCACCATAGGCGGTCTCATCTCTTGCAGGACCTAGCCATGACCACCCCTCCCGGCATCGCCGATATTCACAGCGCAGCAGTGCGATTGTCCGGACTGATCGTCGAAACGCCGCTGATCGAATCGCCGGAGTTAAACAAGCGCTTCGGCGCCAGGATCCTGTTCAAGCCGGAGACGTTGCAGCGCACCGGCTCGTTCAAGTTCCGCGGTGCATACAACAAGCTCTCCTCGCTCTCGGCGGAAGAACGCGCCCGCGGCGTCGTCGCCTTCTCCTCGGGTAATCACGCGCAAGGCGTTGCCGCCGCAGCGGCGATGTTCGGCGTCAAGGCCGTCATCGCCATGCCCACCGATGCGCCGGCGATGAAAGTCGGCAATGTCAGGAAGATGGGCGCGGAAGTGATCACCTTCGACCGGGTCCGCGACGATCGCACTGCCGTCGTCCGTTCTTACGTGGAAAAGGGCATGGTCCTGGTGCCGCCCTACGACGATCCAGCCATCATCGCCGGCCAGGGCACGATCGGCCTCGAATTGATACGCCAAGCAAAAGCGCTTGGCGTCAGCCTCGATGCGGTGGTGGTTCCCTGTGGCGGTGGCGGCTTGAGCAGCGGCATTTCGATCGCGGTCAAGGACGCCTCGCCGGGCACCGCCGTCTGGGCGGTGGAACCCGAGCATTTCGACGACACACGCCGCTCGCTGATCAAAGGCGCCAGGGTGTCGAACGCGCCCGGCCACACCTCGATCTGCGATGCCCTTCTCGTCGCCGAGCCGGGCGCGATCACTTTCGAGATTAACCGCAAGAATCTTGCCGGCGCCATCGCCGTTTCCGACAAGGCGGTGGCACAGGCGATGCGCGATGCGATGGCTTGCCTGAAGCTGGTGGTCGAACCTGGCGGTTGCGTCGGCTTGGCCGCGCTGTCGTCAGCCGAGATCGACCTTGCCGGGAAATCCATTGCCGTGGTGCTCTCCGGCGGCAATGTCGATCTCAGCACCTATGCCGAGATCATTGCTGCCGGCTAAGATAGCGACCAGTTCCAGGTCATGTGCCGGTTCGAGGTGCTTGAGCGTCCGTTGCGCCCGGTCGAACCGGTACCCTCCAAAGACTGAGATCGATGAAACTGTTCTTCAGCCGCAATCCCAATCCTCGCCTCGCGGTCGCGGTGGCACGGTATCTCAAAGCCAAGGTAGAGTTCGAATTCGCCTCTCCCTTCGCTCCGGGGCAGGCCAAGCGCTTTCGGCCGCTCAATCCAAATCTTTCATTGCCCATCCTTGTAGGCCTGGGAAAAAGCCTCTGGGAGGCCGACGCCATAGCCTGCCGGCTTTCACGCGACACGCATTCGCATTTCTGGCGCACCGGCGACGACGAGCCCGAGATGATTAGATGGCTGAGTTGGGGGAAAGAGAACTTCGCAAGAGCCTGCGATGTCGTGCATTTCGAGCGCGGGACCAAACAGCGCTATGGGCTCGGCCCGATCGATCAGGCGCGGGTTGAGGAGGGCCTGAGGGACTTCAGTACCGCCGCTGTAATACTTGATGCCGAGCTTTCCCAGCGAGAATGGCTGGTCGGAAATTCGGTCTCCTACGCCGACTTTCGAATGGCGACGTTTCTGCCCTTCAACGACGTCGCCCGATTGCCTCTCGATGATTATCCTTCTGTCGGCCGCTGGTATCGGCAGCTTGAAGAAATCGACGCCTGGCGCGATCCATTCGAAGGGCTCAATGCACCTGAATTGACACCGGTCCCGGGCTAGGCCAAGGCCGTGTGAATCTCGATCATTTGACCCTAATCCAGCGTCCGGCGGAATCGCACCAGCGCAATGCTGGCGAACAGCGCCACGAACACCACCAGCCAGCCGATTTCCGTTGCCACCGCCGGCAGCTCGGCGCCCTTCAGCATCACTGCGCGGATGATGCGCAGGAAATGCGTCAGCGGCAGCACCTCGCCGAAGACCTGCGCCCAGTCCGGCATGCCGCGATAGGGGAACATGAAGCCGGACAGCATGATCGACGGCAGGAAGAAGAAGAAGGTGAGCTGCAGGGCCTGCATTTGCGTGCGGGCGATCGTCGAGATCGTGTAGCCGAGCAGCACCAGCGCCAAGACGAAGATCAGGACCGCCGTCAATAGCAGCGACATCGACCCGGTGAAGGGGATGGCAAACAGAAGCTTCGAGGCCGCCAGCACCACCAGCACCTGCACGGCGCCGACCGCCAGATAGGGCAGCACCTTGCCCAGCATGATCTCGAGCGGGCTGGACGGCATCGCCAGAAGGTTCTCCATTGTGCCGCGCTCGGTCTCGCGCGTCAGCGCGATCGAGGTCATCATCACCATCGTCATTTGCAGGATGACGCCCAGCAGGCCGGGCACGATGTTGTATTGCGAGACGGCTTCCGGATTATAGCGCCGGTGCACCACCACCTGGAGCTGGCCCCGGGCAGCTTCGGCCGCCGTCTCCTGCATGCCGCGTGCCCTGAGCAGCGCCTGGTTGGCAACTGTGCCGAGCGTCGAGATGGCGCCGCTGGCGACGGCCGGGTCGGTCGCATCCGCCTCGATCAGGATCTGCGGACTATCGCCGCGCTCGACCCGTCGGGCAAAATCGGCGGGAATGGTGACGACGAAGGCGACGTCGCCGCGCGCCATCAGGAATTCGGCTTCGGCGGCACTTTGCGCGACATGGTCGAAGCGGTAATAGCCGGTGGTCTGCAGCGCCGAAACCATGGCCCGCGTGTAAGGATCGCTGCTCATCACCACCAGCGCTGCCGGCAGGCTCTTCGGGTCGTTGTTGATGGCATAGCCGAACAGCACCAGCTGCATCAGCGGCACCCCCAGCATCATGGCGAAGGTGATGCGGTCGCGCCGCATCTGGATGAACTCCTTGATCAGCAGCGCGCCGAGCCTGGCAAAGGAAAAGACGCTGTTTATCCCATTTTTCATCCCATGTTGTCCTTCGAACCGGACATGAACTGGATGAACACATCCTCCAGGCTGGTCTCGCCAGGCGATACCGTGACGCCCTTGTGCTCTTTCTCGACATCGGCGAGCGCTGCCTGAAGCGCCTTCCTGTCGGAGCCGACGACATGCAGCGTCGCGCCGAACGGCGCCACTTGATCGACGCCGGGGCGGCCACTGAGTGCGGTCGCGACCTGGTCGAGGCGCGGCCCTTGCAGGACGAAGGTGGTCAGGCCAGCGTTCCTCACCACGTCCTCGACCGTGCCGGTAGCCAGCATCTTGCCATAGGAGATGTAGCTGATGCGATGGCAGCGCTCGGCCTCGTCCATGTAATGGGTGGAGACCAGCACGGTCAGCCCGCCGCTCGCCAGCCGGTGGATCTCGTCCCAGAATTCGCGCCTGGCCTTCGGATCGACGCCAGCCGTCGGTTCGTCGAGCAGCAGCAGTTTCGGCTTGTGCATGATGCAGGCGGCCAGCGCCAGCCGCTGCTTCCAGCCGCCGGACAAGGTGCCGGCCAGCTGGTTCCTGCGCGATGTCAGGCCGAGCTCCTCAAGCGTCTTAGCCACATGCTCGTCGAGCGGCTTCAGCCGGTAGAGCCGCGCCACGAATTCGAGATTCTCGCCGATCGTCAGGTCTTCGTAGAACGAGAATCTCTGCGTCATGTAGCCGACTTCGCGCTTGATCCGCAGGCTGTCGGTGCGGATGTCGAAGCCCAGGACCGTGCCTTCACCCTCATCCGGCGTCAGCAAGCCGCACATGATGCGGATGGTCGTCGTCTTGCCTGAGCCGTTCGGCCCGAGGAAGCCGACGATCTCGCCCTCGGCCACCGTCATCGTCACATGGTCGACAACGGTCTTGTCGCCGAAGCGTTTGACCAGGCCGTGCACGTCGATGACGTTCATTTTCCGATGTCCGCCAGATCGACGTCGACGATCTGCCCGGGCTGCAATGCGCTGGCGTCGCCCTCCGGCCGCGCTTCGACCAGATAGACCAGCTTTTGCCGGGTCTCGAGCGAGTAGATCACCGGCGGCGTGAATTCCGGATCCGGCGACACATAGCTGACGCGAGCCTTCACGCCCGATCCGCAACCGTCGCAATGGACGTTGAGTAGCGTGCCGACCTCGACCGACGAGAACGCGCTTTCCGGCACATAGACGCTAAGCTTCACCGCGCCGTCCGGCAGCATGGAGATGACCGGCGCGGTCGGACCGGCCGTGTCGCCTGGATAGCGGATGACATCGTTGACCCGGCCGGGCGAGGGCGCCGTCAGCACACGCTTCGACAGCCGCCATTGCGCTTGCTCCAGGGCCGATTGCGCCTGCCTGACCTGATTGTCGGCGGCCTTGATCGTCTCCGGCCGTGCCGGCAGGCCGCCGACGGCGAGATTGGCCTCCGCCTGACCGACCTGTGCGTTGGCCGTCTCCAGCGTCGCGGAAGCCGTATCATAGTCCGCCTGTGTGCCGGTGCCGCGTTTGAACAGATCGCTGGCGCGGATGTATCGGCGTTTGGCATCGGCGGCTTGCGCCTTGGCCATGTCGACCTGCGCCTTGAGCACCGCGATCTCTTCCGGCCGTTTGCCGACCTGCAGGTCGGCAAGTTGCGCCTGGGCCTGCGCAAGGGCCGCCTCGGCTTGTGCGATGGCGATCTTGGCGTCGGCGTTTTCCAGCGTCACCACCGGCGTGCCGGGCGCGACGCGGTCGCCGCGCTTGACCGCAATCGTCTCGACCTGCGCCACCTCGATCGGCGCCAGCAGCACATAATCGCCCTCGACGTAGCCGACGGCGAGCGGTGCTGCCGGCGCGCAGGCGCTGAAAAGCTGGGCGGCAAGCGGCAAAGAACAGAGCAGGCTCATGATCCACGATCCTTCCGTACAACCAAATCGCGCCGAGCTAAAATCGCGCTGAGATTGTCGGTTACTGTCGCCGCGATCTTGCCGGCCTCGTCATCGCCGATCTCGCGCCAGCCCATCCGGCGCATAACCGCCTCGCGACCGATGCGGAAGTAGACGACCTGGCCGATCAGCGTGAATACGGTGAGTTTTGTGCGCTCGCTCTCGGCCGGCTCGCCCGTCGCCTGTTCCCAGATCAGGCAGAGCCGGTGATGCGCCGGTTCGAACACGCCATCATAGATACGGTCGAGCGCGGCGGTTGGATGCGACAGCTCACGCAGGACGAACTGCACAATCTCGCCGGCTTCCGGCCTTGCCGCGATGAAGGCGACCATCCGCTCCAGCGCGACGGCTAAATGTGCCCGCGCGGCCTCGGTATCCGCCAATGCCGCGGGCGGCGCCTGCAGATTGCCGATCGCCTGGCCGGCAACGGTCTGGATGGTGTCGACGATGTAGTCGGCCGCCGCGTTGCGGAGCCCTTCCTTGCCGCCGAAATGATAGGCGATCGAGCCGATATTGGCCTTGGCCTCAGCCGCGATCTGGCGCGTCGACGTGCCGTCGAAACCCTGGCGTCCGAACAGCTTCAGCGCCGCGCGCACGAGTGCCGTCCGCGTCATATCTGCGGCGGTCTTGGGCGCCTCATGAGGAAGGCCGCTGGCGTTGGGCGATTTGATCATGGCCGGCAATTTAATCAATCGAATGATTAAAGTCAAGTGCGGTCAAGCGGCTTGCCAACTCTGGCCGTGCGCGCTTTAGTGCCTGACCATGGGCAAGGAAATCGAGCGTAAATTCCTGGTCTCAGGTGAGGAATGGCGGGCAATCGTCGAGGCGGACATTCATATCCGTCAATTCTATCTTGTCGCCGAACCCAGCCGTACGGTGCGTGTGCGCATCAGCAATGATGCCGCCGCCAAGCTGACGCTCAAGTTCGGCAGCCAGGCACGCGAGCGCGATGAATTCGAATATCCGGTGCCTTTGGCGGAGGCGCAGGAGATGCAAGCCTTTGCCATCGGACGTGTCATCGAGAAGACACGCCACCATGTTAGACACCGCGGCTATCTCTACGAAGTCGATGTCTTCGGCGGGACGCTTGCGGGGTTGGTGATCGCCGAGCTCGAGACGCCGGAGGATGTACCGGACGAAATGCTGCCAGATTGGCTCGGCCGTGAAGTCACCGGCGAGCCGAGATATTACAACGCGTCGCTCGCCCTTGGGGGGATTCCGGAGATCGTCGCATGAGCTTTCGTATCGATCCGCGCACGTCGCTGACCGGCGAGGTCAGGCGCATCCTCGCCGATGAGATCGGCAAGGCGATCGACCATCTGAACGCGGCGCGTGACAGGCCCGAACAGGGGCTGCACAAATGCCGCAAACGGCTGAAGAACGTCCGCGCGTTGCTGCGCCTTGTCCGTTCCGGAGACGAAACATTCTGCGTGACCGAGAATCAGTGCTACCGCCAGGTGGCGGCCCTGCTTGCTGGTCCGCGCGAGGCGACCGCGCTGGTCGAAACAATTGACCGGCTGGCGGCAAGCTTTCCCGAGCAAATTGCCGGCGGTGGCCTCGATGCCGTGCGTGACAGGCTCGTCGCGCGCCAGCATGAACTGCATGGCGGAGCAGGCCTCGATGCCGCGATAGGCGCGGCGATCGCCGCATGCGAGGAAGGTGTCGCAAGGATCGACAAGCTCGCTCTGCCCGACCAGCCGGAGCAGGCTGCCGACGTGCTCGCCGAAGGCGCGCGCACCACTTTGCGCCGCGCCAGGAAAGCGCTGGACAAGGCGGCTTCGCGCGGCGAAGCCGATGACTTTCACGATCTGCGCAAGGCGGCCAAGACGCATGGCATGCACCTGTCGCTGCTCGGCCGGCTGTGGCCGACGCCGATCAAAGCCCGGCGCAAGGCCGTCGACGAATTGGGCGAGCGGCTCGGCGAACTGCACGATGTGTTCGTCATGCGCGCGCTTCTCGATGCCGAGGACCAGCCGCTTGGCCCCCCTGAGGAGACGCGGTTGCTTGCCAAGCTGCTGAAGCGCTCGGAAAAGAGCCTGAAAAAGACCTGCCTCGCCGAGGCGGCCGGGCTTTTCGGCGACAGTCCGAAGCGCTCGACGAGGAAGCTTGCCCGCAAGGTGCGCGACGATCTCACAGCGGTACCGCAGCACGAAGACGCCGGCGCGCCTGGCGTGGGCTGATCATGGTCTAATTTGCCGCCCTGTGGTAATCGCCGTCTGGCATGACCGAGCCCGGCGACACGCTTCTGGACCGACTTGGCCGCTGGCTTGCCGGCCGGCTGCAGGAGGAATCGTCCGGCTACGAGCCTTACACGCCGTCGGACGCCGAAACGCTGCGCCGCACGCTCGAGCCCGGCGACATCCTGCTCATCGAAGGCAACCAGAAGATCTCGGCGGCGATCAAATACCTCACCCAGTCGACCTGGTCGCATGCCGCCTTCTATGTCGGCGATGCATTACCTGAGCCGGAGGACGGATCGGAACGGCGGCGCCTGATCGAGGTCACGCTCGGCGATGGCTGCATCGCCGTGCCGTTGTCGCGCTACCGCAGCTACAACACTCGCATCTGCCGGGCGAGCGGCCTGGCTCCCGAAGATCGCGAAGCGGTCGTCGCCTTCATGATCGGCAGGCTCGGTCTCAGATACGATCTCAAGAACATATTCGACATGCTGCGCTACTTCTTGCCGACGCCGCCGGTACCGGTACGTTGGCGCCGCCGCATGCTGGCTTTCGGTTCCGGCGACCCGACGCGCGCCATCTGCTCGTCGCTGATCGCGGAGGCTTACGGCCAGATCCGCTACCCGATCCTACCCGAGATTACCCGGGCGCCCGGCCGTGCTTCGGCCCAATCGAGCTATTCGCGCAAGGAAATCCTGCACATCCGCCACCACTCGCTCTACACGCCGCGCGACTTCGACCTGTCGCCCTATTTCCGCATCGTCAAGCCGACGCTGGAATACGGCTTCGACTACCGGCAGATGGTCTGGGATGACAAGGTGGCGGCGAACAAGACCGCCGAATAGCCGCTCGATCTTGTGTTTGGGCAAGGGACGCTCTGAGAACCGGTTTCCGGCCGATACTCAGGGGTAAGAAGCTCAGTCAGACTGGCTGCCGCCAAGAGTCCGAACTCGGTCGTTCAGTGATTGTGTTTTGACCTAGGCCGGCAGACGCCGTCCGTTTGCGGCGGCCGCAACTCGATCGTCCGTCCGCGCGCCTGCGTCGCGCGGATGTGGCCCGATTGGCATGATCACCGGGAACGGCGTTGCGCCGAACGCAAACGTCCATTTGTAGCCGACCAGTCCGTCTTCGGGCGTCGTGTGCTGGTCGTGATGAGCAAGCAATTTGGCGCGCTCCGCCAATTCCTCCGCCTCGCGCCTGACCATTTCCGCCGTTTCCGGCCGCATTCGCCTGGAGAAGCTGACGAATGTCGCCTCGCGCTCAAAATGGGTGATGGCCCAGCCGACGAAATTCTTGTTGGTCATCTCGAACAGCGGCCGCAATGGCCCGTCGAAATTCCACTGGATCGGCGCCTCGACCAGCAGCCTTGCCGACAGGCCGCGACCGAGCGCGATCAGGCCGAGTTCCTCGAGGTCGCGCAGATAGAGGAACATCGAAGCCTCGCTCAGTCCTTGTGAGCGCATGATGCCTTCGGGCGTAAATTTCTCGGAAAGCATGACGAAGACGAACAGCAGTGCCGGCCGCCCGGCGAGCTTGCGCTCGATCTCCGGCGCGATCTGGTTGGCGGGTCCTGGTCCTCTGTTCATAGAGCCGAGCACGTTCTCCAACTCCACGCCGGCGGCAGTGCAGATCTCCATCAGCCGGTCGAGCTTGCAGTTGCGCTCATGAAAGATGCGTTTCACCGTCGGCTCGGAAACACCCATGCGCTCGGCAAGGACGCGGTAGGTGATGCCCTTTGCCTTAAGCGTCCGCTTCAGCGCTTCGAAGATCAGGCCGTTCATGGGATGCACCTCTTTTGCACGATTTGGTATCAGCCTTCGGTACTAGTCCAGATAGATCTTCCCGAAAAGTATCGAAATGCCTAGCTCTCCGCCAGTCCATTACAGGAGACTAGCCATGAAAAGCCTCTTCACACCGATACTTCTCGCCATCGTCGGCATCGCGACTGCGCCGGCAGTTCAGGCCGCTGAACTCTGGCGCGCCGGCGGCCTCGAGCAACCTGAATCGGCGCTGTTCGACGCCGCCGGCCAGCGCGTTATCGTCTCGAATATCGTCGGTAATCCCGGCGAAGCCGACGGCAACGGCTATCTGTCGATCCTGTCGATGGACGGCAAGCTACTCACGCAACACTGGACCGACGGCATGGACGCGCCCAAGGGCATGTCGATTGCCGGCGAAAAACTCTACGTCGCCGACCTCACCCATGTGCGCGTCGTCGATCTCGCTAGCGGCAAGCTAGCGTCGACGATCGACGTGCCGAACGCCGTCTTCCTCAACGACATGACCGCTGATGCATCCGGCAAGATCTACGTCACCGATATGCTTGCGGATACGATCTATCGCATCGACGGCGACCGGCCGGAACTGTTCGTCAAGGATGCTTCGCTCGCTTCGCCGAATGGCATCTTCGCCGATGGCGGTCGGCTGATCGTCGCTTCCTGGGGCAAGGGCATCAAGCCCGACTTCAGCACCGCGGAGCCGGGCGGCCTGCTCTCGGTCGATCTTGCTACCAAGGCCGTTTCGCCACTGCCCGGCGCGGAAAAGTTTGCCAACCTCGATGGCGTCGTTGCCATCGGCGGCAGCATCTACGCCACCGCGTATATGACCGGCACGCTCTACCGCTACAAAGCCGGCGGCACGCCGCAAGTGGTTGCGACGTTCAAGCCGGGCAGCGCCGACATCGGCACCGACGGCAGGTCGACAATCTTCGTGCCGCTGATGAATGACGGCGAAGTCGCAGCGTTGGGCCTCGACTAAGCCGGCAACTGCCAGCTCAGACGGCGGGCGCGGCTTTCTTCAGCTGCGCCCGCGCATCCGTGATCGAGGCGGCATAAGTCACCAGCGGCCGCTTGACGCCGTGGTTGATCAGCATGCGGCGTGTCTGCGGTGAAGCGCCTGATATAATGAAGCGAACGCCGGCGCGGCTCGCCTTGTGGGCCGCGCCCTCGATGACATTGGCCGCCGTCGAATCGAAGAACGGCACCGCCGAACAGTCGAGGATGAAGTTCTTGCGCTGGTCGGCGATGCGGTCCAGCACGGTGCCGACGGTCGAGGCGGCGCCGAAGAAAAAGGCGCCCGATATCCGGTAGACAACGGTGTCGGCATCGCTCGCCTCGCTGGAATCATAGGCGCTGGCGCGGTCGGCGACGTCTTCCTGCACCAAGGATTGATGGTCCGCCTCCACCGCGATGCTTTTGGCCATGCGGTCGATGAACAGGATCGAGCCCAGCGCAAAACCGACGACGATGCCTTCGGTCAGGTCGCGGAAGATGACGATCAGGAACGTCGCCATCAGCACCAGCGCATCGCCGCGCGAGGCGCGCAGCAACGTGGCGAAGGCCTGTTTCTCGAACATGTTCCAGCACACCACCGCCAGCACGCCGGCAAGTGCTGCAAGCGGGATATAGCTGGCCAGCGGTGCTGCCACCAGCATCAGGGCAAGCAGGATGGCCGAGTGCATCATGCCTGAAACCGGTCCATGCGCGCCGGCCCGCACATTGGTCGCGGTGCGGGCAATGGTTCCGGTAGTGCAGATGCCGCCGAACAGAGCGGAGGCGACATTGGCGAAGCCTTGCGCCACCAACTCGCAATTGGAGCGATGCCGCCTTCCGGTCATGCCGTCGGCGACGACGGCCGACAGCAGCGATTCGATCGCCCCGAGCAGCGCAAAGGCGATGGCGTCCGGCAGCACGTCGATTATCCTGTCGAGGCTAAGCGGCGGGAAGGCCGGCCATTGCAGGCTGCGCGGGATGCCGCCGAAACGCGTGCCGATCGTCTCGGCCGGCATGGCGAGCAATGCAACGACGAGGGATGCCAGTCCGATGGCAATCAGCATGGCCGGCCACTTCGGCCGAAACCGCTTCAACATCGCAATGGTGATGATGGTCAGTGCCGCCACCGCGGTTGCGGCGAGGTTGATCGTTCCGGCCGCCTCGCCGATGGCCATCAGCTTCGGCACCAGCGGCCCCGGTTCCTTGCCGGCGAGCTTCAGCCCGAACAGTTCGACGATCTGGCCGGAGAAGATGATGACGGCGATGCCGGCGGTGAAGCCGACGGTCACTGGATAGGGGATGAACTTGATGTAGGTGCCAAGCCTGAGATAGCCGATGGCAAGCAGGAACAGGCCGGCCATCATCGTCGCCAGCAGCAAGCCGTCGACGCCAACCCGCGCCACTGTCGCAGCCACCAGCACAATGAAGGCGCCGGCCGGGCCGCCGATCTGGAAACGGCTGCCGCCAAGCGCCGAGACCAGGAAGCCGCCGATGATCGAGGTGTAGAGCCCGCGTTCCGGCGTCACGCCTGAAGCAATGGCAATTGCCATCGACAGCGGCAGCGCTACGATGGCGACAGTCAGCCCGGCAATGGCATCGGCCTTGAAGTGCGCGAGCGTATAGCCCTCGCGCAGCACCGTCACCAGCTTCGGCGTGAACAGTTCGGAAAATGTCGGGCGTGCCGGTTGATGCGCTGCCCGCCGGGTCTGATCCATCGAGTGCCTTCCCCATGAAACCAAGGAGGCGGCGGGATCGTCGGCAGGACTGTCGGCGGTCGCCGTCGCGACTTGGAGCGGCGTGCGTCCAAATGGGCGCACAGATACGCTCCAACACTTTTGAACGGCGCATCGGACTATCCGAAAATCGAATTTGATTTTCGGCGATGCGGCAGTACCATCAGCCCTGCGGGTTCTGCGGCGTGACAGGCTTGAGGCGAACGCCCCTGCCGCCACGCTCGCTCGCCTGGTTCTCGCCGATCAGCTCGACCCCGGCCTCTTCAAGGGCCTGGATGACCTTCATCAGCGTATCGACCACGCCCCGGACCACGCCGTCGCTCGCTTCCATGCGCTGAATGGTTGGAAGCGAAACCCCGGCGCGCTCGGCGAGCGTCTTCTGATCGATGCCGGCCAGCGCCCTCGCGGCACGCATCTGCGCGGCAGTGATCATCGGCCAAAACCCCCGTCTGAATCTGCGGTATCACGTATAATACCTTCATTATGATGGTTCAAGCATCATCTTGCATATGTGAAACATGCAGCACTCTTTGCCAGCCGATGCGCTAGCATGCTACGGCATCGTTTGGCGGGACATCCATTGCGATCCCGATTTCACAGGCGACGACTCAAAAAGGATGAGCAGGTGAAGATATTCAAAGCGTTGGCGACCTCGACAGCCTTGCTGTCGATGGTTTTCCTGCTGGCAGGCTGCGGCCATGGCCTGATCAACAGGCTGATTTGACCGCAAATCGACTGACATGAGTCAGGTGCCGCCGGCCCGCCCGAGCCGTCGCTGCAGGAACCGGGCCGCAAGCCAGCACAGCATCGCCCAGGCAAAGCCGGCGCACCAGCCGGCCAATACGTCGGACGGCCAGTGGACGCCGAGATAGATGCGGCTGATGCCGACCACCACCGTCGTCAGCACCGCCAGCCCGAGCACATAGATCTTCGTTGTCCGCCCGGGCAAAAACCGCGCCGCCATGCTGCCCAGCGTCAAATATGTCACCGCCGACAGCATGGCGTGGCCGCTCGGAAACGAAAGCGATGCCACGTCGGCGAGATGCGAGACCAGATCGGGGCGCGGCCGGTCTATATCGAACTTGAGCACGCTTGACAGGACCTGGCCACCCGCTACCGCGACGAACATGAGAAGCGCCGCGCCTGGCCTGCGTATGAGGAGCAGATAGACGATCATTGCCGCGGTAATCAGGACCAACACGCTGGCGCTGCCGAGGCTGGTGATGTCGCGCATCGCTCCTTCCAGCCACGCCGGTCCGATCGGATTGTCGGGCTGGCCGGCCTTGCGGAAGGCGAGCAGGATTTCGGTATCGAAGGCATGCGGCGTGGTGGCCCGCGCCATCTCCATCAGCTCCTCGAACCCCCACAGCCCGCCGGCAATGATCAGCCCGGCCAGCAGAACCGGGAACTCCAGCCAGTTGCGCAGTCTGCTTGCGGTCTTCTTCATCGGCCCGATCGCAGTTACAGCCTTTGCAGATAGGGCCCGAGCGTGATCAGCGCCACAGCTGCGATGGCAAGCACAATGCCGGTCGCCTGCAAGGCATTGACGCGCTCGCCGAAGAAGACCAGCGCCACCACATTCACCGACACCAGCTGGATCACCGCTGACAGGCTGAACGACACCGACATGCCGAATTCACGGATCAGCCTCAGCATGATCAGATTGCCGAGCGAATAGAGCGCCAACGTCAGCACGATCTTGCCGAGGCTCGGCGCCAGCCCCCACTGTTTGGCAGCCATCGCCGCCAGCAGGAAGATCACCGTCGAAACGCAGAGCTGCCCAAGTCCCCAGAAACTCACTTTTTGTTCCTCCCGATGCGGTCCTACGCCCACCGCAGCTCTTGTTTCCGAAGCGCCGGTCGCGGTCAAGCGGGGCCGATGCTGGATACAAAATCGCAGTGGTAATTAGCCGGCATGTCATCAAACTGTGACCTGCCGGCGATACCGGACTGGCCAGGCAACACGCTCCAGCAATCCATCCAGCCAGAGGCATGCCCCTATGACCGAACATCGCTCCCCTGACGCCCATTTCCGCACCAGCCTGCTCGAGGAAAACGACGGGCCAGGAGCCAATCCCACCGACAACCGCACCATGGGTGAAATCATCGCCGCGCGGTTCTCGCGCCGCGGCTTCCTCAAGGGCTCGCTTGCCGTCTCGGCCATAGCCGCTACCGTCAGCCCGCTGGCGCTGATCACCGCCGACAACGCCCGCGCCGCCGAAGGCTCCGCCTTCGCTTTCGACGAGCTCGAGGCCGGCATCGACGACAAGCATCACGTCGCACCCGGCTATGACGCCGATGTGCTGCTGCGCTGGGGCGATCCGCTGTTCGCCGATTCGCCGGAATTCGATCCGACAAAACAGTCGGCGGAGGCCCAGGCCAGACAATTCGGCTACAACAACGACTATGTCGGCTATATCCCGATCGACGGCTCGGCCGAGCACGGCCTGCTGGTGGTCAACCACGAATACACCAATCCGCACCTGATGTTTTCGGGCCTCGTCACCATCGTCGACGGCAAAGCCAAGCAGGCGCCTCTCAGCAAGGAACAAGTCGACGTCGAGATGACCGCGCATGGCGGCACCATTGTCGAGATCCGCAAGATATCAGGCAAATGGCAGGTCGTTCGCGACGGCAAGCTCAACCGCCGCATCACCTCCAACACCGAGATCGAGCTCTCCGGCCCCGTCGCCGGCCACGACCGCGTCAAGACCAGCGCCGACCCGAGCGGCACCAAAGTCATCGGCACTGTCAACAACTGCGCCGGCGGCGTCACGCCATGGGGCACCTATGTCATGGCCGAGGAGAACATCCACGGCTATTTCTCGGGCGAGCTGCCGCAGAGCCATAAGGAAGCCGCCAATTACAAGCGCCTCGGCATTCCCGAAGGTGCCTATGAATGGGCAGCGCATTACGACCGTTTCGACATCGGCAAGGAGCCAAACGAGCCGAACCGCTTCGGCTGGATCGTCGAGGTCGACGTTCAGGATCCGACTTCGGTGCCGAGGAAGCGCACCGCGATGGGCCGCTTCAAGCATGAGGGCGCCGAGTCGATCGTCGCCAAGGATGGCCGTGTCGTCTTCTATCTCGGCGACGATGAGCGCTTCGACTACGTCTATAAGTTCGTCACCACAGGCAAATTCAATCCGGACGACCGCGCTGGAAACAAGGATTTGCTCGACGATGGCACCTTGCATGTCGGCAAGTTTGCCGAGGACGGTTCGGTCGAATGGTTGCCGATCGTCTTCGGCCAAGGGCCGCTGACGGCGGAGAACGGCTTTGCCAGCCAGGCCGACGTGCTGATCGAAACGCGCCGCGCCGCCGACCTGCTCGGCGCCACCAAGATGGACCGTCCGGAAGACATCCAGCCCAATGCCGCCAACGGCAAGGTCTATGTCATGCTGACCAACAATTCGAAGCGCAAGGCCGATCAGGTCGACGCCGCCAACCCGCGTGCCGAAAATGCCTTTGGCCACATCATCGAGATCGTCGAGGACGGCGGCGATTTCACTGCCACCAAGGGCAAGTGGGAGGTGCTCTTGAAATGCGGTGATCCCTCGGTTGCCGCTGTCGGCGCCACCTTCTCGACCGCAACCACGGCCAATGGCTGGTTCGGCATGCCGGACAATTGCGCGGTCGATTCGGCCGGCCGCCTCTGGGTTGCTACCGACGGCCAGGGCCCGAAGGCCACTGGCCGCACCGACGGTCTGTGGGCGGTCGACACGGAAGGGCCGGCAAGGGCCACATCAAAGCTGTTCTTCCGTGTGCCGATAGGCGCCGAAATGTGCGGCCCGTTGTTTGCGCCGGACGACCAGACCGCCTTCGTTGCCGTCCAGCATCCGGGCGACGGCGGCGAGGACTGGGAGGCTTTCGGCCGTCCATCCTATTATGAGGATTTGTCGACCCGCTGGCCCGACTTCAAGCCGGACATCCCGGTGCGCCCGGCGGTCGTTGCCATCACCAGGCAAGGTGGCGGCAAGATCGCGGTCTGACGCGCAGCCAGGTCTTGCAGTCTCAAGGAAGGATTTCGGCGATACGAAATCCTTCCTTTCCTGATACACGCATCCATGCTGCCCATCATGCGCCGACGAATTATTCGGTGCGCTGAACCACGGCCACATTCATTGTGCTTCGCAACCTGAAGCCAATGGACTTGTATAGTCCTATGGCCGTGGCGTTGCTGGCATAGGCGTGGAGATAGGGAACTTCGCCGCGCGCCACTATCCGGTTTGCCACGAACAGGGACAGCAGCTTGCCCAGGCCGCCGCCCCGAAATTCCGGATGTGAGCATACCCCGCTGAGTTCGGTATAGCCGGGTTGCTTCATGCGCTCGCCGGCCATCGCCGCAAGCCTGCCCTCGATTTTCACACCCCAAAAATCGCCCAGGCTCAAGGCTTCGAGCGTGAATGGGCCAGGCTTGGTGAGCAATGCCAGGGCGAGCATCTCAGCGGCATCGTCTCGCGTCAGACGTTGCACGCGTTTGTCAGACACGGTTTGCAACGGCTGCTCGGCAATCATCTGAACCCCGGCTGCGGTCGAAGTCGCGGAAAGCCCCGCGGGCAGATCAATGGCGTCCGACTGAAGCAGAATGACACTCTCGCCTGGGGGAACAAGCTTTCCGAGCGCCTGCAAGTTATCCGCGTCGTCCGCCCCGGTGGCGGCGAAAGGGACGATTGACGGCCGGTATCGCATGGCGAGGTTGTCACCCTCCGCGAAGGCCCGATGTCGCGTCTGAAGCGCGCTCCAGATAGGGCGGTCAAGCAGGTGCCTCATTGTACCGCATCCTTCGGTTTTTTTACTCGATGGTCGAGGGGAGCCGCGGCGAGGCCGTCCTCGATGGCAGCCAGCTGATCAAGAAGAGGCCCCGAAAGATCCGCGCACAAATCCGCGACGGCGTTCTCGATGCGCGGCCAGACCTCGCGCTTTGCGATATCGACCAGCCGCCGGCCGTCCCGAGTAAGCGAGACAATCCTGCGCCGCTGGTCATCGGTCGACGGACTGACCTCGAGCAGTCCCAATTCGGCCAGAAGCGAGACGCTTCGCGTTACGCCTGGCTGCGCGATGCCAAGGGATTGCGCCAGTTCCCCGACAGACAGCGGACCCAGCCTGTCGAGCGCGGCCAACAGCGGGTACTGGCTCGCCTGAACCGGGACATCCAGCCGGTCGAGCAGGCGCTGCGCCTCCGCTTGCAGTTGTTCGCCTATACGCTTCATCCTGCTGCCCAGGCACAGGAAACCAAGCGATCGTATGACGTCTTCCATAGGTCACTTCGTCTCGTGCGAAAATCGATAACATGATATATAACAATGCATAAAAAGCAAGATCGAGCGTTCAAGCGCCGGCTCCAGGCACGGGCGCAGGCCTATATCGCCTTCGGAAAGGAAACGTTGACCGATAAGGCTGCTTTGCCTGGCACGGCCAGTCGATCAGTTGCGCAGCCGGTAGCCGGTCCTGAAGATCCAGGCGACGATTGCTATGCAGACGAGCAGGAAGACCACCGTCATGCCAAGGCTGACGCCGACCGAAACGTCGGATTTGCCGTAGAAGCTCCAGCGGAAGCCGCTAACCAGGTACACCACAGGGTTGAACAGCGTCACCGTGCGCCAGATGCCGGGCAGCATATTGATCGAATAGAAGCTGCCGCCGAGAAAGGTCAGCGGCGTGATGATCAGCAGCGGCACCAGCTGCAGCTGCTCGAAGCTCTTCGCCCAGATGCCGATGATAAAGCCGAACAGGCTGAAGGTCACCGCCGTCAGCACCAGGAAGGCGAGCATCCAGAACGGGTGCTCGATCGTCAGCGGCACGAACAGCGAGGCCGTCGCCAGGATAATCAGGCCAAGCACGATCGACTTTGTCGCCGCACCCCCGACATAGGCGATGACGATCTCCAGATAGGACACCGGCGCCGACAGCAATTCGTAGATCGAGCCGACGAATTTCGGAAAGTATATGGCGAAAGACGCATTGGAGATCGACTGCGTCAGCAGCGACAGCATGATCAGCCCCGGCACGATGAAGGCGCCGTAGCTGATGCCGTCGATCTCGGTGATGCGTGAGCCGATCGCCGAGCCGAAGACGACAAAATAGAGCGATGTCGAAATGACCGGCGAAACGATGCTCTGCAGCACGGTGCGAAGAGCGCGCGCCATCTCCATCCGATAGATCGCCCATACCGCATGAAGATTCATGACCGCGCGCGGGTTCATGCCTGTTTCCTCACCAGATTGACGAAGATCTCCTCGAGCGAGCTGTTTTCCGTGTCGATGTCGCGGAACTGGATGCCGGCCGCCTCGAGCTCGCGGATCAGCGAGGCGACGCCCGGCCGTTCGCTCTGGTTGTCATAGGTATAGGTCAGCTGCCCGCCATCCGGCGAAAGTTCCAGCGCGTAGCGCGAAAATGCGTCGGGAACGGTGGCCAGCGGGCTGCGCAGTTCCAGCACAAGCCGCTTGCGGCCGAGCTTGCGCATCAGCTCGGCCTTGTCCTCGACCAGCACGATCTCGCCGCGGTTGATGACGCCGACGCGGTCGGCCATCGCCTCGGCTTCTTCGATGTAGTGCGTGGTCAGGATGATGGTGACGCCGTCTTCGCGCAGCCGGCGCACCATCGCCCACATGTCCTGGCGCAGCTCGACGTCGACGCCGGCGGTCGGTTCGTCGAGGAACAGGATGCGCGGCTCATGCGACAGCGCCTTGGCGATCATCAGCCGGCGCTTCATGCCGCCGGACAGCGTGATCGCCTTGGCGTCCTTCTTGTCCCAGAGCGACAGGTCGCGCAGCACTTTTTCGACGAACGCCTTGTCCGCCGGCTTGCCGAACAGCCCGCGGCTGTAATTGACCGTCGCCCACACGCTCTCGAAGGCGTCGATGGTCAGTTCCTGCGGCACCAGCCCGATCAGACTGCGCGCGGCGCGGTAGTCGCGGTTGATGTCATGGCCGTCGACTGTGACGCTGCCCGACGAGCGGTTGACGATGCCGCAGACGATCGAGATCAGCGTCGTCTTGCCGGCGCCGTTCGGCCCGAGCAGCGCAAATATCTCGCCGCGCACAATATCGAGATTTATCTCCTTCAGCGCCTGGAAGCCGGTGGCGTAGGTCTTGGTGACCCCGGAAATCGAGATGATCGGCTGCATGGCTGAAAACGGCTGCTTGAAACAGAGTTGTTGATTTAATCCGCTGAATGTCGGTTCGCAAATCCGTATGTCAATGGCGCTCCTGACAGTTCTGGACATCGAGGTTCGCCGGAATAAGCAACACCCGCCTGGTCGTCCAGCAAAATTCCACGCAAAAGCAGATTAACCGGCACTGCGGCGTTCCGCCTCGCGGCGGGACGCCGCTTTGACCGTCCGGCGCATCAAGCCTATCCTTGTACAAACAAGCAGCAGCCGGAGCCGCCATGGACCCGCTCATCCTGTCGCGCATACAGTTCGGCGCGAACATCTCGTTCCACATCCTGTTCCCGGCGATCACCATCGCGCTCGGCTGGGTGCTGCTGTTCTTCAAGCTCCGCTACAACGCGACAAACGATTCCGCCTGGATGCGCGCTTATTTCACCTGGGTTAAGGTATTCGCGCTGTCCTTCGCCATGGGTGTGGTTTCCGGCGTCACCATGAGTTTTCAGTTCGGCACCAACTGGCCGGGCTATATGGAGACGGTCGGCAACATTGCCGGCCCGCTGCTGGCCTACGAGATACTCACCGCCTTCTTCCTCGAGGCAGCGTTCCTCGGCATCATGCTGTTCGGCTTCCGTCGCGTCTCAAACCGCGTCCATACACTGGCGACGGTGCTGGTGGCCGGCGGCACCACATTGTCCGCCTTCTGGATCATCGCGCTCAATTCGTGGATGCAGACGCCGGCCGGCTTCGAGATGCGCGATGGTGTCGCCCACGCCACCGACTGGTGGGCCGTTGTCTTCAATCCGTCCATGCCCTACCGGCTCGTCCATATGCTGCTTGCTTCGGGGCTGACCGTCTCGTTCCTGATCGCCGGCCTGTCGGCGCTGCGCTATCTCTACGGCGATCGCTCGGAATCGATGTGGAAGGCCTTGCGCACCGGCGTCTTCACCGCCGCGATCCTGATCCCGATCCAGATCTTTGCCGGCGACCAGCACGGCCTCAACACGCTTGAACATCAGCCGCAGAAGATCGCTGCGATGGAGGCCAACTGGAACACCGGTCCCAACGTGCCGCTGGTGCTGTTTGCGCTTCCCGATGAAGCGGCCAAGGAGAACAGGTTCGAGCTCACCATTCCCGATGGCGCCAGCCTTATCCTCAGGCACAGCGCCGGCGGCATCGTACCGGGGCTGAACGACTATACCGGCAACCATCCCCCGGTATTTCCGGTGTTCTGGGGCTTTCGCATCATGGTCGGCACCGGCCTCCTGATGCTCGCTGTCTCCTGGTCGGCGGCCTTCTTCCTCAAGCGCCGCCACAGCCTGCCTAAGCCGCTGGCGCTTGTCATGGTGCCGATGGCGCTGTCCGGCTGGCTGGCGACGCTGGCCGGCTGGTACACCACCGAGATCGGCCGCCAGCCCTGGTTGGTCACCGGCGTGCTGCGTACCGCCGATGCTGTCGGCCCGGTCGCCGGCAGCCATGTCGCGCTGTCGCTCGCGGTCTATCTCATCCTCTACGCGCTGCTGCTGATCGCCTATCTCGGCGTGCTGGTGCATCTGGCATTGAAGGCGGCGAAGGATGGTGACACCTCGCCGCTGCCGGGCGTCATGAACAGGCCGCTGTCGCAGCCGGTTGCGCAACCGGGAGAAACATCATGAGCTTCGACTGGCCGACCCTGTTGCCTCTGATCTTCGCCGGCCTGATGGGCCTCGCCATCCTGATCTACGTCATCCTCGACGGCTTCGATCTCGGCATCGGCATCCTGTTCGCCGCAGCCGAAGATACCGAGCAGGATACGATGATCGCCGCCATCGGCCCGTTCTGGGACGCCAACGAGACCTGGCTGGTGCTGGCGGTCGGCCTGCTGCTGGTCGCCTTCCCATTGGCGCACGGCACCATCCTGACGGCGCTCTACATTCCGGTCTTCGTGCTGCTGGTCGGCTTGATCCTGCGCGGCGTCGCCTTCGATTTCCGCGCCAAGGTGCCTGCCGGCAGGAAGCACCGCTGGAACCGCATCTTCTTTCTCGGTTCGGTCATCGCATCGCTGGCGCAAGGCTATATGCTCGGCGTCTATGTGCTCGGCCTCGACGTCGGCGCTGGCGGCATCGCCTTCGGCGCGCTGGTGGCGCTCTGCCTTGCCGCCGCCTACGCGGCGATGGGAGCGGCGTGGGTCATCTACAAGACGGAAGGCGACCTGCAGAGGAAGGCGGTGCTGTGGCTGCGCACGGCACTGGTGCTGACCGCGCTCGGCATGGTCGCGGTATCGCTGGCCACGCCCTTTGCCAGCGCGCGCATCTTCGACAAATGGTTCGTCTGGCCGGCCATGCTCTATTTGTCGCCGTTGCCGATCCTGTCGGCAGTGCTGTTCCTGTGGCTATGGCGCCAGACCTTCCATCTGCCGAAGCCCGGCGACCGCCACGCGCTGCTCCCGTTCCTGACATTGGCCGCGATCTTCACACTCGGCTTTGCCGGCCTCGCCTGGTCGTTCTACCCTTTCGTGGTGCCCGACCGGCTGACCATCTGGCAGGCTGCTTCGGCACCCGAAAGCCTGGCCGTCATCCTGGTCGGGACGGTCGTCGTGCTGCCGATCATCATCTTCTATTCGTTCTTTGCCTACCGGGTGTTCGCCGGCAAGGCGACGGATCTGACCTATGACTGACCGGCATCGCCGTCGCCGCCTGAAACAGAATATTCATCTTCAAGCGGAATAACCTTCTCTGGCCGGCCCAGCAGAATCGCCGGCAGAAGAAGGGCAACAGAATGACCCCCTTTTTTGCGGCAAGGCAGGATCGGCTGTTGCTTATGCTGATCCGGACGGTCGCGCTGATCGGCGCATTCGCGCTTGCCGGCCTGCTGCCGGCCATACCGCAGGCGCATGCCCAGGACGCGGCCAACTGGACCGGTGTGTGGGACACGAAGTGGCGCGGCGGCGGCGCCCAGATCAAGTTCGAGCAGACCGGCGCTGACGTAAAGGGCGTGTACCCGCTTTATAACGGCCGCATCGAGGCCAAGGCCGACGGCGACAAGCTTGTCGGCCACTGGTTCGAAGGCGACCGCCAGGGCGCCTTCACCTTCGTCCAGTCGCCCGACGGCGGCAGCTTCATGGGTCGTTTCGATGCCGCCACCGCCGAATGGTGGACAGGGGTGCGCGTCAGCGCCGTCGAGGACGTCCGTGTCGACCAGTCGAGCCCGATGAGCACCATGCGCTCGTTCCTGCAAACGATGAACGAGAGCGGCGCCGACAACGTGCCGCGCGCCACCGGCGGCGGCATGGGTCTTGCCGGTCTGGCAGCGGGTCTCGTCGACGTCACCGAGACCGACCGCGGCGGCCTCAACATGCCCGATTACACCAAGCTTCTGTTCACCGTCGTCGACAACGCGACGTTCCGTCTGTGGAGCCTGCCGCATGACACGATTGCCGGTGACGAGGTGACGGCGACGCTGCCGCAATACGGCACCAGGGTCTCCTTCGACGTCACTTTTCGCCGCAAGAATGGCGACTGGTTCATCGTCGGGCCGCCACTTGCCCAGCTCCAGGCCAAGCTCGCCGAATTCCAGGAAGCGCGTGGCGAAGCTGTCGACATGGTCGACGATCCGAGCAAGCTGGCCTCGCCGCGCGATACGTTCAAGGTACTGTTGAGCGGCCTCACCGAAGCCGGCGATCCGGCACAGGCGGCGCTCGATCTGCGCAACTACAGTCAGGCGGTGCGCGGCGACGAGGCATTTCTGCTCGAGCGCTATCTCAAAAAGGTCATCGACCGCATCGGCTATGTCTATTGGCAGGAGATCCCCGACGATCCGAAGAGCAACACCCCTTTCGTCTATTTCGAGCATCCCACCGGCAACATCGTCATCGGCCCGGTCGAGACTGAGAAGGGCAAGATCTGGCAGTTTACGCCCGAGACGCTCGCCCACATCCGCGCGCTCTACGCCGACGTCGAAGACGTGCCGGTGGCGCCGGAATTCGCCGCCTTCGCCAGCACCGACCCGTTCTTCATCGCCCGTGGCCTCGCCCGCGAGATCGGCCCCAGCCTGCTCACCCGCGCCGGCCCGATGGAGCACTGGCAATGGTGGATGCTCGGCCTTGCCGCACTGGCCGGCATCGTCTTCGGCTTCATCGCCAATGCGCTGATTTCCTTGTTTGTGCCAAGGACGGACAGCTCGGCCTTCTTCCGCATTGTCGAATGGGCGGTGCGCTCGATCGTGCTTGGCTTCTTCCTGCTGTTGACGCTGCGCCCGCTCGGTCTGCCGCAAGTGGTCGCCGCCCCGGTCAAGGCAATCGCCTGGAGCCTGATCGTGATCGGCGCCGTGCCGGTGGTCTGGCGTCTGATCGGCAAGGTCGCCGACCACTATCGCGGACTGTGGCAGGTGCCCGGCTACCACGACACGCTGATTTCGCTGTCCACCGGTGTCGCGCGCGTCGCCGTGCTGGTCGTCGCCTTCCTGCTGTTGGCCGAAGTGCTCGCCATCCCCTACGAAGGCGTCATTGCCGGTCTCGGCATCGGCGGTCTGGCGGTGGCGCTGGCCGCGCAGCCGACGCTGCAGAACTTCCTCTCCGGCCTGACGCTCTATGCCGATCGGCCAGTCAGCGTCGGCGACTTCTGCAAGTTCGGCGACCAGTCCGGCACGATCGAGCATATCGGCATGCGCTCGACGCGCATCAGGTCGCTCGACCGCACGATCATCTCGGTGCCGAACTCGGATTTCGCCGGCATGCAGATCGAGAACTACGCGCATCGCGACCGCACCCGGTTCGCGACGACGCTGCAGCTGCGCTACGAGACGACGCCCGATCAGCTGCGCTACGTCCTGGCCGAGCTGCGCAAGCTGCTGATCGCCCATCCGCGCGTCATCGACGAGCCGTGCCGCGTGCGCTTTGCCGGCTTCGGCGCCTATTCGCTCGACATCGACGTGTTCACTTATGTCAAAACCGCCGACGTGGCCGAATTTCAAGCCATCCGCGAGGACATCCTATTATCCATGATCAACATCATGGATGATGCCGGCGCGCAGTTCGCCTTCCCTTCGTCACTGGAATACAGAGCCACCGACCTTCCGGTCGACGACGAAAAGCGCATCGCCGCGGAGAAAAGGGTCAGCGATTGGCGCGAGGCGCAAAATCTGCCATTCCCGGACTTCAGCCAGATCGACAAATTCGCCCTCAACAACACGCTTGCCTACCCGCCTGAGGGCTCGGCGCATTATCGCGAGACAGAGCCCGACCCGGACTCGGCCGAGGCAAAGGCGACGCTGGAGAAAGTGCGCTGGAGCCTGCCCTGGAAAAAGGGGGGTATTAATCTCCCCCCTTGAGGGGGAGATGGCCGGCAGGCCAGAGGGGGTCGGTTCGGTTGGCGCGACGCGGCATTTCGAGGAAGACGAAGTTGGCGCTCAGCGCGCGGCGACCCCCTCTGTCGCCTTCGGCGACATCTCCCCCTCGAGGGGGGAGATTACCTCCCCACAACTCAGCTCTTGTTGGCGGCCAGCACCAGAACCGGCTTTTCGCTGTAGAGGTTGGGGAACAGCCGCTTCAAATTCTCGACCTTGGGCAGATCGTTGTAGACGATATAGGGATAGGTCGGGTTGAGCGTCAGAAAGTCCTGGTGGTAGTCCTCGGCCGGATAGAAGCTCTTGCCGGTCTCCAGCGTCGTAACGATCGGCTTAGGAAACACCTTGGCCTTATCGAGCTGCGCGATGTAGCTTTCGGCGATCTTTTTCTGCGTGTCGTTTTCGGCAAAGATCGTCGAACGGTACTGGGTGCCGCTGTCTGGCCCCTGATAGTTCAGTTGCGTCGGATTGTGCGCCACCGAGAAATACACCTGCAGCAGCTGGCCGTAGGTCACCTTGGATGGCTCGTAAGTGATCTCGACGGATTCGGCATGGCCCGTCCGGCTGGTGCCGACCATTTCGTAGACGGCCGTGTCCTTGTCGCCGCCGGCATAGCCGGAAACGGCGCTGGTGACGCCCTGGACGTGCTGGAACACGCCTTGCACACCCCAGAAGCAGCCGCCGGCGAAGACCGCCTTCTCGGTGCCGGCGGTGGCCTTCTCGTCCATTGCCGGCGGCGGGATCACCACCGCGTCTTCGGCCGAGACTGCCGGCGTCTGCCAGAACACGGCAGCGGCGGCCGCGAGGATGAGCGCGGCAAGTGCGGCTTTTGTGAAAATCGACGATCGTTTCACGGTTGCGGTCATGTCTGATCTCCCATGATGCTGGTGTGGATTATACGACGGATAGGTCCGCCGGGCTCTCACATTGCTGTGCGCATCGCCTATTTGGCCGGAGCCATGGCATCGCAGGACTTGGTCGCTTCGGCTTTCTTCATGGCGTTCGTTTCGGCGGCTGCCTTGTTCATGCAGTCGGCCTTCATCGGATCTGTCGCCTTCATCGCAGTCGTGGGCATCGCGTCAGGCGCCATTGCGCCCGTCGCCGGCTTCATGGCGTTTGTCGCCATCGCCGGCTTCATCGCATCTTCGGCCCGCGCCGCGCCTCCTGCGAACAGCGCCGTCGAGCAAAGTGCGAAGGCGAGTGCCGCCAGGGTCGGGCGATTGGTCATGATGATCTCCTTGGGTTTGGCAGGGGTTGACGGCACGCGGCGGCGCCGCTGCGCGTTGGGGAAATTTCGCGAGGGTTTCTAGTTCGTAGCGGCGGCCAGAATCGGCCCGCCGCCCGGCACCTGCACCAGCACCGCCGTGCTGAGGCCGCCCGTCGTCGCCGGCAGCGGCAGCGCGGTGGCGTCGCCGGTCCAACTGCCCAGCCTGGTCAGCGAATGCACGACATTGGCGTGCGGCAGCGTGCGGCCGGTGTTTTCTCCGCGCGCCACCGGCACCTCGACGACGCCTTGTCGGTAACGCACCAGCCAGACGTCGGCCTTGCCGCCGGGCACCGGACCGGCGCCGATGCTGACCTTCCCGCCGGCGAGCGACAGCGAAGGTCCGTCGGCGAGGCCGCCGCTCGAAATCAGCTGCTCTATCTCGCCCGGCCTGGCGCCGACCGCATCGGCCTTGCCGTTGACCACCACTTGCGGCGTGAACGGGCCGGAACGGCCGAGCGACGGTTCATAGCGGACCTGGCGCTGCGTGAATTCTTCTTTGCCGAATGTGTCCTTCCAACCGAGATAGTCCCAGTAGGTGACGTTGAAGGACAGCGCCAGCACGCCGGGCCGGTCCTTGACCTTGATCAGATTGGCGTTGGCTGGCGGGCAGGACGAGCAGCCCTGGCTGGTGAACAGCTCGACGACGGTCAGCGTCTGGCCGGCGGCCGCGCTGGTTGCCGAAAACCCAATTGGCGAAAACAGAGCCAGGGCAAGCCCGATAAGGGCAGTGCCGCGTTTCGATCCGGTCATCGCTGTTCTCCTGTGCGGTTCCATGTCCACACTTCGCCGCCGACGCACGGTTCGTTACAGCATCACCGCTTCGTGATCGTTCGCAGCTGTCCCTTCTCCCCTTGTGGGAGAAGGTGGATCGGCGCGTAGCGCCCAGACGGTTGAGGGGTGCTGGAAGAAATGAGGCGTTGGCGTTCCCTGGAACACCCCTCTTCCGACCGAGCTTCGCTCGGCCACCTTCTCCCACAAGGGGAGAAGGGAAGATGGTCGTTCGCAACCAAAAACGCCACCGGGTGGTGACCAGGCGGCGTTGTGACGAGTTCTGGGGCAGGCAGGTGGCACCCAGCCGCGGCCCGGCTATTGTGTAAGCACAGTTTCCGAAGGCCGCTTGTTGAAGGCGCACTTGCCGGTCACCGTGTAGAAGAAGTCGGCATTCGAAATGGCTGCCGGTACGGGATTGCCGCCATCTTCCCAAGCCTGTTTGCTGCTCTGGCCGCATGGCACGAGCGTGAAGATATCGACGGTTTCTCCGTTCGCAATTTCGACGCCGTCGGCGTAAAGCCGGTTCGATGTCGCCGGATCGTTCGATTTGAGCACGGATGGATTGCCGGACGGCACATCCATCCGCAGGTACAGCTGGTCCATCTGGCTGACGTCGATCACCGCACCGGCACTCGTCGCGGGATACATCGTGCTGACGCAGGTGGTTGCGTATTTCCTGCCGTATGAGTCGGTCTGGGTGATCGTGGTGCTGGGTAAGCCGTAGAAGCTGAGCACTGTGGTGGTCGTGCATACTTGCTGCTGGACGAGCGTGGTCGTCGTTCCGTTGACCGTATACACGCTGGCCGTGCCGTAGCCCTTAGGATCGCCATAACCGTTGTATGTGTAGTCGATCTTCATCAGCTTGTTGGCAGTCGTCTCAGCGAATTTGGTGCCATAGAGCGTCATCGTCTTGTTCCAATAGCCCGAGATCTTGTCGACCTTGAAGGTCGCCTCCACCAATGCCGGCCGCTTTGTCACTGCCGACGCGACGCCGACCTGCACCGTGTTGATCTTGGCGATCTGCATGAAACTCGTCGGCATGGCAAAGCCGGCCGAAGCCTTGATGCTGGCGGCGCCGTCCGTGGCGACGACGAAGCTGTCGAGCTTTGCCGTGCCTTCCCCGCCATTGGCCAGGTATGCCTCCTGCAGCTTCACCTGGCGGTCTGCCAGTGACGTGGTCGTCTCCAGCGTCGTGATCGACAGCGATGCTGCATCGAGCGCGTTCTGCATCGAGGCCTTGGTTGAAACCGCCGAGGTATAGTCGATGGAAAAACCCAATGCGGCAACCATTGGGATAAGCAAAATGGCGAGCATTGGCGCGAACGAGCCGCTCACCGATTTGAGAAATTTGCGTGCTGACAGCGGCATTCCGATCCCCCGAAACGGCGATAGACCCAGTGGGCTATCACGCCGGGCGCGAACTATGCTCTAATCTCATGGATCAAAGTTTAACGACTTTTGGCCCGCCGCCGCCGCACCCGCGCCCCGCCGCTTGCCGATGCATCGTGCCCCTGCTAAAGCGCGCCGCATGACCACGCCGATCAAAAACATCCGCAATTTCTCCATCGTTGCCCATATCGACCATGGCAAATCCACGCTTGCCGACCGGCTGATTCAGTCGACCGGCGGGCTGGAGCTGCGCGACATGAAGGAGCAGGTGCTGGACTCGATGGATATCGAGCGTGAGCGCGGCATCACCATCAAGGCGCAGACGGTGCGGTTGAAATACCACGCCAACAATGGGCAGGACTATATCCTCAACCTGATCGACACGCCCGGCCATGTCGACTTCGCCTATGAAGTGTCACGCTCGCTGGCCGCCTGCGAAGGCTCGCTGCTGGTCGTCGACGCTTCCCAAGGCGTCGAGGCGCAGACGCTGGCCAATGTCTATCAGGCGATCGACAACAACCACGAGATCGTCGTGGTGCTGAACAAGGTCGATCTGCCCGCCGCCGAGCCCGAGCGCATCCGCGAGCAGGTCGAGGAGGTGATCGGCATCGATGCCTCCAACGCCGTGCTGATTTCGGCCAAGACCGGCCTCGGCATTCCCGACGTGCTGGAGGCGATCGTCAACGATCTGCCGCCGCCGCGCGAGGGCAACATCACCGCTCCGCTGAAGGCGATGCTGGTCGACTCCTGGTACGACGCCTATCTCGGCGTCATCGTGCTGGTCCGCATCATCGACGGCGTGCTGAAAAAGGGCCAGACCATCCGCATGATGGGCACCGGCGCCAGGCACCTGGTCGAGCGCACCGGCGTCTTCACGCCCGCCCGCATCAATGTCGACGAGCTCGGCCCCGGCGAGTTCGGCTTCTTCACCGGCTCGATCAAGGAGGTTGCCGATACCCGCGTCGGCGACACCATCACCGAGGACAAGCGCCCAACTGCACAAGCCCTGCCCGGCTTCAAGCCGGCGCAGCCGGTGGTGTTCTGCGGCCTCTTCCCGGTCGACGCCGCCGATTTCGAGGACCTGCGCGCCGCGGTCGGCAAGCTGCGCCTCAACGACGCGTCCTTCTCGTTCGAAATGGAAACCAGTGCGGCGCTCGGCTTCGGCTATCGCTGCGGCTTCCTTGGCCTGTTGCATCTGGAAATCATCCAGGAGCGGCTGGAGCGCGAGTTCAATCTCGACCTCATCGCCACCGCACCTAGCGTCGTCTACCGCCTGGCCTTGACCGACGGCACGACGAAGGAACTGCACAACCCGGCCGACATGCCCGACGTGGTCAAGATCTCGGCCATCGAGGAGCCGTGGATCCGCGCCACCATCCTGACCCCCGACGAGTATCTTGGCGGCATCCTGAAGCTCTGCCAGGACCGGCGCGGCATCCAGTCCGACCTGTCCTATGTCGGCAAGCGCGCCATGCTGATCTACGATCTGCCGCTCAACGAGGTGGTCTTCGACTTCTACGACCGGCTGAAGTCGATCTCCAAGGGCTACGCCTCGTTCGACTATCATCTGACCGACTACAAGGAAGGCGACCTGGTCAAGATGTCGATCCTGGTCAATGAGGAGCCGGTCGACGCGCTGTCGATGCTGGTCCACCGCACGGCGGCGGAAAAGCGCGGCCGCCAGATGTGCGAGAAGCTGAAGGAGCTGATCCCGCACCATCTGTTCAAGATCCCGATCCAGGCGGCGATCGGCGGCAAGGTCATCGCCCGCGAGACCATCTCGGCGCTGCGCAAGGACGTCACCGCAAAATGCTACGGCGGCGACGTCTCACGCAAGCGCAAGCTGCTCGACAAGCAGAAAGAGGGCAAGAAGCGGATGCGCCAGTTCGGCAAGGTGGACATCCCGCAGGAGGCGTTTATCCAGGCGCTGAAGATGGGGGATTGAGGGGGCCGTGAGCGCCCGGAGAGCAGAAGTCTCCGGAGCTAGGATCGCGAAAAGGCTATGATTCAGCTCAGGCCGTCAATCGAAACGACAGATACACGAAGTACCCAGCCATTGAAGGTGAGCGCTAAGTGGCCACTTGCGCTAAAAACAGATTTGCCACCCGATAGGTCATCGCTTGAACGCTTACCGAGTAGTTTCTTGCCATTTTTGCAATTTGAGAGTCGTCTTCTAGGTCGATATTGTATTTTATGAGGTCTCTCTTTAGAGAGGGTAGAGGCATAAGTATTTCGGCCGCGAACTGGTTTGCCTCAACCTCCATTATATCTTCAGCGGTAGAGGAGATCTCATCGCGTCTAAGGACGGAAAAAGTCTTGTCAACAAATATATCTTGCGAATGGAAAACTATGTGCCCACATTCGTGAGCAATTGTAAATCTTTGACGATTTTTATGGTGTGCAGAATTAATTGCTATTATTGCCTGGCCCTTCGTTCTAATTAGCATACCTGCGAGCTCGCCTTCGTAGGGAGCATATTTTATCGCTGCGCCCAAATTACTGGCCACACGCTCAATATCTACTGCACCGCCGGTGTAATCGACCGCGCGTAGCTGTTGCAATGCGCGCGTTCGAACCTCCAAGAGCCGCTTGGAATCTAGCCACACCTTTTTACTACTCATCACTTGCTAACCCTGCAAAGTGCCAACCCATGCTCGAAGTTTCGGATCAACGTCTCCGGGTAATGCATCAACCAAAGAGCCCGTTTCGTTTGATCCGTACTCACTTGGAAGTAGCGCAAGTGCATGCACGCCCAAGACATTCGAAAATAGCAGAAGTTGCCCAACTGTTAGTTGTTGGCCGCCTCTTTCAATATTTGCAACTGAAGGGCGGGAGATACCAACTCTTTTCGCCATTTCTTCTTGGCTTATTTTAAGCTTCGACTCGCGCAATTCTCGTATCGTTGCGCCAATTTCCTCGTAAATCGTATCAAACATTAGCAATACCTCGCGCGCTGACGCGCTTAGGATAATAGCTGTCGGCCAATTCGTCAACGTCGCATACCGACAGTTTTAACAACAAAATATGACGTCAATGATCTTGACGACAAGCTGGGTAGCAAATATGGTCCCGACATTCGTCCTCCCGACGGAACGCCAACATGCCTCACAAGGAGAGGGAAATGCAGAAGTCATTCGAAATTGAGATCGACGGCGACCCCCACGAGACGCAGGAAAAAGAACTGACCGCCGATCAAATTTTGGGGTTAGCCAGCCTGGCTCGCGACGAGTACTACCTGACCGAGATAAAGGGGCAACATACGGAATCGTACCAAGGCAAAGGCGACGAAAAGGTCCACCTTCACCCGGGTTCAAAGTTCATCAGCACTTACACCGGCGCCACGCCGGTGTCTGATGGCCAGTCAGCCGATGCAATGCTTGCTGGAGCCAAGCTCTTTGCAGCGCAGTTGCGGGCCGCTGGTTTCGAGGTGACCGAACTTGGGGACGAACACATCACCTTTCCCTACGAGGTGAGGGCCGGGAGTCACGCCGGCCTGACAATTACGATGGGACTTGTCGTTCTTCCCGATTTTCCGCTTACACCGCCGACTGGGCCGCATATCAACCATATCTTGCATCCCAATAAGGGAGGCGGTGAGCATCCGACGGGCGGTATCCATGATAGCTCCGGGCATAGCAAACATTTCGGTGCCGGGTGGCAGTATTGGAGTCGGCCTTTCCAGACTTGGCAGAATGGCAGCCGGACTGCGGGACGTTACATGGCATTCATCAACGGCCTGTGGGCTACACAATGAGCGGTGTCGGATATAGTGTTGCGCTCACCTGTGAATTAGGGCGCCAACTGCGCGAGCATCTTCTTCGGTATGTGGTCCAAGGACGCAGACAGGAGGAGCTCTGCTTCGCGCTTTGGCGTCCCAGCACAGGACGCAGTCGCGAGACGGCGTTGTTGACGAAAATTATCTTGCCACAAAGTGATGAACGCGAACTCCATGGTGGCGTAAGTTTTCTCCCCAAGTATTTCGACCGCGCGATCGCAGAAGCGTTGAAGGATGCGGCCGGTATCGCATTCCTTCACAATCATTTCACTCCGGGCTGGCAACCGATGAGCGGTCCTGATGTTGTGGCCGAAGAGCGATTGGCACCGCGTGTTTTCGGTGCAACCGGACTACCACTAATCGGTCTGACAATGGGAACAGACGGTGCGCTGAGCGGCCGTTTTTGGCCGCGTGTAGGCCGAGGAGAATTCCGACGCGAATGGTGCGGCACGGTTCGATTGATCGGCGACGAATTCGCCGTGACGTTTATGGACGAACTGATTCCGAAGCCAGAGTATCGAGACGTCTTAAGGCGCACTTACTCGGCATGGGGTGTTGAAAACCAGAACACGTTGGCTCGATTGCACTACGGGGTAGTAGGCGCGGGGAGTGTTGGTGCTTTCATAGCCGAGGCGTTAGTTCGCATGGGCGCTGAGACCGTGACGCTGATCGATTTCGACAACGTCAAAGAACACAATCTGGACCGGCTGTTACATGCAACCGTGGAGGATATCGGGCGTCTCAAAGTTGATGTCGCATCCGACGTCCTTAAGAGACACGCAACATCTGCTTCGGTTGAAATCCGTCCATTCCCGCTATCGATTACGACTGACGAAGGTCTAAAAGCTGCGCTTGATTGCGACATATTGTTCAGTTGCGTTGATCGGCCGTGGCCACGCCACGTTTTGAATATGTTGGCAAACGCGCATCTCCTCCCAGTAGTTGACGGTGGTGTTCTTCTAAGTGTCACGCCAAAGGGCAGGATGCGGGGCGCAGACTGGCGTGCGCACATCGCAATGCCAGGCAGGCCGTGTCTTGAGTGCCTGGGACAGTACAAGCCAGCCGATGTAGCGCTGGAACGGGAAGGATTCTTGGATGATCCGACCTACACTAAAGATTTGCCGAGGGACCATTTTGTTCATCGAAACGAGAACGTGTTTCCCTTCGCGATGAACGCATCAGGTCTGATGATGCTGCAAATGCTTAGCCTTTTGGTAAAGCCATCTGGTGTCTCAAATCCAGGCGGGCGAATTTTCCATTTTGCCACGGAGACCATGGACAAAAATCAATTGCATGATTGCAAGTCGGAATGTTTGTTTGCAAGCCATGTAGGCTTAGGTGATCAATTCCCTTTCCCAGTCATTTAATTGGACACATAACCGTCCGGTTATGTCACTCATTTTTTCGCGCTAGACGCGCCGTCGCGATCGACACTCCCACTGCGACGTTGCGCTCGCCGCCGGCTCGCGCCACATGTGACGGTCGGCAGCTGATCATGCTCTCCTAGGGACAGCGGGCCGCCATTGGAGAACGCCCTATCCTGAAGTATCCTTGGGCTTGGAAGGGAGGTCTCAATGCGTCCCGCCAGCCCTGCCATCTCCGATATCGTCGCCGCGATTGGCCTGGCGATCGGTGGCGCTTTTGGGCTTGCCGGCACCTTCGTGGAGAGCGCCGAGCTTCGCGAAACACTCTGGACGATCGACGGCGTGGCGCTTGTGGTGGCAGCCGCGCTGTTGACGATAAAGTATCAGCGGCTGGGCAACGACTGCGTAGCGGCCGGATTTTTGATTTTCGTTGCCGGCGAGAGCCTGCTGCTCGCCGGCAATGCGGCGGGGCTTGAGGCCAGCGTGGCCTCCTATGTCGGCGGTATCTCGCTTTGGGCGGCGGCGCTGGTCATGATCAGCGCGCCGAAAACCTTCGCGCTGTGGGTGCGGCTCACCGCTGTCGTGGCGGCTGTGCTGTTTGTCGTCTCAGTGGGCCTGATCCTGTGGGGCGCGCCTTTGCTGCCGACCTCGGCGCCGCTGCCCGCTGCCGGATATCCCTTCCTGGTGCTCACATTCATCGGCTGGATCTGGACGCTGCTGAAGCCTGCTCGTTGAGCCCGGCCGGACCGCCCCCTCTCCGGTCGCTTCGCGGCCACCTCTCCCCCACTTCGAGGAGGCGAGGAACCCAAGCTTTGCGAGGCTTCGGCGATTGGCATTTCCTCGCCCCACAACGTGGGGAGAGGTGGTTTGCGAAGCAAACCGGAGAGGGGTCTTGCTTGGCAGCCTCGCGCCTCTCGCGACGCAAATGCCGCAATCACCTCTTCCACCCTTCAACCCGCCATGCCATGCTCCCCCTCGCGGCCGGGCAGGCCGTTTCATTCCGGGGGGAATCATCATGTTGTCTTACGCTTTCGCGCGCCGCGTTGCCGCGGCGCTCTTTATCGTCGCGTTGTTTGCGCCCGTCGCGCATGCCGGCGATGTCACCTTCGAGATCAAGAACAGCCATCCCAACGCCATGCGCGTCGAGCTCTACAGCCAGGACCGCGACTACGTCTGGCCGGGCAACAATCAGGATTATTATCTCAACGACGGCGAGACCAAGTCGATCCCGCTGTCCTGCAATGACGGCGAATCGATCTGCTACGGCGCCTGGGTCGACGGTGACGAGAATACCTATTGGGGCGTCGGCCCCGCCAACACGGAAAAATGCGACGATTGCTGCTACACCTGCAGTGGCGGCGAGACCGAGGAAATCGATCTGGTTCCGTGACGTGGCACATCTCCCCCCTTGAGGGGGAGATGTCGCCAAAGGCGACAGAGCCGCGCGTAGAGCGCCAACCTGTTCTGCAGCAGCAGGCCGAGCCCCGTCGGGCCGACCCCCTCTGGCCGCTATGCGGCCATCTCCCCCTCGAGGGGGGAGATAGAGCGCCCAGCCTCTCGGCCAGCTTGACGGCGTCAGGGCCGCCGCCATAGCGTGATGCCTTCAGCGAGGAGTACAGCTAATGGCCGGCATGGTCGAAAGCGAGAAGATCGATATCGGCTTTTCGGGAAAGCGTTGCATCCATTCGCGCAATTGCGTGCTTGGCGATCCGCATGTTTTCGTGCCCAACGCGCCCGGCCAGTGGATCCACCCCGAGGCGGCCAGCGTCGAGAAGGTCGTGACGCTCGCCGAAGCCTGCCCGTCCGGCGCCATCACCTACGTCCGCAAGGATGGCGGGCCGCAGGAACAGCCGCCGGTGGTCAACACCGTGCGCATAAGGGAGAACGGCCCGCTGGCCGTCCATGCCGAGATAGTGCTGGGCGGCGAAACGTTTTTCCGCGCCACGCTGTGCCGCTGCGGCGCTTCGGAAAACAAGCCGTTCTGCGACGGCAGCCACGCCAAGGCGGGCTTCACCGCCACCGGCGAACCGGCGCTGAAGGATACGCCGGCGCTGGAAGTACGGGATGGCCCGCTGGCCGTGACGCCGACGACCAACGGCCCGCTCAAGCTCGAAGGCAATCTCGAAATCGTCACCGGCACCGGCCACACTGTAGACCGTACGCAGCGCGCCTTCCTCTGCCGCTGCGGCCACTCCGCCAACAAGCCGTTTTGCGATGGCAGCCACAAGCGCGTGGGATTTGCCGGGTAGGCGGCCCAGCGCTCGCCGCCAATCTCGGCCTTCGACAATTGCGCCCGGTTGATGTTAGATCTTTGCTACCGGTGCGTGCATGTGCCGGAGTGGCGGTTCGTCGGGCTTGGGGGATTTCAAATTGCGCAAATATGTCTTGCTGTTTCTCAGCCTTTGTATCGATTACATCTGGGTAAATGCGGCCGTCGTCCTGGCCGACCGGCTGTTTCCCGGCATTGCCGAGACCGTTCTTGGCCAGCCGGCGTCATGGGCGGCTCGGCAGGTCCTTTCGCTGATCCTGTTCAGCCTTGTACGGGTGGCAAACATATCGGTGGGGGAATGGCTGCTGTCCTATGCGCAGATGGAGCAGCCGGCCGGCCAGCGACAATGGGCCAATCTGTTGCTTGGCACGCTTGGTGTCCTGTCCGGGATTTGGTACCTGCTGCGCCTCACCGGACCAGACGACGGCACGCCGTTCCTTTTCATGGTGGAGGACACGCCGCTGAAGACCGCGGCCGTTGCGCTTTACAGCGCCCTATACAGTTGGTGTGGCGTGATGCTGTTGCGGTTCGAGCCCAAGGCGAAGCTCTGCAATGCCCTGCTGTTCGCCTCGGTCCTGCCATTGACCGCGATAAACCTGATCTTCTCCCGCGACGCGCTGATTGCCTCGATGGTGGCGCGCGCCGCCAGCCAGGGCCGCTCGTTCCCGGTGGAAAAGGCGGAGGTCTATGCCCGACTGTCGATCTACTACGCCATCCTGCTTGTCGCGGTGATGCTGACGATCTTGTATTTCTGCCGCGAACGGCCCACCGCTTCTGTCGGCAGGCCGCTAGAAG
This sequence comes from Mesorhizobium sp. M1348, assembly GCF_040317925.1. NCBI lineage: Bacteria > Pseudomonadati > Pseudomonadota > Alphaproteobacteria > Hyphomicrobiales > Phyllobacteriaceae > Mesorhizobium > Mesorhizobium sp. M1348. Next base: position 315,475 of record NZ_JAMYLH010000003.1, on the reverse strand, counting down.
GCTCGCCGGGCAGCCGGGCGTAGCCCTATTCGGCCAACAAGCCTTTCTTGTGGGGTAGGCGGCCAAGCTGCGAATCTCCCCCCTCGAGGGGGAGATGGCCGGCAGGCCAGAGGGGGTCGTCTCGCGTGGAGCGCCGGCTTCTTCTTTCCTTGGCAGAGAGGGCGTCGCGTCAGGACGTACCGACCCCCTCTGTCGCCTTCGGCGACATCTCCCCCTCGAGGGGGGAGATTACGCTGCCTTGGCCCAGCCATCGCGGCTTTATCGGCCCGTTCATATCCGCTAAGGGGCGGGGCAAGAGAATTCTCCGGACCCAAATATGACCGCCAAGACCAAACCCTCACCCCTGTTCCTCGGCATAGACACCGGCGGCACCTACACTGACGCCGTGCTGTGGTCGGAAGCGGGCGGCCCCGGCGGAAAAGTGCTGGCCAAGGCCAAGGCGCTGACAACGCGCCACGACCTGGCGGTCGGCATATCGGGCGCAGTCGATGCGGTGCTGCAAAAAGCCGACACCGACCCGACTGCGATAAAACTGGTGTCGATGTCGACAACGCTTGCCACCAATGCGCTGGTCGAGGGCCAGGGCGGGCGCGTAGCACTTGTGATGATCGGCTTTGCCGAGGGCGATCTGGCCCGCGACGGACTAAAGGCGGCGCTCGGCTCCGACCCGGTGGTGTTCTGCCCCGGCGGCCACGATGTCCATGGCAATGCGGCAAAGCTCGATCTTTCCGGGCTGGAGGCAGCTTTGCCGGAATTGGAAAAGTCGGTGTCCGGCTTTGCCATCTGCGCCTATTTCGCCACCCGCAACCCGGCGCACGAACTCGCTGCCCGCGACCTGATCCGCGACAGGACCGGCCTGCCGGTCACCGCCAGCCACGAACTTTCGGCCAAGCTCGGCGGCCCGCGCCGGGCGCTGACGACCTTGCTCAACGCCAGGCTGATCTCGATGATCGACCGGCTGGTCGCGGCAACCGAAGGCTTTTTGGCCGCGCGCAACATTGCCGCCCCGCTGATGGTGGTGCGCGGCGACGGCGCTTTGGTCTCGGCCGCCTTTGCCCGCCAGCGGCCGATCGAGACCATCCTGTCCGGCCCGGCCGCCAGCCTGGTCGGCGCCCGCCACATGACCGGCCTCGACGATGCCGTGGTCTCCGACATCGGCGGCACCACCACCGACGTCGCCGTGCTCGACAAGGGCCGGCCGCGGCTCGATCCGGAAGGCGCCACCGTCGGCGGCTTCCGCACCATGGTTGAGGCCGTCGCCATGCGCACTTTTGGCCTCGGCGGCGATTCCGAAGTGGCGCTGGAGGACGGCGCGCTCAGCCCGAGGATCCTGCTCGGGCCGCGCCGCCTGGTGCCGCTGGCGCTGGCCGGCTTGATGCATGGCGAAGTCGTCACGGCGGAGCTCGAACGCCAGCTGCGGGCGCCCAATCCCGGCCGCATGGATGGCCGGCTGGCGGTGCGCACCGGCGTGCCGGAGCGTCTGGCGGCCGGACTGACCGGTGCTGAAGCCAAGCTTTACGAGCTGATCGGTGCCGTGCCGCAGGCTCTCGACAGATTGCTGACCTCGAATGCCCAGAACGCCACCTTGAACCGGCTGGTGTCACGCGGACTGGTGCATGTCGCCGGCTTCACGCCGTCGGATGCCGCGCATGTGCTCGGCAGGCAGGCCAATTGGGATCCGGCCGCGGCGCGTCTGGGTGCCGAGCTATTCGCGCGCAGGCGCGACGGCCGCGGCCAGTTCATCGCGGCCTCGCCGGAGGCAATCTCGGACCGGGTGCTGACCATGCTGACCCGCCTGTCGGCGGAAGTCATCCTCGAAACCGCCTTCGCCGAGGATGGGCTGGATGGCGCGGCGACCGTCGCCCATGCCCTGGTCCAGCGCGCCGTCGACGCCCATCCCGGCATCGCCCGCCTCAGCGTCGCGCTCGACCGTCCGGTCATCGGCCTCGGCGCCTCGGCGCGACTGCATTATGCCGGGCTGGCCGAGCTGGTCGGCAATAACTGCGTGGTGCCGGAGGATACCGATGTCGCCAACGCGCTCGGCGCCGTCGTCGGCCAGGTCCGGGTATCGGCCGAGGCGCGGGTCAGCCAGCCCAAGGAAGGGCTGTTCCGCGTTGCCTCCGGCGAAAGTGTACGCGATTTCAACGACGAGGCCGCGGCGATCGCCGCGGCGGAGAAAGACGTGCGGGCGATTGCCGCCGGGCGGGCGAAGGACGCCGGCACCGACAGCGCCGAGATCGAAATCGCCAGCGAATTCCGCGTCTCCACCGTCGAGGGCCAGCGCATGTTCATCGAGGCGCATGTCGTGGCGGTGGCGTCGGGAAGGCCAAGGATTGCGGTGTGAGCGCGTAATCTCCCCCCTCGAGGGGGAGATGTCGCCGAAGGCGACAGAGGGGGTCGCCGCGCATGAAGCGCGACGTGATTTGGTGCAAAGAAGAGGTCGCACTCCACGCGAGGCGACCCCCTCTGGCCTGCCGGCCATCTCCCCCTCGAGGGGGAGATCGGCAGCGAAAACGCCCTACCTTCACTCTATGCCGAATTGACCCTGCCACCGTGACATGCCAAAGGCCCGGCCTAGCCTTTCGTCCTGGAGAAGCCCTGATGACCGATCGCGTCGAGATCGCCGGATTGCGGATTGCCCGCGAGCTTCATGATTTCGTCGTCAACGAGGCGCTGCCGGGCACCGGCATCGAGGCGGACGCGTTCTGGAACGGTTTTTCGACGATCGTCCATGATCTCTCGCCAAAAAACCGGGCGCTGCTCGAAAAGCGCGACGCCATGCAGGACAAGCTCGACCGCTGGTATCGCGACAATGGCGCGCCCGTCGACATGGAGGTCTATAAGACGTTCCTCCGCGAGCTCGGCTATCTCCTGCCCGAGGGGCCGCCCTTCGGGGTGACGACCGAAAATGTCGACCCGGAAATTGCTTTGGTCGCCGGGCCGCAGCTGGTGGTGCCGGTGATGAACGCGCGTTATGCGCTGAATGCCGCCAATGCGCGCTGGGGCTCGCTGTATGATGCGCTCTACGGCACCGACGCCATCCCGGAGACAGACGGCGCCGAGCGAGGCAACAAATTCAATCCGGCGCGCGGCGCCAAGGTCGTCACCTGGGTGAAAAGCTTCTTCGACGAGGCGGTGCCGCTCACGACAGGCAAATGGGCTGGTGTGAACGGGCTTTCGGTCGCCAATGGCATGTTGCGGCTGGGCGAGGGCGCCGGCGCCAGCACGCTTGCCGACCTCAAACAATTTGCCGGCTATCGCGGCGATGCCGCCGAACCCGAAGCCGTGCTGCTCACCAAGAACGGCCTGCACATCGAAATCGTTGTCGACCACAACAACCAGATCGGCCGCACCGACCCAGCCGGCATTGCCGATGTCGTGCTGGAATCGGCGCTGACCACCATCCAGGACTGCGAGGATTCGGTCGCCGCGGTAGATGCCCAGGACAAGGTGCTGGTCTACCGCAACTGGCTCGGCCTGATGAAGGGCGACTTGGCGGAGGAGATCACCAAGGCCGGCAAGAGCTTTGTCCGGAGGCTAAACCCCGACCGTACTTACACTGCGCCGGATGGCGGCACGCTGATCGTGCCCGGCCGCTCGCTGATGCTGGTCAGGAATGTCGGCCACCTCATGACCAATCCGGCGATCCTCGACAGCGACGGCAACGAGGTGCCGGAAGGCATCATGGATGCGGCGCTGACGGCGCTGATCGCGCTGCATGACATCGGCCCGAACGGGCGCCGCGCCAATTCTCGCGCCAGCTCGATGTATATCGTAAAACCCAAGATGCACGGCCCCGACGAAGTCGCCTTCGCCGTCGAGATTTTCGACCGCGTCGAAGCGCTGCTCGGCATGGCGAAAAACACCATCAAGATGGGCATCATGGACGAGGAGCGGCGCACCACCGTCAACCTCAAGGAGGCGATCCGCGCCGCCAGGGACCGCGTCGTCTTCATCAACACCGGCTTCCTCGACCGCACCGGCGACGAGATCCACACCTCGATGGAAGCCGGCCCGATGATCCGCAAGGGCGACATGAAGCAGGCTGCCTGGATTGCCGCCTACGAGGCTTGGAACGTCGAAATCGGCCTGGAATGCGGGCTGGCCGGCCACGCCCAGATCGGCAAGGGCATGTGGGCGATGCCCGACCTGATGGCGGCAATGCTGGCCGAGAAAATCGCGCATCCCAAGGCCGGCGCCAACACCGCCTGGGTGCCGTCGCCGACGGCGGCGACGCTGCACGCCACGCACTACCACAAGGTCGACGTCCACGCCGTCCAGAAGGCGCTGAAAAGTCGGCCCAAGGCCAGGCTCGACGACATCCTGTCGGTGCCGGTAGCAAAGCGGCCGAACTGGTCGCCTGAAGACATCCAGAGGGAGCTCGACAACAACGCACAAGGCATTCTGGGCTATGTCGTGCGCTGGATCGACCAGGGCGTCGGCTGCTCGAAAGTGCCAGATATAAACGACGTTGGCCTGATGGAGGACCGCGCCACGCTGCGCATCTCCTCGCAGCACATCGCCAATTGGCTGCATCACGGCGTCTGCACCCCCGAGCAGGTCATGGAAACGATGAAACGCATGGCGGCGATCGTCGACCGCCAAAACCAAGGCGATCCGCTCTACCGGCCGATGGCGCCGGATTTCGACAACTCCATCGCCTTCCTCGCCGCCTGCGACCTGGTCTTCAAGGGCCGCATCCAGCCCAACGGCTACACCGAGCCAGTGCTGCACGCGCGGAGGTTGGAGCTGAAGGCGAACGAGCAGGCGCGCTAGTCGCCGGCGTCCCCCTCCCCCTCGAGGGGAGGGTGGCCCGAAGGGCCGGGTGGGGTCCTGGGTGCAGTGCGCCGACGCCCATTCTGACGATGCGCCTCGGGAAGAGCCCCGCAACGCTCCGCACGCGGATCGGTTTCGAAATACAGCAAGGCCGAGGGTCCCACCGGCGACCCCACCCGGCCGCTTCGCGGCCACCCTCCCGTCGAGGGGGAGGGAAACCTACGCCGCTTGTGCCATCCGTTCCGAGCTCATGCGGTAGGAAATCGCTTCGGCCAGATGGATGCGGCCGACCGTCTCGCTGGCCTCGAGATCGCCAGTGTCCGCGCCACCTTCAAGACGCGGTGATAGGCCCGCGCGGAAAAGCCAAGCTTTTCGCTGGCGTCCCTGAGCAGCGACAGGCCGGCGGCATCGGGCATGGCGATCTCCTCGATGACCGACGGTGAGCAATGCGCGTTGGTGGTGGCGGAGGTCGCGCCGAGCCGTTCGAAACGCTCACGCTGGATCGTCCGCGCCCGTGCTACGCGAAGTGCCACGGCTGCACTCTTCTCCGCCCGGTCCGGCCGGATCAAATCGCTGGCCGAGACCGCCGGCACCTCGATCCTGAGATCGATGCGATCGAGCAGCGGGCCGGAAATGCGCGCCTGGTAGTCGGTGCGGCAGCGGTCGCCGCGCAGGCAGCGATAGCCCGGCTCGCCGGCCATGCCGCAGCGGCACGGGTTCATCGCCGCAACCAGCTGGATGCGCGCCGGATAGGTGACGCGGTGGTTGGCGCGCGCGATCATGCAGTCGCCGGTCTCGAGCGGCTGGCGCAGCGCATCGAGCGCCTGCGGTGAGAATTCGGGAAACTCGTCGAGGAACAGCACGCCGTGATGGGCAAGCGAGGCCTCGCCCGGCCGCACGCGCAGGCCGCCGCCGACCATCGCCGCCATCGAGGCCGAATGGTGTGGCGCACGGAACGGCCGCCGGTCGGTCAGCTTGCCTTCGCCGAGTTCGCCGGCCACCGACGCGATCATCGAGACTTCGAGCAACTCCCTGGGCGCAAGCGGCGGCAGGATCGACGGCAGCCGCTGCGCCAGCATCGACTTTCCCGATCCCGGCGGACCGACCATCAAAAGATTGTGGCCGCCGGCCGCCGCCACCTCCAGCGCCCGCTTGGCGGTCTCCTGACCCTTGATGTCGGCAAGGTCGGGCAGGTCGCGCGCCGAAGCATGGATGCCGGCTTCCGGCCGCGACAGGACCTGCGTGCCGCGAAAATGGTTGGCGATGGCAATCAGGCTGCGCGGCGCCAATATGTCGAAATCCTTGCCGGCCCAGGCCGCTTCCGGCCCGCAGGCGAACGGGCAGATCAGGCCCTTGCCTTCGGCATTGGCGCCGATCGCCGCCGGCAACGCGCCGGCCACCGCGGCAATGGTGCCGTCGAGCGATAATTCACCAAGCACGACATAGCCGGCCAGCATGTCGCCCGGAATGGCGCCGAGCGCAGCCATCAGCCCGAGCGCGATCGGCAGATCGTAATGGCTGCCTTCCTTGGGCAGGTCGGCGGGCGCCAGATTGACTGTGACCTTCTTCGACGGCATCGACAGGCCGGATGCATGCAGTGCTGCCTGTACCCGCTCGCGGCTTTCGGCCACAGCCTTGTCGGCCAGGCCGACGATGTGCATGTTGACCTTGCCCGGCGCGATCATCACCTGCACGTCGACCGGCACGGCCTCGATGCCCTGGAAAGCAACCGTGCGAACCCGCGCCACCATGTCTTCACCCCGGATGCAGGCTTTGCCCCAAGCCTTTGCGATCATGCCGCGAACGGCGTCACCGGAGACAACCACAGATTTCCGGCGAAGGCAAGAACATTTGGGGAACAGCTGAACGCAGCGGCTGCAATGGTTTGCAACGCGGCCGCTCCGAAGCGAGACTAGTTACGCTTCTCCTCCACCGCATCCCAGAACAGGCTGGCGATGTCGGCGCCCCCAAAACGCTGCACTTCGCGTATGCCGGTCGGTGAGGTCACGTTGATCTCGGTCATGTAGTCGCCGATGACGTCGATGCCGACGAGGATGAAGCCGCGCTTCTTCAGCGAGGGGCCGATGCGGGCGCAGATCTCGCGTTCGCGTTCCGTCAGCTCGGTCTTTTCGGCGCGGCCGCCGACATGCATGTTGGAGCGCGAATCATGCTCGGCCGGCACGCGGTTGATGGCGCCGACCGGCTCGCCGTCGATCAGGATGATGCGCTTGTCGCCGGCGCGCACCTCCTTGAGGTAGCGCTGCACGATGTAGGGTTCGCGGAACATCTGGCCGAACATTTCGAGCAGCGAGGCGAGGTTGCGGTCGGCCTCATGCAGATGGAAGATGCCGGCGCCGCCATTGCCGTAGAGCGGCTTGACGATGATATCGCCGAACTCCTTGCGGAAGGCTGCGACCTCGAGCGGGTCCTTGGTGATCAGCGTGTCCGGCATCAGGTCGGGAAATTCGGTGACGAAGATCTTTTCCGGGCTGTTGCGCACCCAGGCCGGATCGTTGACCACCAGCGTCTTCGGATGGATGCACTCGAGGATATGCGTGGTGGTGATGTAGTTCATGTCGAACGGCGGATCCTGCCGCAAAAGGATGACGTCCATTTCCGAAAGGTCGGTGCGGACTTCTTCGCCCAGCGAATAATGGTTGCCCTTCTCGTCGCGGACCTGCATCGCCTCGATACGGGCAAACACCTTGCCGTCGCGCAGCGACAGCCGGTCGGGCGTGTAGTGGAACAGCTGGTGCCCGCGCCGCTGCGCTTCCAGCGACAGCGCAAACGACGTGTCGCCGGCAATCGACACGGTGGAGATATGGTCCATCTGGACGGCGACTTTCAGGGGCATAGGTGCTCTCCGGCGCAGTTGGAGCGATCCACTTGGACGCACAAAGTGCGCTCCAAACACTTTTGAATCCATGCATCCTACTGCCCGAAAATCGATTCCGATTTTTCGGGCCGATGCATCGACGACAGCGATATAAGGAAATCGGCGGCTTCTGCCAATCGGCCAAGGTCATGATGAGGCTGCGCTTCGCTTGGCGCAGACCCCAATGCGGTGTGCCTTCAGCGATCGAAGACCAGCTTGGAATAGCCGAGGAAGGACAGCGCCATGGCAATCAGCGAGGCGACCGCAAGGGCAATGAGCGGCGACACCATCGGCAGCGCGAACAGCATGGCGCAATAGACGAGATAATTGACGACGCTGGTGGCAATACCGACGCTGCCGTAGCGTGCGCCCTCTTGCGCGACGCCGCGGCTGGAAGGCGAGAAGGTCAGATGGCGGTTGATCAGCCAGGTGACGGACAGGGCAAAACCTATCGAAATGATGCGGGCCATGAAAGGTCCGACCGGCGCTATCGTCAGCACCAGCCAAAGCGCCGCCGCGTCGGCGACGAAGCCGATGCCGCCGGCGACAATGAAGCGGGCAAGGCGTCCCATTTAGGCTCTAAGCCGCCCGCGGGGTCTTGCGCGGTCCGGCCTTCAAAGTCGCGAGCGCGCTTGCACGTTCACGTTCGACGCGGCCGGAAGGCATCGACAGATAGAAGATGCGCTTCTGCTCGGCCCGGCCGCGCGACACCGAATCGAGGATTACCCCGGTCACTGCCGCTAACATCGACAGCAGCAGCAGCCCGACCGACAGCACCCAGGTCGGCATGCGCGGCACAAGCCCGGTTTCGGCGAACTCGATCAGCACCGGCGCCATCAGAAACAGGCTTGATGCCAGGAAGAACACCGAAAAAGCGCCGAAGAAACGCAGCGGCTGCGTCTCCTTCATCAGCATGGCGAACATCCACAGGATCTTCGCGCCGTCGCGAAAGGTCGACAGCTTCGACGAGGAGCCTTCCGGCCGGCGGCCATAGTCGAGTCCGATCTCGCTGACCGGCAATTTGAGCTGCGAGGCGTGCACCGACATTTCGGTCTCGATCTCGAAGCCGCCGGAAACGGCGGGAAAACTCTTGACGAAGCGCCTGGTGAAGGCGCGGTAGCCGGAGAAGATATCGGTAAAGTCCGAGCCGAACAGCCGCTTGTAGAGGCTGTTGAAGATGCGGTTGCCGAAGGCGTGGCCTGTCCTGCCGGCATCGTCGGCGACCCCGCGCCTCGTGCCCACCACCATGTCGGAGCGCTCGGTCAACAGAGTGTTGATCAGTTGCGGCGCGTCCTCCGGCGCATAGGTGCCGTCGCCGTCGGCCATCAGGTAGATGTCGGCCTCGATGTCGGCGAACATGCGGCGCACGACATTGCCTTTGCCCTGGCGCGGCTCGCGCACCACGATGGCGCCGGCGGCGCGGGCTCGGAGCGCCGTCAGATCGCGCGAATTGTTGTCGTAGACATAGATCGCGGCGGCAGGCAGCGTTTCGCGAAAGCGCCGCACCACTTCGCCGATCGTCAGCTCCTCATTGTAGCAAGGCAGCAGCACGGCGATGCTCGGCTCATGGCGCACTTCTTGTGGCATTTTCGTCTCCGGATGCCCTGTGAGGCCCCTGACCGCTCAAACGCCGGCCTCGCTCGGGCGGCTTTACTATTTATTGAAGCTGTTAAGGCTAGGTTTAAACCGCACCGTATTCCTTCCAAAGGTCCTGATATGAGCACAGCCGACGATGGCGCCTCCAGTTGGAGGTCCGATATCGCGCTGGCGCTGCTTGCCACATTGCTGGCGCTTGCCGTCAATGCCTTTGCCGGCTTCCCGGAATTGACCAATGCCGGAGGCGACAACGACAATCTGCTGCGCCTTGTCGAAGTTCGCGACATGCTGGCCGGCCAGGGCTGGTTCGATCTGCACCAGTACAGGATGGGCCTGGAAGGCGGCTTCGTCATGCACTGGTCGCGGCTGGTCGATGCGCCGATCGCCGCCATCATCATGGCCGTATCGGCCCTGACCGGCAGCGCGGCCTTTGCCGAGCATGTCGCGCAAGTGCTGTGGCCGGCGCTGCTCTTTTGCCTGACCGTATTTTTCACCGCCCGCGCCGCGCGTAGCTTTGCCGGTGACGGCGCCGTGCTGCCGGCCGTCGTCGTCGGCGCCGCCGCACTGCATTTCCTCGGCATTTTTTCGCCTGGCGCGCTCGATCACCACAATATCCAGCTGATGCTGAGCATGGCCAGCCTGAGCCTGTTGCTTGAAGCGCCATTGCGCAAGCCGGCGGCATTGCTCTCCGGCCTATGCGCCGGGCTGATGCTGGCCATCGGTATGGAAACCGCGCCTTACGTTGCCACCATCGGCGCCTCTGTCGCCATGCTGTTTGCTCTCGACGCCAATGGCGAGAGGTCGATCGCCAGGGATTTCGGCCTCGGCTTTGCCGGCGTCTCCGCCCTCGTCTTTATCGCCACCATTGCGCCATCCGCCTGGGGTCAGGCGCAATGCGACGCCTTTTCGACCGTGCAGTTCGTCGTCGCAGCGATTGCCGGAACCGGCCTTGCAGCCATAGCGTCGATCGAGCCGGCAGGCCGCACGCGCCAACGGCGCATCGCCTCACTTGGCCTGCTTGCCCTGCTATTGGGCGCTGTCGTCGTCTTGTTGTTCCCACAATGCCTGGCAGCGCCCTACGCCAACCTCGATCCGCGCCTCAAGGAGCTATGGCTTGATCACATCGACGAGGCGCAGTCGCTGTTCAAACTGCTCGCCGAGGATCCGGCCGAGGTGGTGGCGCGCTATGCCACGCCGCTCATTGCGCTCGTGCTGATGGCGCTTCGCCTTGGCCACGGCTGGCGACGGCAGGACAGCCTTGTCGGCGCGCTGCTTGTCGTGGCCTTCATCGTCAGCGCCTGGCAGGTGCGCGGTTCGACATTCTCGATCGCCTTCGCCGTCATCCCGCTTGCCGCCTGGATTGCCAAATGGCGTCAACGGGCTGAGGCCAGCCCGTCGCGTGGTGTGGCGCTGCGTATGGCTGCCGTCTGGCTGGTTTCGGTGAATGCGGTCTGGACTGGGGCTGCCGCGGCGACCTCGGTAGCCTTCGACGACAGCAACACGACGGCCGATAACGGCGACGGCACCGATGTCGCTTGCCAGCGCATGGCCTCCTTTGCGGCACTCGGCCGCCTGCCCGGCACCACGGTGCTGGCAATTTCCAATCTCGGATCGCCGATCCTGGCCTATTCCGGACATCGCGTCTTCGCCGGGCCTTATCATCGCAACGTAGCCGGCAACCTGCTGGCGCTCGATGCCTTCCTTGGGTCCGATGCCGATGCCAGGACGATCCTGACCGATCATCACGTCGGCCTCGTCGCGCTCTGCCCCGGCAGCGCCGAAAGCAAGCTCCTCGCAACCAAGGCGCCGGCAGGCTTTCTTGCCGGGTTGATGAGCGGAAGCGTGCCGGAATGGCTTGAGCCGGTTGCCGGGACCAGCGGAGCCGCCGTCGAATTGTACCGCGTCCGGCTGGGCAGTTGATCGATCGGCGGGCCGTGCGGCCTTTTGTCGGACATAAGTCCTGACAATCCACTCTTTCGCCCTTGCCCGCCCGACACGGCTGGATAGGATGCGCGCCGGCCGACCGAGATCATTGGACCGGGAGAGAATTCATGATGCCATCGGCACGCTTTGCCGACCTCGAAGGCGCTTCGGTGCTGATCACCGGCGGCGGCTCCGGCATTGGCGCTGCCTTGACCGAAGGTTTTGTCCGCCAGGGGGCAAAGGTCGCCTTCATCGATATCGCCGACCGTCCGAGCCTGGCGCTGGCCGATCGGTTAGACAAGGAGCTCGGCTTTCGGCCGCTCTATCTCAAGACCGACATACGCGACATCGAGGCCTTGCGGCTATCAGTCGCCAAGGCCGCCGAGGCCCATGGTGACGTCACCGTGCTGGTCAACAATGCCGCGCAGGATGACCGTCATGCCGTCGAAGACGTCACGGTCGAGTTCTGGGACAACAACCATGCCATCAACCTGCGTCCGCATTTCTTTAGCGCACAGGCGGTGGCGCCGGGCATGAAGCGGGCCGGCGGCGGCTCGATCATCAACTTCACCTCGACCTCGTTTCTCATCAACCATCCCGATATGCCGGCCTACACCGCCGCCAAGGCCGGCATCGTCGGCCTCACCAAGGGTCTCGCCGGCAAGCTCGGCGTCGACGGCATCCGTGTCAACGCGATCGCGCCCGGCTGGGTGATCACCGAGCGGCAGAGAAAGCTCTGGGTCACCGAACAGGCGCTCGCCGCCCACGTCGCCAAGCAGTGCATCAAAGAGGTGATGCAACCTGAAGACATTGTCGGCACCGTGCTGTTCCTGGCGTCGGATGCTTCACGCATGCTGACCGCGCAGATGCTGATCGTCGACGGGGGGTTCCTGTGATCTCACCGAGCAAGGCAGCGTCTGTCGCGGCCGTCGACTGGGGTACCACCCGTATGAGGGTCTGGCTGCTCGATGGCACCGGCAAGGTTCTCGCCGAGCGGCGCGGCGATGACGGACTGATCACCGCCCAGGCCAAAGGATTTTCGTCCGTTCTCGAAGGGCATCTGGCCGCCATGGGCGCTCCAGAGGCGCTGCCGGTCATCATTTGCGGCATGGCCGGTTCGCGCCAGGGCTGGCTGGAGGCGCCCTATGTCAGCGTGCCGGCGCCGATCGGCGCTATCCTCGCCGGCGCTGCCCGCATCCCCGGCCAGCGCCGTGATATCCGCATCGTGCCTGGCCTCGCCCAACGCCTCGCCGATGCACCTGACGTCATGCGCGGCGAGGAAACCCAGCTTGCCGGCGCCGGTTTGCCGGCAAAGGGACGCCACCTCGTCTGCATGCCCGGCACCCATTCGAAATGGGTGCTGGTCGAGGACGGCTCCGTTGCCGGCTTCGGCACCTGGCCGACCGGCGAGCTGTTTTCGGTGCTGGCCGCGCACTCGATCCTGCGCCATTCGCTGGGCGAGCCGCCGAAGCCGGTTGCCGCCGAAAGTCCGTTTTTCCGGGACTGGTGCCTGAAGGCGTTGGCCGAGGGCGGTGACATTGTTTCAAGACTGTTCTCGATCCGCGCCGCCAGCCTGTTGCAGGATCTGAAGCCCGAGGATGCCGCCGCCTGCCTGTCCGGCCTGCTGATCGGCGGCGAGATCGCTTCGGCAAATCGCCGTTATGGAGCAAGCGCTGTGCCCGTCGTGCTGATCGCGTCGGGCGCACTCGGCACGCTCTATGCCGAGGCGCTCGGCCTTGCCGGGCTCGCTTTCAGGGCGGTCGACGCCGACGAGGCGGTGCGTGCCGGCCTTGCCGAAGCCGCGCGCGAAAATGGCATGATCGCCAAAAATGGAGTTGCCGCATGACAGAGACCGCACCTTTTCCAAAGCTCGAGCGGGGTCTGGTCGCGATCCTGCGTGGCCTCAAGCCAAGCGAGGCGGTGGCGATCGGCCAGGCGATCTTCGGCGCCGGCATCGAAGCAATCGAGGTGCCGCTCAACTCGCCCGAGCCCTTTGCCTCCATCGCCAGCATTGTCGAAGCGCTTCCTCCGACGGCGCTGGTCGGCGCCGGCACGGTGCTCACCGCCGCCGATGTCGACGGTCTGCACAAGGCCGGCGGGCGGCTGCTGGTCAGCCCCAATATCGATGCCGAGGTCATGGGCCGTGCCATGCAGTACGGCATGGTGACGATGCCCGGCGTGTTCACGCCGACCGAGGCATTCCAGGCAATCCGGCTCGGCGCCTCGGCACTGAAATTCTTCCCGGCGAGCGTGCTTGGCGCGGCGGGCATTTCGGCGATGCGCGCGGTGCTGCCGGCCAGTGTGCTGGTCGGCGCCGTCGGCGGCGTTTCGGACAAGGATTTTGCCGGCTACAAGGCAGCCGGCGTCAGCGTCTTCGGTCTTGGCTCCAGCCTGTTCAAGCCGGGCATGAGCGTCGACGAAGTGGCAGCACGGGCGAAGGCCGCAGTCGTGGCCTGGGACGCGGCGTTAGGAGTGGCATGATGAGCGAGACCATCGTTTCGGTTTTTTCCGACCATGTCTGCCAACTCGGGGAGGGGCCAAGCTATGACCCTGCCACCGACACGCTCTACTGGTTCGACATCGTCAATGGCCAGCTCCTGGAAAAACGTCTGTCCGGCGGTGCGGTCAAGATCTACGAGCTCGGTCAGATGGCCAGCGCCGTCGCCATCGTCGACGACCGGCGCCAGTTGATCGCCACCGAGACCGGCCTGCATGTCCGCGACGTCGCGACCGGCAAGCTGACGTTGCACACGCCGATCGAGGCCGACAATGCGGTCACCCGCTCGAACGATTCACGCGTTCACCCTTGCGGCGCGCTCTGGGTCGGCACAATGGGCAAGGGCGAGGAGAAGGGCGCCGGTTCGATCTACTGGTTCTTCAAGGGCGAGCTGCGCCGGCTTTATGCCGACATTACTGTGCCCAACTCGATCTGCTTTTCCGAGGATGGGACCATTGCCTATTACACCGACACCAGCACCGGCCTGTTGATGCGCGTCGGCTGCGATCCGGCGACCGGACTGCCGGTTGGCGAACCGAAGGTCTTCGTCGACCACCGTTCCGCCAAGGGCTATATCGATGGTTCGGTGCTCGACGGCGACGGCATATTGTGGAACGCTTGCTGGGGCGGCAGCGTCGTCGAAGCCTATGGACCCGACGGCAAGCTTGTCCGTTCGGTGGCGATGCCGGCGACGCAGCCATCCTGTCCGGCTTTCATCGGCAGGAACGCCGACCGGCTGGCGGTCACGTCCGCCTGGTCGGGCAAGAGCGAGAAGCAGCGCCTGCTCGACCCGCAAGCCGGCATGACATTTATGCTCGACATTCCAGTCAATGGTCGCTTCGAGCCGCGCGTGCTGATTGGCTAGACCCATGTCTGCACTGTCGTGCGGGCGTCCGGCTGACGTCGGTTCCGCGAAAGCCGAATGCAGTCGCCATGCGATGCTAGAACGGTTCATCGTTTCGCGGAAACGCTGAACCGCTCTATCTCTTTGTTTTGACGCAGTTCCGAACGGAAAACCGTTCCACACTTTTCCTGGAATTGCTCTAGGCAATCGTGCTGCCGGGAAATCGTTTCGATCATGTCAAGCCGCAAGCCGAAGCTGATCCTTGTCTACGAGCCGGAAAAGGCCTGCTTCGATCGGCTGGTCGCCGATAACCACGTGCCGAAGCGTGCCGCCGAAATCGCCTCCTATCTGGCGCAATCGACCGACATCACTGCTGAATTCGACGCACTTGCAGCCGCTTGCCAGACGCGCGGCCTGTCGTTCGCCCCACTGGCGCTCGACGATGCCGCAAGCGTTCTCGCCAGCGAAGTTCCGAAGACCACGCTTGTCTGGACGCTGACCGACGGCATCGCCTATTTCCGTGGCGGCGCGGCACCAGCTCTGGCACGGCTGAATGGCCTGAAGGCGATCGGCGCCGACGATGCGTTGTTCGCGCTCTGTCAGGACAAGTTCCGGTCCGGCGCCGTGCTTGGCGCGCTTGGCCTGCCGGTGCCGCAGGCGGGCCTTGCCCGTGACGGCGCCTGGCTGGTCGCGCCACCGGCCTCGCCTGCCGGCTGGTTCGTCAAGCCGAACCGGCTCGGCGCCAAGATCGGCATCTGGCCGGATTCGCGCTGCCATGATCTCGGCCATGCGCTGGAGCTTAGCCGGCGCGTCTTCGCCGCCTATCGCGACGATGTCGTGGTCCAGCCCTATGTCGCCGGGCGCAACGCGCGGGCCAGTTTTCTCGGGTTGAGGCCCGATACCGGCGTCGAGGCGCTGGGCATCGCCTTTGTCGATTCAGGCGGCGATTTCCAGACCATGCAGGACAGCCTGGCGCTTTACGGCGATACCGGCGCAGTGGCGAAAGCGTCGGGAACATACACAGAGCCGGCGCTGCTGCCGGTCGCCGACAGCCAGCCTCGAGCGGATGCAACTATTCGCCGAATAGCCGGAAACCTGATGGTCGGGCTTGGCCTGCGGGACGTCTTTTCCATCGACTTCCGGGTCGAAGCCGACGACAGCGTGCACCTCATCGAGTTCGAGGTCTGCCCCGGCCTGCCCTGCTTCGATTTCCGCGATTACTGTCGCCGACAATGGGGCCTGAGCCTCGCCGATGCGATGGCTGAAACCGCGATGAACCGATTTCTCGCCTAAATCCCCTCGACCAGCACGATTTCGCCGTCAGCCACCTTCTGGCGGATCGCGACGGCGCGCTGGTATTCGGGCGAGTGGTAGCAGTCATGCGCCGCCGCAAGCGACGGAAATTCGATGATCACATTGCGGTCGCGGCCTGGTCCCTCTGCCTTCTCATGCGCGCCGCCGCGCGCCAGGAACTTGGCGCCGAAGCGGTCGAAGGCCAGCTTGGCAGCTGCGACATAGTCCTTGTAGCCTTCCGCATCGCGTACATCGACGCGGGCGATCCAGTATCCCTTGGGCATGGCTTTTCTCCGGGTTAATTCCTGGCGTCAGGCCGAGCGCATTTCATCGAGGATCGCTTCCGCTGCCGCCCGCCTGTCGGCCGCGCCGACGATCGGCCGGCCGACCACGAGGTGGCTGGAGCCGTTGCGGATCGCCTGCGCCGGCGTCACCACGCGTTTCTGGTCGCCATGGTCGCTGCCCTTCGGCCGGATTCCCGGCGTCACGACGGCCAGGTCGGGGCCGACGATGCGGCGCACTGCCTCCGCTTCCTCGGCCGAGCAGACGATGCCGCCCATGCCGGCATGCAGCGCCTGCTCGGAGCGCCTCAGCACCAGCGTATGCGGATCATACTCATAGCCGGCGTCGATCACGTCCTGCTCGTCCATCGAGGTCAGCACAGTGACCCCCAGCAGGCAAAGGTCGCTGCCCTTCGCAGCCTCGACCGCCGCCTTCATCGTCTTCGGATAGGCATGGATGGTCAGCATGCTCACGCCCATTTTGACGATGTTGTCGACCCCCTTGGCTACCGCGTTGTCGATGTCGAGCAGCTTCATGTCGAGGAAGATCCTGGTGCCGCCGCTGGCCAGCTCGCGGGCGAAGTCGAGCCCACCGGCAAAGGCGAGCTGGTAGCCGATCTTGTAGAAGGAGACGAGTCCGTCGAGCTCGCGCACCGCCTTCTCGGCCTCCTTCAGCGTCGGCAGGTCGAGGCCGACGATCAGCCTTTCCTGCATTGTGTCGGCATGCGTGGCGTCCGGGATCATGCCTCGATCCGCGTCGACAGCATGCGCGAGGTCTCGATCAGCGTGCGGCATAGGTGCTCCATCGATTGGTGTAGTCTCTCGTCCCTGAAGTTGCCCTCGTCGTCGAAGGCGTTGCCGCCCTCCGGCACCGAGCATTCCGGTGTCACCACTTCCATCCGGCAGCGCACCAGCACGGCGCGCAGATGGTTGATGCAGCGTATCCCGCCGAAGGGTCCGTTGGAAGACGAGCAGAGGCCGGCGACCCTGCCGGCAAGCGGCCTGAACGTCCGGCCGCCATCCTTGCGCAGCTGGCTCACCCAGTCGATGGTGTTCTTGAGCAGCGGCGGAATGGAGCCGTTATATTCGGGCGTCGCGATCAGCAGCCCGTCATGGGCGGCGATCATCCGGCCGAGCTTGACGGCGTTTTCGGGAATGCCTTCGTTCTTTTCCAAATCCTGGTCGAGGATCGACAACGGATAGTCGGCGAGCGAGATGCGGGTCACCTCGGCGCCCTGCATGGCAAGTTCCTTCTGTGCCACGTCGGCGGTCCTGCCGCTATAGGCGCCGCTGCGCACCGAACCGGCGAAGACAAGAATTTTCGGGATCACAGCCATGGGTCTGCCTTGTCACCCGATGGGTATTAAGACAAGTGCTATTCAAACCCAACGCTTCAATTCATGCGGCCCCGCGCCGATAGATCCAAAGCTGCGTCGGCGGAATGTTGCGGATAACGAAATGGAAATGCTCGACCGTATAGTCGCCGCGGCCCGGCGGGATCGGCGACAGCGGCCCGTAAGTCAGCTGCACGATCGGCCGGCCCGCCGGGATACGGTCGAGCAGGCTCTCGACATAGGCGATGCGCTGGGCGACAGGGAAATTGAGCAGCGGCACGCCCGATATCACAGAATCGAAGATCAGGTCGCGCTTGTCGCCAAGCGTCGCGTCGAGATTGAAGGCGTCGCCCTCGATGACGTTGACGCCTGGATAAAGCTGGCGCAGATGGCGCACGAAATCAGAGGAATATTCGACCGCGTAGAGATTCTCAGGCTTTATGCGCTGGGCGAGGATGGCGCGCGTGATGACGCCTGTACCGGGCCCGACCTCGAGCACCGGCAGGCCGGATGTCGGATCGACGATCGAGGCCATCTTGCCTGCGGTGATGGAACTGGTCGGGACGATCGAACCGACCGCCTTCGGCTTGTCGATCCAGCCCTTGAAGAACTTCAACTCGTCGTCGAACTTTTCCGCCAGCGTCTTTCGCAGTCCTGGACTACGCGTCATCGAAAAGTCCTCCTCAACGCTCCCTCGCACGCTACTTAGCAGTTACGAGGTGCAAGACAAGGTGAATCCCCGGATAAGGTGTTGATGACGCTCGGGAAGCGTTTTCCAGGGATCAGCTTCAGTGCTCGCCGAACGTTTCGAAAAAATCCTTCATGCGCGCGAAAAATCCGCTCGATTGGGGCGAATTGTCCTTTGAGGAAAGCTGCTCGAATTCCTCCAGCAATTCGCGCTGGCGGCGCGAAAGGTTCTGCGGCGTCTCAACCACGGTCTGGATGTAGAGGTCGCCGATATTGGGCTGGCGCAGCACCGGCATGCCCTTGCCCTTGAGGCGGAACTGGCGACCGTTCTGGGTGCCTTCCGGCACCTTCACCTTCGTCTGGGTACCGTCCAGTGTCGTCACCTCGAACGAGCCGCCAAGCGCTGCCGTCGTCATCGAGATCGGCACCTTGCAATAAAGATCGGCGCCGTCGCGCTGGAAGAATTCGTGCGGCTTGACCGCGAGGAAGATGTAGAGATCGCCCGACGGGCCGCCGCGCAGGCCGGCCTCGCCCTCATTGGCCAGCCGGATGCGGGTGCCATCCTCGATGCCGGCAGGGATGTTTACCGACAGCGAGCGCTCCTCGGTGACACGGCCCTGGCCGGCGCATTTCGGGCACGGATCCTTGATGGTCTGGCCGCGCCCCTGGCATTGCGGGCAGGTGCGCTCGATCGAGAAGAAGCCTTGCGTGGCGCGCACCTTGCCGTGGCCGTTGCACATCGAGCAGGTGACGGGCTGGGTGCCGGGCTTGGCGCCGCTGCCCGAGCATTCCGAGCAGGAGATCGAGGCCGGCACCCGAATCTGCGCGGTCTTGCCGGAAAATGCCTCTTCCAGCGTGATTTCCATATTATAGCGCAGATCAGCGCCGCGCTCGCGGCCGCCGGATGAGCGGCGCTGGCGCCCGCCCATCATGTCGCCGAAAATGTCTTCGAAAATGTCGGCGAAGCCGCCGGCGCCAAAGCCTTGCGCCCCGCCATTCATGCCGCCGTGCTCGAAGGCGGCGTGGCCGAAGCGATCATAGGCGGCGCGCTTCTGCGGGTCCTTCAGTGTCTCGTAGGCTTCGTTGATTTCCTTGAACTTGTGCTCGCAGGCATGGTCGCCTGGGTTGCGGTCGGGATGGAACTGCATGGCGAGCTTGCGAAAAGCGCTCTTGAGCTCCTTCTCGTCGGCGCCCTTTTGCACGCCCAGCGTTTCGTAAAAATCAGCTTTCATGTTTTCCCGCAGTCCGGATATTCAACGTCTTGAAGCATCGTTGCGTCGTTTGCCGGCACGCTGTTCCGATTTAGGTGTGATGGAGCCGCGATGCCAGTGTCTACGAGGCTTTGTCCGCATTTTTTCGGGCAGCTCAGCGTTTTTCCGGCAAAGGGTTGCAAAAAAGCCCGGCTGTGCGCCGGGCTTTTTCCCTTACCTGTACCGTCAGGCGGTTCAGGCCGACTTCTTCTTCTCGTCGTCTTCGTCGATTTCCTCGAAATCGGCATCGACGACGTCGCTGTCCTTGGCAGCATCAGCCTTGGCGTCGGCCTCGGCGGCTTCCTTCTGCGAAGCCTCGTACATGGCCTGGCCGAGCTTCATCGAGACTTCGGCGAGCGTCTGCGTCTTGGCCTCGATCTCGGTCACGTCGTCGCCTTCGGCAGCGGTCTTCAGCGCCGCGATCGCATCGGCAATCGCCGTGCGGTCGGCCTCGGAAACCTTCTCGCCATATTCCTTCAGCGACTTCTCCGAGGAATGCACCAGCGCCTCGGCCTGGTTGCGGGCCTCGACCAGCGCGCGCCGCTTCTTGTCGGCTTCCGCATTGGCCTCGGCGTCCTTGACCATCTTCTCGATGTCGGTGTCCGAAAGGCCGCCGGACGCCTGGATGCGGATCTGGTGCTCCTTGCCGGTGCCCTTGTCCTTGGCCGAGACGTTGACAATGCCGTTGGCGTCGATGTCGAAGGTGACCTCGATCTGCGGCACGCCGCGCGGCGCAGGCGGGATGCCGACCAGATCGAACTGGCCGAGCGCCTTGTTGTCGGCGGCCATTTCACGCTCGCCCTGGAAGACGCGGATGGTCACCGCCGACTGCGAATCCTCGGCCGTGGAGAACACCTGGCTCTTCTTCGTCGGAATCGTCGTGTTGCGTTCGATCAGCCGCGTGAACACGCCGCCCAGCGTCTCGATGCCGAGCGACAGCGGCGTCACGTCGAGCAGCAGCACGTCCTTGACGTCGCCCTGCAGCACGCCGGCCTGGATGGCGGCGCCCAATGCGACGACCTCATCCGGGTTGACGCCCTTGTGCGGCTCCTTGCCGAAGAACTGTTTCACGATCTCCTGGATCTTGGGCATACGGGTCATACCGCCGACAAGGACGACCTCGTCGATTTCGCCGGCCTTCAGGCCGGCATCCTTGAGCGCCGCCTTGCAGGGATCGATCGTGCGCTGGACGAGATCCTCGACCAGGCTCTCGAACTTCGCCCGCGTCAGCTTCAGCGTCAGGTGCTTGGGGCCGGTGGCATCGGCGGTGATGAAGGGCAGGTTGATTTCGGTCTGCGTGGTGGACGACAGCTCGATCTTGGCCTTTTCAGCCGCTTCCTTGAGGCGCTGCAGGGCGAGCTTGTCGTTCCGCAGGTCGATCCCCTGTTCCTTCTTGAACTCGGCCGCCAGATATTCGACCAGACGCATGTCGAAATCCTCGCCGCCGAGGAAGGTGTCGCCATTGGTCGACTTCACTTCGAACACGCCGTCGCCGATTTCGAGTACTGAAATGTCGAACGTGCCGCCGCCAAGGTCATAGACGGCAATCGTCTTGCCTTCCTTCTTGTCCAGTCCATAGGCAAGTGCGGCCGCCGTCGGCTCGTTGATGATGCGCAGCACTTCGAGGCCGGCGATCTTGCCGGCATCCTTGGTCGCCTGGCGCTGGGCGTCGTTGAAATAGGCGGGAACGGTGATGACCGCCTTCTCGACCTTCTCGCCGAGATAGGCCTCCGCCGTTTCCTTCATCTTCTGCAGGATCATCGCCGAGATCTGGCTGGGCGACTGCTTCTTGCCGCCGGCCTCGACCCAGGCGTCGCCATTGTCGCCCTTGACGATCTTGTAGGGGACAAGCTTCTTGTCCTTCTCCGTCACCGGATCGTCGTAGCGGCGGCCGATCAGGCGCTTGACCGCGAAAATGGTGTTTTCAGGATTGGTAACCGCCTGGCGCTTGGCCGGCTGGCCGACGAGGCGCTCGCCGTCGCTGTTGATGGCGACGATGGAAGGGGTCGTGCGCGCGCCTTCCGCATTCTCAATGACCTTGGATTCCTTGCCATCCATGATGGCGACACAGGAGTTGGTTGTTCCCAGATCGATACCGATTACTTTTGCCATTGTTCTAATCTCTCCGCTAAGCAGGCTCTCAGGACCCGTACAGGCGTTCCGACGAAAGCCCCTGTTCACAAGAAATTCCGCTCCGGCAACCGGCATTCGGCGCTGGACGGCTTGGCGCGTATATAAGAACACGCTGCGTGGCGCGCAAGCATTCTGCGCAAGGCGTTCACCATTCATCGCGGTTGATCCGATTCGGGACCGGCAGGCCCGTATTTTCCGGCGATGACCCAGCCGGCCCGGCCCGGCCCATGAACCTTTCCGCCTCACCCCGCGACTGACGCTCAGGTGCCGCGTGGTGCGGCCCCGGAAAGGAAAGCCCCATGACCACAGATCCAGAGGCTCCATGGTCTCCGGGAACAGCAGGAGCTCAGCGCGACCATCGCCTTCGGGACCGGGTCGATGCGCTGGGCTTTTCGCTGGTTCCGTTGACCCTGCGCGGACGCAGGCGTATCGTGACGTCGAGGAAAGCAGACAATTCGATCAGGGATGAACGTGCCGGAACGCCGCGCCTTGCCCTGATTTGCGCGCCGGGACCGGATGTTTCTCCCATGACCTGTGGGGGGAGATCCATGTCTTGCGACCACGGCGCGTTGGTGCGCTCTCGTGCCGGCCGTTTGCGCCGCGCCATCCAGGCTGCCAGCGGATTGTCGATCTTGGCGCTCGCCGCTGGGCTCTGGCTCGGTGGCTCGGCCCAGGCTCAGGAAACCCAGATCATCTATCCCGGCTCGATGGCAGTGACCGGATTCTCCGGCACCATCATCCCCAATTTCGAGGAAGGCCTGCCGCCGGGCGTCGATCCCGTCGACGAAACCTTCATCGACACGGCGCGCGCGACCTTACGCATCTTCGACGTCTCAAGGCTGGGCGGGCCGGCGTCTGGCCAATTGGTCTTCACCCCGCCACCGTTCGAGGTCACGGCCGGGCAAATCGGCCAGGTGTTCGGCATCGCCTATGACGACGGCGTGCGCGACGGTGTTCCCTCGGCCATTCCAAACCTCTATGCCGGCGCCACGTCGCTGCACGGCATCCGTATCGTCACACCAGACGGCGACGCCGACGGCCGGCCGGAGCGGCAGCGCCGCGGCACGGCTGACGCGGTCTTCATGGATGGCCAGTTCGGCACCGAAAACGGCGGCGGCCCCGGAACGATCTGGAAGATCGACGGCATCACCGGCGCCGTCTCGAAATTCGCCGATATCGACGCCAATAGTGGTCCCGGCATCGGCGACGTCACTTTCGACAATATCCACCGCCAGTTCTTCGCCAGCGATCTCGACACCGGCCTCATCCACCGCATCGACGCCAATGGCGCGCTGCTCGACACGTTCGACCACGGCATAGCCGGCCGCCCGGCGCACGGGCTTGCCGCCCTTGCAGACGACGGCTCGGTGATGGACATCCAGGGTGCTGCCTTCGACAGCGAGGAACCCGACAGCTGGGGCTACACGCAGGACGAGCGCCGCGTCTGGTCGGTCGCCTATCGTGGCGGCCGGCTCTATTATTCGGTCGGTGATGAGGCGGAGATCTGGTCGGTGGGCATTGCCGGCGACGGCAGTTTCGCCGGCGACCCGCGCTGGGAACTGACGGTCAAGGCCGACAAGGATTACGCCGTCACCGACATCGCCTTCGATAACAAGGGCTTCATGTACCTGGCCCAGCGCGGCCCGGTGGAGAACCGCTACGACTACAGCCAGTTCGCCGATTCCGGCAAGGGTGAGGTCATCCGCTACTGGCGCGAAAATCCGGACGATCCGGCGACGGAATCGGCCTGGGTGGAAGTGCCGCAGGCATATGCGGTCGGCTTCCCGCAAGACAACCGGCAGTCGGCCGGCGGCCTCGACCTGCAATATGGCTACGATGCCGAAGGCAATCTCGATACCGGCGTCTGCACCGACACGCTGGTCGATACCGGTGACAAGTTGCGCGACAACCCGGAGCTTGCTGAACAACTCGCAGCCGGCGGGCCGCTTGCCGTGCACGGCGTGCAGATCACGCCGACGGCGCTGGTCAAGCCGGCCAACGTGCCGCCTTTCGGCTCGTGGTTCGTCGACTTCGACACCTATTTCGAAGACCCGGAAGTCGAGGGCCATGTCGGCGACGTCGAGGTCTGGCGCCCCTGCGAAGGCCGCGCCGGCTATTACGAACAAGTGCCGGGCGGCTATCTGCCACCGTTCTATCCGCCGGACTTCCCGCCTCCCGGCAATCTGCCTCCTTGCCTCGATGTCGACGATGTCAGGTATTTCTGCACGCCCTCCGGCCTCGAGGCCGATCTCTATCTCCGCGACCATGCCGGCTTTGGCGGCGATTCGATCAAGGCTCTGTCCAGGACGCCTGGCGTCGGGGTGACTTCACCCCTGTCGCATGCGCCCGGCGCGCCATTCACGATCGGCATCACCGGCCATTATCCTGGCGATAGGGTCGATGTCGGGCTCTGCTTCTACCGGCAGTCCGACCGCGACAAGGGTGGCTACTACCCTTGCTGCAAGATGACCTTGCCGCTCAGAACCCCAGCCGTCAGCTGCGAACCGTGAGGAGGGGAAGATGAGCAATCTTGCACTTTTCCCGCCTGCGGCGAGCAGCCAATCAACCGGCAAACAATCATTTGTCATGGAGACCATCATGAAACCCCTGTCACTCGCCAGGCGCGGCGCGCGCTGGCTGATGGCGGCCGGTATCGCGGTCGCCATGCTGAGTCCGCTGCAAGGCTTCGCTGAAGACCTTGCTCCGGCCAAGACCAAGCCTGCCGATACGGGCACTGTCATTCCAGATACCAAGCTCGATTTCGACAATCCTCGCATCGTCAATCCGGAGCCGGGCCGGATCGTGCCCTTCTTCACCAAGAAAGGCACCCAGAGAGGCTGCGACTATGTCGTATATTCGCTGAGCTTTGGCTTGCGCGGCAATCCGCAGGGTTTTGCCAGCCCCGGCCTCGCGGCCATGCTGAAAAAGGTCCGGCTCGATTTCAGGGACCAGCTCCCGCACGGCCTGCGCATTGTGGGCGTGCATGTGACCGGCGACGGCACCGATGCGTCCGGCGGACCGCTGCCCGGCGCTACGATCAGCAGTTCGGCTGGCCCGGACGATACCGCGACGGTGTCCGATTTCCGGCTTTCCGCCAGCGATCTCGACGGCATCGGCGCTGCGAACGAGCGCGTCATTACGTTCCAGATCATCGCCAAGATCGACCATTCGGCGTTTCCGTCACCGACGATCGTTCACAACCAGGGCGTAGTCAAGGTGAGCCGCGAACGCGGTGCTGGCGTCGAAATCCCGTCGCAGGATCCGGGCAAGCCGGACGACGGTAATTTCCTGACCGGCGAAAAGACCTCAATCAGGATCGACGTCATCAAGTGTAATCCGCCACCGCCACCTCCCGGCAAGGAATGCTTCAAGGTGGAGCGCGGCACGGTCGATTGCGTGCCTGGCGGCGGCGCCTTCATCTACCACATGCCGGTCGGTCCAGAGATGGCTGGCAAATGGGTGCAGCTTTCGACGACGACACCCGGCATCACCATCATTCCCGACACGCAATTGGTGCCGGCGGGCGGCGGTGTGCTCAATTGGAAGATCGTCGGCGCTTCACCTGGCGAAGTCATCCACCTCATCGTCACCGGTATCGAAACCTATGCCGGCCCGAAGGAGGGCTGGGGCCTGTGCTGCACGCAGACCATCGACATCGTCATCCCGCGTGATCAGCGCTGCCCGCCGAAGGACAAGGAACCGGATCTGAAAGTCGAAAAGCGCGCCGACGTGCAACGTTGCACGATGGGCGGCGGCTGCGACTTCACCATCAGGGTCACCAATGTCGGCGATGCACCCTACCACGGCAAGATCGTGCTCGACGAAGTCACCCTGCCGGCCAGCTCCACCCTCGATTCAGGGCCGAACCCGCCTTGGATCTGCGCGCCTGGAATCACCCCGATGACATGCACCCATCCGGTGACCACGCTCAGTCCGGGTGCCTCTGTCGACCTCAAGCTCGGCTTCAAGCCGGCCGCAGGCTGGCGAGGCAGCGTCTTGCGCAACTGCGCCACCTACAATTATGGCGCCAGCGGCAAGCTGCTTTTCGGCAGCCAGCAAAACGATCGCGGCTGTGCTTCGATCCCAATCTGCCGGCGTGGCGATCGTGACCGTGACTGCCGGCCGCCGGTGGAGAAGAAGTTCGATCTGATCCTGAAGAAGCGCGCCCGAACCGAATTCTGTTCGGCCGATGGCGTCTGCACCTTCGTGATCGACATCATCAACAATGGCAGCGTCCCCTATAACGGGCCGCTGACGGTCGTCGACACCTATCCGGGCGGCGCGCCGGCATCCTCGACCTTCGGCCCGACGCCGCCATGGATCTGCGGGCCGAACGGTCCCGGCAAGTTCCGTTGCGACAATGCCGGCATCGTGCTGTTGCCTGGCGCCTCGACGCCGATCTTCGTCAGGGCGGTGATGCCGGCCAACTACCGGCCCGATACCGTCGAGAACTGCGCCGAGGTGAAGGCTATTCCCGGTGAGAACGACATCACCAACAACAGAGCCTGCGCCAAGGAACGCATCCGTCATCCCAATGGCGGCGAGCCGGCCCTGCGCATCACCAAGGTGTGCAATGGCTCGCTGGCCGGTGCTGCGATCGTTTCCTGCCGCATCACCGTCATCAGCCTCGGCGCCGCTGCCCCGACCGGTCCGGTGCGGGTCAACGATGCCGCGACGCTGATAACCGGCGGAGCGCCGGTCCAGATCCAGACCGTCACCCCAGACGGCGCGGAATGGGCTTGCGGACCGGTTCCGGCCAACACACTGTCCTGCCAGATTCCCGGCGCCGTTATGACGCCCGGAACCAGTCGCCATTTCGACGTGACGGTTGCCACGAATGGCGAATTCGAGAACTGCGCACGCGGCTCCTACGGCCCGGCTCCGGGAGACGACATCGTCTATCCGATCGGCCAGGCCTGCGCCAAGGGCGGCGCCTCGACCATCCGCGTCGAGAAGACCGGCGACGCCGAGTGCAAGCCCGGCCAGCCCTGCTCGTTCGAGATCACCATCACGAACGATGGGACGAGCGCCTTCTCCGGTCCGGTTCGCATCGGCGATGCCATCGGCGTCGAAGGCCTCGGCCGGCTGGAAGGCGTTGCGATCACCTCGATCGATCCGCCCTTCGGCTGCTCGCCGGAGCCGGCAACCTTGCCTCTGTCCTGCGTCGCCAATTTGACGATCGGCGCCGGGGAAAGCCACGTGCACAATGTGACCGTGATCATTCCCGACGATGGCCGTCTGGCCAATCTGCAGGGCACCGTCAACGGCCAGAACTGCGTCGGCGTGCTGTCTCCGAACACGCCGGTGCAAGGCGGTGGCGACGTGTTGTCCCGCGGTGCGGCCAACGTGCAGGGTGATCGCGGCAAAGCCTATGCCTGCCATCCCTTCACCATCAGGAATGAGGTGAAGAAGGAATGCTCGCAAGGCTTCGTCATGAACGACGCCGGCAACTGCGTCTGCCCGCCAGGCACGACCTTCCGTAACGGCCAATGCTCGTCCGGCGGCGGCACGGTCATCGTGCCGAAGCCAAGACCTTGCGTTCTGCTCAAAGGCCAGATCCGCACCGAAGACGGACGTTGCGTCTGTCCGCGCGGAACCGAGCTGGAGAACGGCGCTTGCGTGGGGAAAGAGCCGAAGCCCGAGCAGTGCACGATCCGTGGCCAGATCCACGACGCTGCCGGCGATTGCGTCTGCCCGCGGGGCACCGAAGTCAGAGGCAATGCCTGCAGGCCGATCCAGCCGGAACCCGAGCAGTGCACCATTCGTGGCCAGATCCACGACGCTGTTGGTGATTGTGTCTGCCCGCGGGGCACCGAAGTCAGAGGCAATGCCTGCCGGCCAATCCAGCCAAGGCCCGAGCAGTGCACCATCCGTGGCCAGATCCACGACGCCGCTGGCGATTGCGTCTGCCCGCGGGGTACGGAAGTCAGAGGCAATGCCTGCCGGCCAATCCGGCCAAAGCCCGAGCAGTGCACCATCCGTGGCCAGATCCACGACGCCGACGGCGATTGCGTCTGCCCGAGGGGCACGGAAGTGCAAGGCAATGCCTGCAGGCGCAAGAAGCCTGTTGTGGTGGAGTGCCCGATACCAGGCCAGATCCACAACAAGCGCGGCGTCTGCGTCTGCCCGCGTGGGACAGAGCTGCGCGACGGCGCCTGCCGCAAACCACGGCTGGAATGCGCACCGGGCGCGCGGCCGATCAATGGCCAGTGCCAGCCGATCCGCAAACCGACCCTGCTGCTGAATCCAAAGGTTCTTCAGCAGGTCGTGCCAAGGCGCAAGCCGCAGCTCGAGCAATAGGATCGCGCGCGGAACTTCAAACGGTGATGGTTCGCGTCACCCAAAACCCGCCGGAGCGATCCGGCGGGGTTTTCTTCGGCGGCAGATGAGAAGGCAGCGCAAACCTGAAGCCGCTGCGTCGGCGGAAGGACAAACCAGCTTCCACTTTCCGGACTCATGGTCTAGGCAGTCGATGCAGACATAGGGCATAAACCGGGGCGTTCGAGAAGGCCGCATCATGAGCAAAAAAACCCTGATCGCGCCATCGGTGCTGGCTTCCGATTTCTCGAAGCTCGGCGACGAGGTCGAGGCCGTGGCGGCCGCGGGCGCCGACTGGATTCACCTTGACGTCATGGACGGGCATTTCGTCCCCAACATCACCTTCGGGCCGCCGGTGATCAAGGCGATCCGCAACCGCACCAAGGCTTTCTTCGACTGCCATCTGATGATCGCCCCGGCCGATCCCTATCTGGCCGCCTTCGCCGAGGCCGGCTGCGACGGCATCACGGTGCACGCCGAAGCCGGGCCGCATCTCGACCGTTCGCTGCAGACGATCAAAAACCTTGGCAAGAAGGCCGGCGTGTCGCTCAACCCGGCGACACCGGAGACGATGATCGAATACGTGCTCGACCGGCTTGATCTGGTCCTGATCATGACGGTCAATCCAGGCTTCGGCGGCCAAGCCTTCATTCCAGCGATCGTCGACAAGGTGAAGCGGGTGAAGGCGCTGATCGGTGACAGGCCGATCCGGATCGAGATCGACGGCGGCATTTCGCCTGAAACTGCGCCCTTGGTCACCGCGGCCGGCGCCAGCGTGCTGGTCGCCGGCGCGGCCATCTTCAAGGGCGGCAGCGTCGAGGCCTACCGGGCAAACATCGAGGCAATCAGGGCGGCGGCGGACAAGGCGGCCGGCTGACCGCCGCCGTCCGGCCGGAGACAGCTGCTCGGGGGACTTATGAGCAACCATCTGTTCGATGCTTTCCGTGCCCGGATGCCCGCGCCCGGACGCCTTTTGATGGAGGCAGAGGACGGGCGCTCGATCAGCTATGGCGAAATGCTGGCGCGCTCCGCTCAACTGGCACATGCGCTGTCGCAGCTAGGCGTCGAAGCCGGCGACCGCGTCGCCGTTCAGGTCGAGAAGAGCCCCGAGGCCATTTTCCTTTATCTCGCCTGCCTGCGTGCCGGGGCGATCTTCCTGCCGCTCAACACCGCCTATACGCTGACCGAGCTCGACTATTTCTTCAGGGATGCCGAGCCGCGACTGGTCGTCTGCGACCCGGCGCGAGTGACCGAGATCGGCGCTTTGGCGCAGGCCTCGGGCGCTGCGGTCGCGACACTCGGCAGCAAGGGTGAGGGTTCGTTGACCGACCGCGCCTCTGAGGCGGCCGTGGACTTCCACGATGTGGCGCGCGGACCGGACGACCTTGCCGCAATCCTCTACACGTCCGGCACCACCGGCCGTTCGAAAGGCGCCATGCTCAGCCACGAGAACCTTGCCTCGAATGCGCGGGTGCTGGTCGACCTCTGGCGCTTCACTGCCGCAGACGTGCTGGTTCACGCGCTGCCGGTTTTCCACACACATGGCCTTTTCGTCGCCACCAATGTCGTCCTGATGGCCGGCGCCTCGATGCTGTTCGAAACCAAATTCGACCCGGCCCGCATCGTCTCGCTGCTGCCGCGCGCCACCGCCCTGATGGGCGTGCCGACATTCTACGTCCGCCTGCTGCAGCAGGACGGTTTGAACCGGCAAGCGGCGAAAAACATCCGCCTGTTCATTTCCGGCTCGGCGCCGCTTTTGGCCGAGACGCACAGAGCCTGGCGAGAGCGCACCGGCCACGCCATCCTCGAGCGCTACGGCATGACCGAGACCAACATGAACACGTCGAACCCTTATGATGGCGAGCGGCGTGCCGGCACGGTCGGGTTTCCCCTGCCCGGCGTTTCCCTGCGCATCGCCGATCCCGATGGCGGCGAAACACTTGCCCGGGGCGAGGTCGGCATGATCGAGGTCAAGGGCCCGAACGTCTTTTGCGGCTACTGGCATATGCCGGAAAAGACCAGGGCCGAATTCCGTGACGACGGTTTCTTCATCACCGGCGATCTCGGGCTGATCGATCCCGACGGCTATGTCCACATCGTCGGCCGCGGCAAGGACCTGATCATTTCCGGCGGCTACAATATCTATCCAAAGGAAGTCGAGAGCGAGATCGACGCGCTGGCTGGCGTCGCCGAAAGCGCTGTCATCGGCGTTGCCCATCCGGATTTCGGCGAAGGCGTCACCGCTATCGTGGTGAGGACGCCGGGCTCGGCCATCAGCGCCGCAGGGATCGTCGAGGCCATCGCCGGGCGCCTCGCCAGGTACAAGCATCCGAAACGGGTGATCTTCGTGGACGAACTGCCGCGCAACACAATGGGCAAGGTGCAGAAGAACCTGCTGCGCGAAACCTACAAGGACCTCTATACGTCCAAAGCCGGCTAAGCCGGAGGGATGGCGTTGGCTGCAAAAACCCTGGCACCGTCGATCCAGACGCTTTTAATGTCCAGATCGTCCGACAGCGAAACGATGTTGGCAGCAGTTCCCTTGGCGAAGCGCCCGAGCCGGTGCGACTGGCCGATCGCTTGCGCCGGATAGAGCGAGGCCATGCGCAAGGCTTCGTCGAGGCTGAGGCCGACGACGCGGTGCACGAAGCGCACCGCGGAAATCATGTCGAGATCCGCGCCCGCCAGCGTGCCGTCGGCAAGCGTCAGCCTGCCATCCTTGCGGTGGATGGTGCGGCCGTTCAGCGTAAACGAGGTCATGTCTGTGCCGATCGTCGCCATGGCGTCGGTGACGAGCAGGATCTTGCCCGGCCCCTGCTTGGCGCGCAAGGCGATGGCCATGGTGGCCGGATCGACATGGATGCCGTCGGCGATGATGCCGGCATGGAATGTGGCTGTATCGATTGCCGCGCCCGCCAGCCCCGGCTCGCGATTGCCGATCTGGCTCATTGCGTTGAACAGATGGGTGACCACCGTTGCGCCGGCCTCGGCAAAGGCGCGAGCCGTGGCATAGCCGGTATCGGAATGGCCGATGCTGACGACAATACCGGCCTTGCTAAGTGCCGACACCTGGCCGGGCTGGACGGATTCGGGCGCCACCGTCGTCAGCAGTACCGGCAGGTTTTTCCGTGCGGCGATCAGCATCGCCTGGTCGGGGTCTAGCATCGGCCGGATCAACGCCGGGTCATGCGCGCCCTTGCGGGCGATCGACAGATGCGGCCCTTCGAGATGCAGGCCCAGGAACCCCGGCACCTTCCTCCGTGCCGCCTCGGCTCCGGCCGCAACCGCCGCGGCGGTGATCTCGGACGTGTCGGTGATCAGCGTCGGCAACAGCGCCGCCGTGCCGAAGGGCGCGTGCGCCCGGCAGATGGTCTCGATCGAGGCGACGTCGGGATGGTCGTTGAGCATGACGCCGCCGCCGCCATTGACCTGCAGATCGACGAAGCCAGGCGCCAGCATGCCGCCGCCGGTCTCGATACGCGCAACACCGGGTGGAACGGCCCCGGCGGCAACGATGGCCTCAACGAGGCCGTCGCGCACGACAAGCGCCGCATTGTCGTGCCAGTCGTCGCCATCGAATATCCGGGCGCCAGTCAGGGCAAAGCGATCGGTCATAGGGTTTCCGTCACCTTGCGCAGATTGGGCGGCGTGTCAGGGTCGAGGCCGCGATGGCGGGCAAAGGCCTCGACGAAACCATAGAACGACACGATCAGCGTCAGTGGATCGGTCAGCGGATGACCGGTGGCGACATGCGGCAGGCGCTGAGCGCTCTTTGCCTTGTCCGACGTCACGAAGACGGCAGCGCCCTTGCCGGCCAGGCTGTCGGCGGCATCGGCCACCGACGGCTCGGACGCATCGCGAGCAGCCAGAGCCAGCACCGGGAAGCCGGGACCGACCAGCGCCAGCGGGCCGTGCATGACCTCGGCGGCACTATAGGCTTCCGCATGCATGGCGCAGGTTTCCTTGAATTTCAGCGCCGCCTCGTTGGCGATCGCCGCCGACGGGCCACGGCCAAGGATGAACAGCGATTTTTGCGTCTCGAGTGCCCCTGCCAGCGCCATCCAGTCGCAGGCGATCGCCTTGCGAAAATGCTCCGGCAAGCTGGCGAGTGCTGCCAGGAGTTTGTCGTCGCCGGTGCAATGCGCCATCAAGGCGAGCCCGGCGACGGCCGAATTGACGAAAGTCTTCGTCGCCGCGACGCTGCGCTCCGGTCCGGCCAGGATGTCGATCGCGTAGTCGCAGGCGCGCGCCAGCGGCGAATCGGCGGTGTTGGTGATGGCGACGGTAAGCGAACCGCCGGCCCGCGCCGCTTGCGCCATGGCAACTATGTCCGGGCTCTTGCCGGATTGCGAGATAGCCAGGCAGGCCGAGCCGCCCAGCTTCAGCTTGGCGCCATAGATCGAGGCGATCGACGGGCCGACCGATGCGACCGCCAGCCCGGCGGTCAGCTCCACGGCATATTTCATGAAGGTCGCGGCATGATCGGACGAGCCGCGCGCCACTGTGACGATGAAATTCGGATCGCGCTCGCGAATGCCGCGTCCGGCTTCCGTCAGCACCGCGGCCGAGCCGTCGAGCAGGCGGGCGGTGGCCTCCGGGATCTCCTCGATCTCGCGCCGCATATGGGTCGTTGTTGCGGTCATGGCCGGCCCTCTTCGCCCGGCCCGCTCAGCCGGAGTTCGGCGACAAAATCATAGGCGTCGCCTCTGTAGATGGAGCGGGTGAACTCGATCACCTTGCCGCTCGCCAGATAGGAGATACGCTCGATATGCAGGCCGGCAATGCCCGGCGGCACTTCCAGCAGATGTGCGTCGCCTTCGCCGAGATTGGTGGCGGAAATGCGCTGCACCGCCCGAACCGGCCTGTTGCCGGTCTTTTCCAGCGCCGCGTAGAGCGACGAACCGATCGCCGCCGGATTGGGCAGCACGCTTGTCGATAGCGAGGCGCGCTCGATCGCCAGCGGCGTGTCGTTGGCGATGCGAAGGCGCGCGACGCGCGCCACCAATTCGTTCGACGCCAGGCCGAGCACCATCATCTCGTCGGGCGACGGCGGATAGAGGCCGCGGTCGAGCCAGGCCGAACGCACCGCCATGCCGCGCCGCGCCATGTCCTCGGTAAACGAGGTCAGCATCGACAGCGACTGCTCGACACGCTCCATGCGCGGCGCAACGAAGGTGCCGGAACCATGGCGCTGGACGAGGATGCCGCCCTTGACCAGGTCCTGCACCGCCTTGCGGACGGTGACGCGCGAAATGTCGGCCTTGCTGGCGATGTCGCGCTCGGAAGGCAGCGCATCGCCCGGTCCGATCAGTCCGCGTTTGACGGCGTCCTCGATGCTCTTCCTGAGCTGCAGATAGAGTGGCGCGCCACTCTGCGACGATTGTCTCAGCGCCGCGAATATCTGGTCGGCCGCCTCGCTCATCGCGCTGCCTCCGCCGTGTTTGCGAAAATCCGAACCGCCATCTGAACCGCGCCGCCCAGCGCGTCGTCGAGCGGCGGGTTCAGCAGCGCCCGGTAGCGGGCCGACAGGCGCGGCGCATAAAGCGGCGCCAGGCCGCCCAGCAGGCAGAGCGGATCGTCGTCACCGAGGTCGAGCACGCCAAGTGCTGCCTCGACATCGGCGACCGCCTTGTCGAGGATCCAGATAGCGACGACGTCGCCTTTTTCGGCATGTTCGAACACCTTGGGCGCGAAGCCGCCGAAGTCTCCGGGCTTGGCATTGGTGGTGAATTCGACCACATCCTCGGGATTGTTGCGGAAGATGGCGAGCATGGCCTCTGTCAGCGGTGATCCCTGGCGGATGCCGTCATAGGCGAGCAGCGTTTGCTCGAGCAGGTCGCGGCCGATGCGGGCGCCGCTGCCCTGGTCGCCGACCTGGAAACCCCAGCCGCCGATGGCGCGCGACTTGCCTTGTTTGCGTGCCATATAGGCGGTGCCGGTGCCGAGGATGGCCATGGCGCCGTCGCCGGAGCCGACCGCGCCTTCCAGCGCGATCTCCGCGTCGGTTTCGACACGGCTGATGCGGAACGGCAGGATCGCTTCAAGCTGCTGCCTGTAGGTGCCGACATTGGCGCCGGCAAGGCCGAGAACGGCCGGAGTTTGCGGGATCAGTGCGGGATCTCTGCCCGCGGCGACAAAGGCCTGCTGCGCTGCGTCGACGATGTTTGTCCTGGCGCCGGTGAGATCGGTTCGGATGTTGGCGGCGCCGCTTTTGGCGCGGCCGAGGACGATGCCGTCGGCCGTTGCAAGGGCCGCCCTGCAGCTGGTGCCGCCGCCATCGATGCCGAGCACGAATTTCACGCGATTTCTCCTCCGGGCGGATAATACCAATAAAATACCAATAGCCAAGGGTTAATTTCCGTTTCAAAAAAGCTAAGCCCTACCTACCTAGAAAATAAGCCAATTTGGTCCGTAGGCCTGCGCCGGCGCAACGATTTCATTAATGCGTGTGGACAAGTGGTATTTTTTTGGTATGGTTTTTTCGATTGGAGGAAAGCGGATGGCCGAAACGCGCACCGAAGCGCTTCACCACAATGCCGAGGGACTGGATATCCAGGCCCCGGAAGCCGTCCTTTCCTGTTTGGCCAACGCACAGATCGAGGCCGCCAAGGCCGTGCACGGCGCCATTCCTGCCATTGCCGCGGCAGCCGAAATCATCGCAAGCAGACTGAAAAGCGGCGGCAAGCTCGCCTATGCGGCTGCCGGCAGTTCGGGCCTGATGGCACTGGCCGATGCGCTGGAGTTGCCGGGCACGTTCGGCATCCAGCGCGATCGCATCGCCATCCTGATCGCCGGCGGCGACGAGGCCTTCAAGACACTGGCCGGCGGGCCGGAGGACGACACTGAGGAAGCTTCGGCAGCGGTTGCTGCCGCCCGCATCGGCAAGGGCGACTGCCTGATCGCCGTCTCGGCCAGTGGCTCGACACCTTATGCTGTCAGGGCGATCGAGGACGCCAGGCGCCGCGGCGCGGCGACCATTGCCATCGCCAACAACCGGGATGCGCCGCTGCTGCGGCTGGCCGACATCGCAATCCTGCTCGAAACGCCGCCGGAGCTGATTGCCGGCTCGACGCGCATGGGCGCCGGCACCGCCCAGAAGATCGCGCTCAACATGCTGTCGACGCTGGCCGCGATCCATCTCGGCCATGTCCATGACGGCTACATGGTCAACCTCATGGCCGACAACATCAAGCTGCGCGACCGCGCCGCTCGCATCGTCGCCGCCATCAGCGGGCGCGACAAGAACGAGGCGGCGCGCCTGCTCGAAAGGAGCGGCGGCGTCGTCAAGACCGCCATTCTGCTCGCCGCCGGCGCCGCCAGCGCCGATGCGGCCGAGAAGATATTGGAAGGGACCGGCCACAAGCTGCGGCCAGCCCTTTCCGCGATCGAGGGGAGCAAGGGGCGCAATGCCTCTGTTCTCATCAAAACCGAACCTGAAAAAGGTCAACAGGGAGACTGAGCATGACAACGAAGCTACTGACGGCACTTCTTCTCGGCACCAGCATTCTCGGCTCCGCCGGGGTGGCTTATGCCGACGACGTAACGCTCAACATCGAAAGCTGGCGCGGCGACGACCTTGCCATCTGGAAGGACAAGCTGATCCCGGCCTTCGAAGCCAAGAACCCGGGCATCAAGGTGGTGTTCGCGCCGTCGGCGCCAACCGAGTATGACGCCGCCCTCGGCGCCAAGCTCGCCGCCGGCTCGGCCGGCGACCTGATCACCT
Source organism: Mesorhizobium sp. M1348 (assembly GCF_040317925.1). NCBI lineage: Bacteria > Pseudomonadati > Pseudomonadota > Alphaproteobacteria > Hyphomicrobiales > Phyllobacteriaceae > Mesorhizobium > Mesorhizobium sp. M1348. The sequence continues at coordinate 279,945 of NZ_JAMYLH010000003.1, read as the reverse complement.
GCCGCCCGTTCGACAAGTCGCTGGAACTCTTCAAGAAGGGCAACCTCGCCGATATCTCGACCCTGCCCGGCATGGAGAACTTCTCCGATGTTGCCAAGGCGGCCTGGCAGACCGACGACGGCAAGTCGAGCTTCTGCGTGCCGATGGCCTCGGTCATCCATGGCTTCATCTACAACAAGGACGCCTTTGACAAGCTCGGCATCAAGGTGCCGACGACCAATGAGGAGTTCTACGCCGCGCTCGACAAGATCAAGGCCGACGGCACCTACATCCCGATGGCGATGGGCACCAAGGATCTCTGGGAAGCGGCGACCATGGGCTACCAGAACATCGGCCCGAACTACTGGAAGGGCGAGGAAGGCCGCCTGGCACTGATCAAGGGCGAGCAGAAGCTGACCGATCCGCAGTGGGTCGAGCCCTACAAGGAACTGGCCAAGTGGAAGGACTATCTCGGCGACGGCTTCGAGGCGCAGACCTATCCGGACAGCCAGAACCTGTTCACGCTCGGCCGCGCCGCCATCTACCCGGCCGGTTCGTGGGAAATCGGCCTGTTCAACACGCAGGCACAGTTCAAGATGGGCGCGTTCCCGCCGCCGGTACAGAAGGCCGGCGACACCTGCTACATCTCCGACCACACCGACATCGGCATGGGCCTCAATGCGGCCTCGAAGAACGCGGATGCGGCCAAGACCTTCCTGTCCTGGGTGGCCTCGCCGGACTTCGCCACCATCTACGCCAACGCGCTGCCGGGCTTCTTCAGCCTGAACAACACCCCCGTGAAGATGGAAGACCCGCTGGCCCAGGAATTCGTCTCCTGGCGCGGCAAGTGCAAGTCGACGATCCGCTCGACCTACCAGATCCTGTCGCGCGGCACGCCGAACCTCGAAAACGAAACGTGGGTTGAATCGGCCAACGTCATCAACGGCACCGACACGCCGGAGGCTGCCGCCAAGAAGCTGCAGGACGGCCTCGACAGCTGGTACAAGCCGGCGAAGTAAGGCGCGGCGAAGCGTTGTCTCCCCCCTCGAGGGGGAGATGTCGCTGAAGGCGACAGAGGGGGTCGGTCGAGGCAGGCCGCGGCTTGATCGTTGTTGGAAAGCGCGGTCGAACGACGATGGCGCGCTGCCTCTGCCGACCCCACCCGCCTCGCTTCGCGAAGCACCCTCCCCTCGAGGGGGAGGGAGGCGCCGTGCCCTTTGACGGCAATAGCAAGACCTGATCGGCGGGGACCGAACGCATGGCCGCAGTACCGAAAAGACCGTTCCGCTGGCATATCGGCGTTTTCCTGGCGCCGGCGTTGCTGGTCTATACGGCGATCATGATCCTGCCGCTGGCCGGCACGCTGCAGCTTTCCTTGTTCCGCAACATCAATCAGTCGCAGGTGTTCGTCGGACTGGAAAATTTCCGCATGCTGTTCGGCGATCCCAACTGGTCGGTCAATTTCTGGAACGCGCTGCGGAACAATGTCTGGTTCTTCATCATCCACATGCTGGTGCAGAACCCGATCGGCGTCCTTTTGGCGGCACTTCTGTCCAGCCCCAGGCTGCGGTTTTCCGCCTTCTACCGCACGGCGATCTTCGTGCCGACGATTCTGTCTTTCGTCATCGTCGGCTTTGCCTGGAAGCTGATCCTGTCGCCGCTATGGGGCGTGGCACCGCATATGATGGACCTTGTCGGCCTGAAAAGCCTGTTCACGCCCTGGCTCGGCAAGGCGCAATATGCGCTGACCGCGCTCAGCCTGATCTCGGTGTGGCAGTTCGTCGGCATCCCGATGATGCTGATCTACGCGGCACTGCTGTCCATCCCCGAAGAGGTGATCGAGGCCGCCGAATGCGATGGGATCACCGGGATGGCGCAGTTCTGGAAGATCAAGCTGCCGCTGATCCTGCCGTCGATCGGCATCATCTCGATCCTGACCTTCGTCGGCAATTTCAACGCTTTCGACCTGATCTACACCGCGCAAGGCGCGTTGGCCGGGCCGAACTATTCAACGGATATTCTCGGCACCTTCCTCTACCGCGCCTTCTTTGGCTTCCAGCTGCAGGTTGGCGACCCCAATATGGGAGCTGCGATCGCCACGATGATGTTCCTGATCATCCTCGGCGGCGTCTGCGTCTATCTGTTCCTCGTGCAGACACGCTTGCGTCGCTACCAGTTTTAGGGAGCGCGATCATGAGCACCGCAACCCGTTCGCTGCCCCGCACCATCGGCGCCCACGCGATCCTTCTGACCTACACCGCGATCGCGCTGTTTCCGGTGATCCTCGTGATCATGAATTCGTTCAAATCGCGTGCCGGGATCTTTGGCGCGCCGCTGACGCCGCCGACGCCAGGGACCTTCGACCTGATCGGCTACACCACGGTGATCGGTCAGGGCGACTTCATCCACTATTTCCAGAACAGCCTTGTCGTCACCGTCGCCTCGCTGTTCTTCGTGCTTCTGTTCGGCGCCATGGCGGCTTTCGCGCTGTCCGAATACCGCTTTCGCGGCAATTCGCTGATGGGGCTTTACCTGGCGCTCGGCATCATGATCCCGATCCGCCTCGGCACCGTCGCCATCCTGCAGTTGATGGTGGCCAGCGGACTGGTCAACACGCTGACGGCGCTGATCCTGGTCTACACGGCGCAGGGCCTGCCGCTTGCCGTCTTCATCCTGTCGGAATTCATGAAGCAGGTCTCCGACGATCTGAAGAATGCGGGCAGGATCGATGGCCTGTCCGAATACACGATCTTTTTCCGGCTGGTGCTGCCGCTGGTGCGGCCATCGATGGCGACGGTCGCCGTCTTCACCATGATCCCGATCTGGAACGATCTGTGGTTCCCGCTGATCCTGGCGCCGTCGGAGGAGACCAAGACGGTGACGCTCGGCGCGCAACTGTTCCTCGGCCAGTTCGTCACCAACTGGAACGCCATTCTCGCGGCGCTGTCGCTGGCGATCATGCCGGTGCTGATCCTCTACGTCATCTTCTCGCGGCAATTGATCCGCGGCATTACGTCCGGAGCCGTCAAGTGAGTTCGCAAAAACCTCTTCGCGTTGTCGTCGCCGGGCTCGGCAATATGGGGCGCAGCCATGCGCTGGCCTATCACACCAATCCGGGATTCCAGATCGCCGCACTGGTCAACCGCTCCGATGTGCAGCTGCCGGAAGGGCTTTCGACCTACGCCATCCGGCGCTCCTTCGACGAGGCGCTGCGTGACGAACGGCCTGACGTCGCCTGCATCGCCACCTATTCCGACAGCCATGCCGATTATGCGGTCAAGGCATTCGAGGCCGGCTGCCACGTCTTCGTCGAAAAGCCGCTGGCAACGACGGTCGCGGATGCAGAGCGCGTCGTCGCCGCAGCCAAGGCCAACGGCAAGAAACTGGTGATCGGCTATATCCTGCGCCATCACCCGTCCTGGATCAGGCTGATCGCCGAGGCGCGGAAGCTCGGCGGCCCTTACGTGTTCCGCATGAATCTCAACCAGCAATCCTCCGGCCACACCTGGGAGACGCACAAGCAGCTGATGCAGACGACGTCGCCGATAGTCGATTGCGGGGTGCATTATCTCGACGTGATGCTGCAGATCACCGATGCCAGGCCGGTCGAGGTGCGCGGCATGGGGCTGCGGCTGAGCGACGAGATTGCGCCCTCAATGTACAATTACGGGCATCTGCAGGTGCTGTTCGACGATGGCTCGGTCGGCTGGTATGAGGCCGGCTGGGGGCCGATGATTTCGGAGACGGCTTTCTTCGTGAAAGACGTGATCTCGCCCAATGGTTGCGTGTCGATCGTTATGAAAGAGGGCGTCAGGTCCGACGACATCGACACCCACACCAAGACCTCGACCATCCGCCTGCACAGTGCGGCAACCGGAGCGGACGGCAAATTCGCCAAACCGGATGAGATGCTGTCGATGCAAGGCGAGCCCGGCCATCAGGACCTCTGCGACCTGGAACAGGCGTTTGTGCTGAAGGCGGTCCGCGAGGATCTGGACTTGACCCGCCACATGGACGACGCGGTGAAGTCGCTCGCCGTCTGCCTGGCCGCAGACGAGAGCGTGCGCAGCGGCCTCGCCGTGAAACTCTAGAACAGGGACTAAGCCGTGGGCTCGCTGAACATCGAGAACGTGAAAAAGGCCTTCGGGCCGGTCGAGGTGCTGAAGGGCATCAACCTCGAAGTGACGGATGGCGAGTTCGTCGTCTTCGTCGGTCCATCCGGCTGTGGGAAGTCGACGCTGCTCAGGGTTATTGCCGGGCTGGAGGACTCGACCTCAGGCCGCGTGGTGATCGACGGTGCGGACGTCTCCGCAACGCCGCCGGCCAAGCGCGGCATCGCCATGGTGTTCCAGACCTACGCGCTCTACCCGCATCTGACGGTGAAGAACAATATGGGCCTCGGCCTCAAGCAGGCAGGCACGCCGGCGGCCGAGATCGACCGCCGCATCGGCATCGCTTCGTCGATGCTGTCGCTGGAGCCCTATCTCGAGAGGCGGCCGGCCGAATTGTCCGGCGGCCAGCGCCAGCGCGTCGCCATCGGCCGTGCCGTGGTGCGCGAACCAAAGCTTTTTCTGTTCGACGAGCCGTTGTCGAACCTCGATGCCGCGCTGCGCGTCAACACCAGGCTGGAGATTGCGCAATTGCATCGCCGGCTGAAGGCAACGATGATCTATGTCACCCACGACCAGGTCGAGGCGATGACACTGGCCGACAAGATCGTCGTGCTCAACGCAGGCAAGATCGAGCAGATCGGCGGACCGATGGAGCTTTACAATTCGCCGGCAAATGAATTCGTCGCTGGGTTCATCGGCTCACCGAAGATGAATTTCGTCGACGGTGCCAGGCTTGGCGAAACGGCAAAGACCATCGGCGTCCGTCCCGAACATTTGACGGTCGATCCCAAATCCGGCGCCTGGAAAGGCACGGTCGTCCATGCCGAGCATCTCGGCGCCGACACCAACCTCTATCTCGACTGCGAGATGGCCGGCCTGATCACCGTGCGCATTTTTGGCGTCTATAACGCTGAGCCTGGTGCCACGCTCTATGCGACGCCGGATCCGGCGAAGACATACCGGTTTGGAGCCGATGGGAAGGTGCTGAAGTAGCTTCGCGGCAAAGGTTGGCGCTGCCCCTCACCCTTACCCTCTCCCCGTATAGAGACGGGGAGAGGGGGGCGTCAGCGCTGGAGCTTCGTCCTTCTCCCCGTCACTATACGGGGAGAAGATGCCGGCAGGCAGATGAGGGGCGGCGCAAACTTGCCAAAGTGAAACGCCTACAAATCCGCCTTGAACGTCTGCTTCTGTATACCAAGCCCTTCAATACCGAGCTCGACGACGTCGCCTGGCTTCAGGAACACCGGCGGCTTCATGCCGAGGCCGACGCCGGGCGGCGTGCCGGTCGAGATGATGTCGCCGGGATGCAGCGACATGAACTGGCTGAGATAGGAGACGAGATAAGCGACGCCGAAGACCATGGTCTTGGTCGAGCCGTTCTGCATGGTCTTGCCGTTGACCGTCAGCCACATCGGGATGTTCTGCGGGTCCTTGACCTCGTCCTTGGTCACCAGCCACGGACCGATCGGCCCGAACGTGTCGCAGCTCTTGCCCTTGGTCCACTGGCCCTGCCGCTCGGCCTGGAAGGCGCGCTCGGAGACGTCATGCGCGACGCAGTAGCCGGCGACATAGTCCAGCGCCTCGGCCTCGGTGACATATTTCGCTTTTCTGCCGATGACCACGCCGAGCTCAACTTCCCAGTCGGTCTTGACCGAGCCGCGCGGGATCAGCACGTCGTCGTTCGGCCCGACAATGGCCGAGCTTGCCTTCATGAAGATGATCGGCTCCGGCGGCACGGTGGCGCCGGTTTCGGCAGCGTGATCGGAATAGTTGAGGCCGATGCAGATGAATTTGCCGGTGCCGGCGACGCAGGAGCCGATCCGCGGCTTGCCGGAAACCACCGGCAGCGATTTCACGTCGAGCTTCGACAATGTCTCAAGCGATGCCGGGTCAAGCGCCTTGCCGGCAATGTCGGTGACATGGGCGGAGAGGTCGCGGATCGTTCCATCGGCATCGAGCAGGCCGGGGCGTTCGCTCCCCGCCTCGCCATAGCGCAGCAGTTTCATACAGTTTTCTCCCAGTTGCGACCAGAGGCCGTTTGCAAACTCGCTCCGCTGCGGCGAATGGCGTGGGTTTCGAGAACCGGAGCGGAGCGTACTTAAAGTACGTGAGCACCGGAAGCGCAGAAAGCCGCGTCAGGCGCCCGGCGGAGTAGGGTTTTCAAATGGCCTCTTAGATCGACCAGCCACCGTCGATATTGTAAGCCTGCCCCGACGTATAGGTGGCACCGGCGAGATAGACGGCGAAGTCGGCGATTTCCTCGGGCGTGCCGAGGCGGCCCATCGGCTGGCGGGCGATGAAGGCGGCGCGGGCTGTGTCGTAGTCGCCCTGCGCATGCATGCGGTCCTGCAGCGACGGGCTTTCGACCGTGCCCGGACAGATCGCATTGCAGCGTATGCCCTTGCCGACGTAGTCGGCGGCGACCGACTTGGTCAGGCCGATGACGGCTGCCTTGGTCAGGCCATAGACGAAGCGGTTCGGCACACCCTTGGTCGAACTGGCCAGCGATGCCATGTTGATGATCGAGCCGTCGCCGCGCTCCAGCATGCCGGGCAGCACGGCGCGGATGGTGCGGATCATCGAGCGGACATTGAGGTCATAGGCAAAGTCGAGATCGCCGTCCTTCATCTCGAGGATCGAGCCGGAATGGACGAAGCCGGCGCAATTGAACAGCACGTCGACGGCGCCGATCTCGGCAAAAGCGGCGTTCACCGCCTCGTCGTTCAGCACGTCGAGCTTGCGGGTCTTGATGCTGGGGGTCTTGCCGAGGTCGGCGAGCACAACCTCGTTAATGTCGGTGGCATGGACGACGGCGCCTGCCTTGGCGAAAGCCAGCGCGCTCGCCCGGCCGATGCCTTGCGCCGCCGCCGTGACGACAACGATTTTGCCTGTCAGATCCGCCATGCTTTTCTCCTCGCCCGTCTGTGATCGTTCGGCTTTTTACCGGCACAAGGCCGGGGCGCAATGTGCCAGGCGGGCACTACCATCCCGCCTGTTTCGATATCCGCCTGCCAGCCAAATGTTTTTTCTCGGTAAAGAACATCTTTTGACCCGTCAAGCCCGGACGTCCCTCCGGGACACTCAGTCGCCGTAGGGCACCCAGACGTTCTTGACCTCGATCGCCCGACGCAGCACGGCATTGCCGGCTGCTTCGCCCGACGCCCAGTCGAGGCTGTGGCCATTGCCGGTCCAGACGCGCTTGAGATTGCCGATGGACTCGGCCTCGGCCTTGGCGCAGGTCTCGGAATCGGCGAACACCCAGAGCCCGTCGACATCGTCATGCTTGGCCAGGACGCCGGCGAGTTCGGCGCTGCGGCCTGTGACGATATTGATGGCGCCCGCTGGAACGTCGGAATATTCGATGACCTGGTAGAGGTCGGTGGCAAGCAGCGGGTATCTTTCGGATGGTACCGCGACCACGGTGTTGCCCATGGCGAGCACAGGCGCCACCAGCGAGATCAGGCCAAGCAAAGGTGCGTTGTCCGACGCGACGATACCGACGACGCCGACCGGTTCGTGCAGCGCCAGTGTGACGGCGCGGGCCGGCGGCTGGTGGACGCGGCCCTCGAACTTGTCGGCCAAGCCGGCATAGAGGAACAGGCGCTCGATCGACAGTTCGACCTCTTCGCGCGCCGCCTTGGCGGTCGCGCCGGTGAGATGGGTCAAACGGGCGGCAAACTCGTCGGCGCGGCCGGAAAGGTTTTCGGCCAGGTAGTAGAGCACCTGGCTGCGGTTGTAGGCGGTCGCCTCCGGCCAGGCCTTGCAGGCACGCGCGGCCCCGACGGCGTCGCGGATGTCCTTGCGGTTGCCGAGACCGACCTCGCCCGCAAGCTTGCCCTTGGCGCTGGCGACGGCAATGGAATAATTGCCGTCCGGCCGGACCTGCTTGCCGCCGATGAACAGCTTTGCCGTGCGGTCGATGGCATCGCCCTCCGGGCGCTCGATAGGTTGAGCCGAAGACGTTGCCGGTTTGATGACCGGGCCAAGCGGCAGTTTTGCCGAGAGATATTCGAACATGCCCTCGCGCCCGCCTTCGCGGCCGAAGCCGCTCTCGCGATAGCCGCCGAAACCGCAGGAGGCGTCGAACATATTGGTGCCGTTGACCCAGACGACGCCGGCCTTCAATTGCGGTGCGACGTGCAGGGCAAGATTGATGTTCTCGCTCCACACCGAAGCGGCCAGGCCATAGCGTGTGTTGTTGGCGAGGTCGATCGCTTCCTCGGTGTTGCGGAAGGTCATGGTGGCGAGCACCGGCCCGAACACCTCTTCCTGTGCCAGAATGTTAGCCGGCGAAACACCTGTCGCCAGCGTTGGCAGATGGTAATAGCCCGAGGCGGGCAGTGCCGAGTCCGGCTGCCAGCAGATCGCGCCCTGCTTGGCGCCTTCGGCGATCAGGCCCTTGACGCGATCGAGCTGGGTCAAATCGACCAGCGGGCCGATATCGGTGTTCTTGTCGAGCGGGCTGCCGACGCGCAGCCGGCTCATCCGCGTCTTGACCTTGGCGATGAAGGCGTCGGCGATGCCTTCCTGCACCAGAAGGCGCGAGCCGGCACAGCACACCTGGCCCTGGTTGAACCAGATGCCGTCGACCAGCCCTTCGACGGCGCTGTCGAGATCGGCATCCTCGAAAACGACGAAGGCCGACTTGCCGCCAAGCTCCAGCGAAAGTTTCTTGCCCGAGCCGGCAGTGGCTTTGCGGATGATCTTGCCGACCTCGGACGAACCGGTGAAGGCGATCTTCTGGATGCCGGGATGGTTGACGATGGCCGCGCCTGCTGCCGGCCCGCCCTGGACGACGTTGACGACGCCTTTCGGCACGCCGGCGCGTTCACAGATCTCGGCAAAGAGGATCGCGGTGAGCGGCGTGAATTCCGCGGGTTTGAGCACCACGGTGCAGCCCGCGGCGAGCGCCGGCGCGATCTTCCAGGCCAGCATCAAGAGGGGGAAGTTCCACGGGATGATCTGGCCGACGACGCCGACGCCCCTGTGGCCTGGAAAATCCTTGTCCAGCGCCTGCGCCCAGCCGGCATGATGGATGAAATGGCGGATGGCGAGCGGCACATCGATGTCGCGGCTTTCGCGGATCGGCTTGCCGTTGTCGATCGATTCCAGCACTGCGAACAGCCGCTGGTGACGCTGCATGGCGCGGCCGATGGCATAGAGCACTTTGGCTCGGCTGTAGCCGGTGCTGGCGCTCCATTTCGGCAGCGCTTTTGTGGCGGCCGAAACCGCCGCGTCGATATCGGCGGCACCAGCGTCCGACACCTTGGCCAGCAGCTTTCCCGAGGACGGATCGCTGGTGTCGAAGGTCTTGCCATTTGCAGCTGCCTTCCAGTCGCCGCTGATGAACAGGGCTTTCGAGAAATCACGGGTCGCCAGCCAGGCATCGGCCTCGTTGCGGGCTTCCGGCGCCGGGCCGTAATCCATGGCGTGATAGCGTTCGAGAATGTTCATGAAGCGCTCCGAATCACGCCATCGCGTGGCGATGATTGGCCGAGTAGTGGCCGGTCAGATGATGCTCAAGCTGGCGCTCGATATCGGTCAAAAGGCTCGATGCTCCGAAGCGGAACAGCTCCGGCTCCAGCCACGGTCGGCCAAGCTCTTCCTTCATCAGCACCAGCCAGTCGAGCGATGCCTTGGCGGTGGAAATGCCGCCGGCCGGCTTGAAGCCGATGAGATAGCCGGTTTCCTCGAAATAGGCGCGGATGGCGCGCACCATGGCAAGGCCGACCGGCAGCGTCGCGTTGACGCTTTCCTTGCCGGTCGAGGTCTTGATGAAATCTGCACCCGCCATCATCGCCACCATCGAGGCGAGCATGACGTTGCGCAGCGTGGCGAGGTCGCCGGTGCCGAGGATCACCTTCAGATGCGCCTCGCCGCAAGCGGCACGCATCGAGACGATCTCGTTATAGAGCTCTTGCCATTTCGCCCCGAATACCAGGCCGCGCGGAATGACGACGTCGATCTCGTCGGCGCCGTCGCGGACCGATGCTTCGATCTCCTGCAGACGTGTCGAAAGCGGTGCAAGGCCATGTGGGAAAGCCGTGGAAACGGCGGCGACATGGACGCCGCTGCCGCGCAGCGCCTCGACGGCAGTGGCGACGAAGGGGTGATAGACGCAGACCGCCGCCGGGCGGATCTTTTCACCGGTAATGCCGAGCCCCTCGGCAATGTCTCGGCGGAACGGGTTGACCGCCTTGGCACAGAGCCGGCGCACGCGCTCTTCCGTGTCGTTCGAGTTCAGCGTCGTCAGGTCCATGCAGGCGACAGCGCGCAGCAGCCAGGCGGCCTGGTTATCTGCCTTGATCGAGCGTCTTTTGGTCAGGCTGGCGACGCGGCGTTCCAGCGCCGAGCGGTTGACGCTGCGCACCGATTCCATGAAGCCAAGATCGAGCCTCATGCCGGGATTGCGGGCAATGCCATGGGCCTGCGGCATAGGCGCATTGGCGGCGGGCCGCGCCGGCAGCGGCGTGATCTTGGACGTGCCGAGATCGGTTTCGCGGATTGTGCTGCTCATCTCCTGCCCCTTGTTTTCAGCGACTTATGCCGAAGATAGACCGTGAAGCAGCGCTTCACGAGTCCTTCAAGCGGTCATAGCGGAAAAAGGCAGTCAAGGCAGCCGATTTTTGACCGTATGATCAAAATCAGGATCGCAAACCAGTGGACGCTGAACTGCCGCGTCTCAGCCGACGAAGGCGCGCTCGACGACGAAGCTTGCCGGATGATGCAGCGAGCCTTCCTGGAAGCCGTGGCTTTCAGCCAGCTCCTTGACGTCCTTCAGCATATGCATCGAGCCGCAGATCATGATGCGGTCGGTCTCGGGATTGAGCTTGTCGATGCCGAGATCGGTGTAGAATTTGCCCGAGCCGATCAGTGCGGTGATGCGGCCCATGCGCTCGGAGGTCTCGCGCGTCGTTGAATTGTAGAGCGTGACCCGGCCGCCGGTCAGCTCGCCGATCAGCGGATCGTTCTCCAGTGCGGCCACCAGCTCCTGGCCATAGGTGAGCTCGGCATTGTCGCGGCATGTATGGGTCAGGATAACCTGCTCGAACTTCTCATAGGTATCGGGATCGCGCAGCAGGCTGGCGAAGGGCGCAATGCCGGTGCCGGTCGAGATCATGAACAGGCGCTTGGCCGGGATCAGCGCGTCGACCACCAGCGTGCCGGTCGACTTCTGCCGCATGATGACGGTGTCGCCGATCTGGATTTTCTGCAGCTCCGAGGTCAGCGGGCCGTCCGGCACCTTGATCGAGAAGAATTCGAGTTCGTCGTCCCAGGCGGGGCTGGCGATCGAATAGGCACGGAACACCGGCTTCTCGGCATTGGGCAGGCCGATCATGACGAACTCACCGGAGCGGAAGCGCAGTGATTGCGGCCGGGTGATGCGGAACGAAAACAGCCGGTCGGTATAGTGCTTCACCGAGACCACGGTTTCGGCATAGACATTGGCCGGTATCGGGAACTGCAACGGCCGGGCGCCGGTAGTGTTGAACGCGGATGTGGTGTTCATCAAACCTAACCTTCTGGGCCAGCTCAGCGCCCGCGCCAAATCTTCACCTGCGCGCCCGAACCGGTCAGGTTCCAGCGTGCCGTTTGCACACTCCGAAGCGGTAAGCTCTTGTGTCCGGAATTTATTAGTATACAAACGATATTTGCGTCAAGACGCCGCCGTAAAACAGCTTTCCAAACTGAGGCATGTAAGCAGTTCGGGCATTTCGGGTTTCGACAATGGGACAGAATTTTTCGGCGCAAGCTCTGGATTCGACGGGCAGCGTCGTGGCCGGTATCGATGTCGGCGGCACCTTTACCGACCTGCTTCTGATCGACGGCCGCGACGGTGGCCGGGTGCATATCGCCAAGACCCCGACCACGGTCGACAACCAGGCCTTCGGCGTCGTTGCAGCGCTTGGTGCCACCGGCTTTCCGATCGACGGCATCGACCTTATCGTGCACGGCACGACCACCACAACCAACGCGGTGCTGGAGCGCCGGCTGGCCAAAACCGGCATGATCACCACGCGCGGCTTTCGCGACGTGATCGAGCTAGGCCGGCGGACACGGCCGCAACCCTACGGCATGACAGGCACTTTCGTGCCGATCATTCCGCGCAATCTGCGGCTCGAAGTGTCGGAGCGGGTCGAGGCCTCGGGCGCGGTGCGCATACCGCTCGACGAGGCCGAGATGCGGGCAGCGATTTCAGAACTGATCGAAGCCGGCTGCGAATCCCTCGTCATCCATTTCCTGCATTCCTACGCCAACCCGGCGCATGAGCGGCGCGCGGCCGAGATCGCCGCCGAGCTTTGGCCGAACGGCTACATCACGACAGGCCATGCGCTGCTTTCGGAAGCGCGCGAATTCGAGCGCGGCGTGACCGCTTCGGTCAACGCCTCGGTGCAGCCGATCCTCGAACGCTATGTCGAACGGCTGCGCAAGGAACTGGCGTCAAAAGGCTACGCCCGCGACTTCCTGATCATGAACGGCAATGGCGGCATGATCTCGGCCCGCTTTGTCACACGTGAGTCGGCCAAGACCGTCATGTCGGGACCCGCCTCCGGCGTCATTGCCGCCGCCTATACCGGCAAGCGCGCCGGCTTCGAAAACCTGGTCACCTACGACATGGGCGGCACCTCGACCGATGTGGCGCTGATCCGCAACGCCGAGCCGGCGGTGTCGAACGAGATCGAGATCGAATATGCCATGCCGATCCATGTGCCGATGGTGGCGGTGCATACGGTCGGCGCCGGCGGCGGCTCGATCGCCCGCGTCGATGCGGCCGGCCTGATCCAGATCGGCCCGGAAAGCGCCGGCGCCAATCCCGGGCCGATCTGCTACGGACGCGGCGGCTTGGAGCCGACCATTACCGACGCCAATCTGGTGCTCGGTCGGCTGGCGCCGAAAAAGCTGCTTGCGGTGGAAAACCCGGTCACCGTCGAACGCGTCACCGGCATATTCGAGGACAGGATCGGCCGCGCCACGGGCCTGTCCGGCGTCGAGGCGGCGGGTGCCGTGCTGCGGCTCGGCAACGTGAAGATGGCCGGCGCCATCCGCATGGTGTCGGTGTCGCGCGGCCACGACCCGCGCGATTTCGCGCTGTTCGCCTTCGGCGGCGCCGGGCCGCTGCATGCGACGGCATTGGCGCGCGAGCTCGGCTTGCCCAAGGTGCTGGTGCCGGCGCGGCCAGGCATTACCAATGCGCTCGGCTGTGTCGTCGCCGATCTGCGCCATGATTTCGTTAATACAGTCAACCAGCCGGTGGCGAGTCTCGATGAAACCCAGCTTCACGGAGTATTGGAACGGCACCGAAACGAAGGCGAGGAGCTGGTCGGCAAGGAAGCGGTGAAGCCGGAAATGATCCGCGTCACGCATTCCGCCGACATGCAGTTCGTCGGCCAGACGCATATCATCAACGTGCCGCTGCCGTCGTCTGCGGTGACGCGCGAGGTACTGCAGCAACTGTTCGAGAAGGCCTATTTCGCCCGCTTCAAGGTCGAGCTGCCGGAAATCCGCGCCAATCTGGTCAACCTCAACACCTCGGTGACCGGCGTGCGGCCGGCGATCGATCTGTCCCGGCTGATCGACCCGGCTGGCCGCGCCAAAACGCTCGAAGAGGCGCGGCGCGAAGTCAGGCCTGTCTGGTATGGCGGGCGCTGGTACGACACGCCGGTCTACAGCAGAGAGAAACTGCCGCTCGACGCAACAATCGAAGGGCCGGCAATCCTCGAACAGATGGACGCCACCACGGTGCTGGAGCCCGGCGACCTGGCGCGATCGGATGCCGACGGCAACATCATCATCGATATCGGTAAGGCCTGAGATGGAAAAGCTCGACGCCATCACCCTTTCGGTCATCCAGGCGGCCCTACAGCAGGTCTGTGACGAAATGGACCTGACGTTTTCGCGCGCCGCGTTCTCGCCTGTTATCGCCGAGGCCAATGACCGCTCCGACGGTATCTATTCGGCGCTCGATGGTTCGCTGATCGCGCAAGGCAGCCAAGGCCTGCCGGTGTTCGTCGGCGTCATGCAGTATTCGACCAAAACGGTGATCGAGATGATCGCCGACGGTCGCTGCCTGCCGCCCGAGCCAGGCGATATCTACATCGTCAACGATCCCTATCTCGGCGGCACCCATCTGATGGATGTGCGCTTCGCCATGCCGGTCTATCGCGGCGGCAAAATATTCTGCTGGCTGTCGAACACCGGCCACTGGCCCGACATCGGCGGTTCGGTGCCGGGCGGCTTCTCCGCCTCGGCAACGGCGGTCGAGCAGGAAGGCTTGCGACTGCCGCCGGTGAAGCTGTTCAAGAAGGGCGTGCTCGATCGCGAAATCTACGCCATTATCTGCTCGAACATCAGGGTTGCCGACCAGCGCATCGGCGACATCCGCGCGCAGGCGGCGGCACTGCTGATCGGACAGGACCGGCTCAACGGAATTTTGGATCGTTACGGAGATGAAACGGTGGTCGATGCGATCGCCGAATTGCGGCGCCGCGCCGCTGAACAGATGCGCGTCAACATATCAGCCATTCCGGACGGCATTTACCGGTCGCAGGCTTTCGTTGATTCCGACGGCGTAGTCAACGAGCCGCTGACTATCGCGCTGGCGGTCGAAAAACAGGGCGACACGCTCAGCTTCGACTTCTCGGGGTCGTCAAAGCCCTGCGCTGGGCCGATGAACAGCGTGCTGGCGACTACCTTGTCCTCGGTCTATCTCGCCATGCGGCACATTTTCCCCGACGTGCCGATCAGCGCTGGCGCCTTCGAGCCGCTGATCGTCAAGCGGCCGGAAGGCACCTTCCTCGATGCCAAATATCCGCGGCCGGTGTCGGGCTGCGCAGCCGAAGTCTCGCAGCGCATTGCCGAGGCGGTGTTCGCGGCGATGGTGCAGGCGCTGCCGGACAAAGTGACGGCGGCTCCGGCCGGCTCCAGCGGCAATTTCGCGCTCGGCGGCAACGACCCGGCGCGCGGCCGCGACTACGTCATGTACCAGATTTCCGGCGGCGGCTATGGCGGCAATGCCGGTCACGACGGCCTGACCAATGGCTGCTCGACCATCGGCATTTCAAAGTCGCCGCCGGTCGAGATCATGGAGCAGGCCTTCCCGGTGCTCTACCGCCACTACGCCCTGCGCGAAGGCTCGGGCGGCGCCGGCAAGCATCGCGGCGGTTTTGGCCTCGCCTATGAGGTCGAGATCCTGCGCGGTGACGCCCGCGCCTCCTTCGTCATGGACCATGGCCGGTTTGGCCCGCAAGGCGCGCTCGGCGGCAAAGACGGTGCGGTCAACACGGTGACCGTGTTCCGCGACGGCAAGGAACATGTGCCGCCGCATCTGTCCAAGGAACAGGACATCGCGCTGAAGGCAGGCGATCGCGTGCGCGTCGGCACGCCGGGCGGCGGCGGCTACGGTGACCCGTTGCAGCGCGATTCGGAACTGGTCGCTCGGGATGTCAGGCTAGGGTACTATACGGCAGAGCAAGCCAGAGATCTGTTCGGGATCAAATGAATCCACAAGACAACTTCAAATGCCGTGTCTGCGGCCTCGATCAATCTCCCGATCTGCCATGGGGCGAGAACAGCAAAGAACCCAGCTACATCATATGTTCGTGCTCTGGAGTGGAGTTCGGCTACGAAGACGACGGCCTCGGCAATTGTTTGTCAATTCGCCGGCATTGGGTGGAGGTTCGGCGATGCAAGTGGTTCGCGCCGGAGGATCGGCCGCTCGATTGGGACATGCCCGCTCAAATCAGAGGTATTCCGTTAGCCTATAAAGGCGCAGAGGATGAGCAACTGATCCAGCTATATTTGCAAGCCGGAGAGCCGCCTCTACAAGGCTTGGCGGCGCTGAGCGCGGTGGAGAAGCCGGACCGGCAGTGAGGGTCTCACCGGGTGCTGGCGCATCGCCCAAACCGCAGCGCACCCTCAGTTCAAGCGGCCCTATGCCCTGTGATCCAGCCTCGCGACCAGCCGGTCGCCGGCCCACTGGATGCCGCAGACCAGGACGATCAGGACGATGACCACGGCGATCATGACGGACGTTTCGAAGCGCTGGTAGCCGTAGCGGATGGCGAGGTCGCCCAGCCCGCCGGCGCCGATGGCGCCGGCCATGGCCGAGGCGCCGATAAGCGTCACCAGCGTCACCGTGAAGCCGGCGACGATGCCGGGCAACGCTTCCGGCACCAGCACCTCGCGAATGATCGTCCAGCGGTTGCCGCCCATGGCGCGCGCCGCTTCGATCAGCCCGTGGTCGACCTCGCGCAGCGACACTTCGGCGATCCGGGCGTAGTAGGGCGTCGCCGCGATCGACAGCGGCACAATCGCTGCCCAGGTGCCGATCGAGGTGCCGACGATCAGCCGCGTCACCGGGATCAGCGCAACCAGCAGGATGATGAAAGGCACCGAGCGGAAACCGTTGATGACCGCGCCGAGCGCGCGGTTCACCCACAGGTTTTCGGCGATGCCGCCGCGGTCGGTGGCGACCAGCGCCAGGCCGAGCGGCAGCCCGAAA
The DNA here is from genome assembly GCF_040317925.1 of Mesorhizobium sp. M1348. Taxonomy (NCBI): domain Bacteria; kingdom Pseudomonadati; phylum Pseudomonadota; class Alphaproteobacteria; order Hyphomicrobiales; family Phyllobacteriaceae; genus Mesorhizobium; species Mesorhizobium sp. M1348. The sequence goes on along the minus strand of NZ_JAMYLH010000003.1, from coordinate 263,352 downwards.
ACCAGCGAGATGAGGCCGGAGGCGGCTGTCATCAGGATCGTTTCCCAGATCGAACGGACGAGAAGCTCAAACAGAACCGGCGACATGGCCAAGCACCTCCACCCGCGCTTGGCGAGCTTTCAAGAACGCGATCACCTCTGCCAGGTGACCTTCATTGCTGCCCGCGACCGCCACGAACAGTGTCCCGACAGGCTGCTGCTGGACGTGATCGATGCCGCCATGCACCAGGCGGAACGAGCCGGGAACTGCCGAGGCAAGATCGGACAAAAGCGGGCTTCGCGCGGCCTCACCCGCCACGTCGATCCTGAGGATCGCCTCCACGCCGGCGTTCTGCGGTAGCCGGCTTGCGATCTCCGCCGGCAATTGCGGCCTGATGCCGCCGAGCAGGCTTTGTGTGATCGCCGACTTCGGATCGGCAAAGACCGACCACACCGGCCCTTGCTCGACGATTCGTCCGGCATCGATCACCGCGACCCGGTCGGCGATCGAACGGATCACCTCCATCTCATGGGTGATGAGCAGGATGGTCAGGCCGAGCTGCCGGTTGATGTCTCTGAGCAAGGCAAGGATGGAGCGCGTCGTCTCCGGGTCCAACGCCGAGGTCGCTTCGTCCGACAGCAGCAGCGCCGGGCGCGCCCCAAGCGCCCGGGCAATGCCGACGCGCTGCTTCTGCCCGCCCGAAAGCGACGCCGGATAGGCTTTCGCCTTCTCCGACAGGCCGACGAGCTCGAGCAACTCGGCAGCGCGCGCCAGGCGTTCGGCTCTGGGCCGGCCTTCGATCTTGAGCGGCAGCGCTACATTGTCTTCGACCGTCTTGGCGGACAGCAGATTGAAATGCTGGAAGATCATGCCGATGCGCCGGCGCAGCGGCTGCAATTCGCGCTCGCCGAGCCGGCTGATGTCGCGGCCTTCGATGAAGACCTGTCCTGTATCCGGCCGCTCCAGGCCGTTCAGACAGCGTATCAGCGTCGACTTGCCGGCGCCGCTGCGGCCGATGATGCCGAGGATCTCGCCCTGGCGCACGCTGAGCGATACGCCGTCCAGCGCCGCCGTAGCGCCGAAGCGGCGCTTCAGCTCGACGAGGCGCACGACATCGTCCGGTCCGGTGGAACGGCTGCCGATGGGATGCATGATCTCGGTGGCCGAGGCGAAATGCTGGTTCATGAAAATTCCTGTCTCGCGATCCACAAACGCGATCGCGGTCCGCGTTGCAACACGGACCGCTTTCCTCATGGACCGGGCTTCAGCACCCGGACCGGTTCGGCAAATCAATAGGCGCTGATGCCGGTTCCCTTGTAGACCCGGTCGAATTCGGCCTTCACCTTTTCGTTCTGATAGGAGGCGACCAACGTCTTTACCCAGGGCTGGTTTTCATTGCCGGCCTTGACCGCGATGAAGTTGCGGTAGGGATTGTCGGCCACCGCCTCCTGGGCGATGCGGTTCTCCGGTGTGAGGCCGCTTTTAAGCGCCCAATCCGTGTTGACCACGGCCCCGTCGAGATCTTCCACCGAGCGCCCGACAATGCCGGCGTCAAGCTCCTTGACGACCAATTTCTTCGGGTTTTCGGCAATGTCGGTCGTCGTAGCCAGAATGCCGGTGCCTTCCCTGAGCTTGATCAGACCTTCGCTCTGCAGAACGCGCAGTGCGCGGCCCTCATTGGACGGGTCGTTCGGCACGCCAATGACGGCGCCTTCGGGCAGGTCGGCAATCTTCGTGTACTTCTTGGAATAGAGGCCGATCGGCCAGACCCCGGTATAGCCGACCGGGACGATGTGATAGCCCTGCGTCTTGATCTGGTTGTCGAGATAGGGCTTGTGCTGGAAGGCGTTGGCGTCGATTTCGCCACGCTCGAGTGCTTCATTCGGCTGGGTGTAGTCGTTGAACACCACGGTCTCGATCGTCAGCCCCCTCTCCGCCGCCTGGGCGGTGACGACGCGCCATACATCCTCATCCTCGCCGCTCATGATGCCGACCTTGACCGCCGTCTTGTCTTCGGCGAACGACGGCGCAGCAAGGCCGACAATCGCAACCGCCGACGCGAAAAGTACAGCCAGACCGGCGCGCCGGTTTATACTTGCGGAGAGAAATGAGAGCAAAGTGTTGGTGTTCCCAGACATGATCTATCCCGTCGGTTCTGAAGTCGTTGCGGCCAAGCGGAGTGCCAAGCCTTGCCGGCATCATCGGGAATGCTGACCGTCGGATCAAAGCACCGTATTTCCCGCGAAATGCCAAGCCAGGAATATTCTCTCAAAGTTTCGGGCCTGGCGAGCACAGGGCGTGCTGGGATCATGCGTTCCAAGCCAATGCTGGCTCAGAAATTGTCCGGCTGTCGTCTCCGCTATGAGGCCCGCCGTGCTTCGAAGCGGCGGGCCTTTCTGCGTCCGAATGCCCAACACGGGCAGCAGTTTGGGATGTCGACAATGCTGGACGCGCCGCATGTCCCTTCAAAGCGACGCGCTTGCTCACTCGATGACCTTTACAATCCTGCGCGAGCCAGGATCGACCAGGACGGTCCGATTGTCGACGACGACATAGCGGTATTTGACGTCGGGAACCTCATGAAGCTCGACGGTATCGGGCAGGGTCGAGCCGACATTGAGCTCCACGCCGGGAAGCTGGACGGACGCCAGAGGCTGCTTTTTCACATACTCGCGTACGATCGTCTCCTGCTGCGGTTCGATGACCACGTCCTGAGCGGCAGCGGCGCCAATACCCGCAAGCAGCAAGAACCCAGCCGCGGCTGCCGAAAGATGCATTCTCATGATCGTCTCCTTTCGTCGTGAGCCACCTCTGCGCTGCGCCGCGTCATGCCGTTCGCAGCGGGGTCGCTATAGGCCGGTAACGTCATCAGGTGGAGCTTGTTCCGCCACTCGGATCGCTTGCCGTTTCGCTCCATTGGTTTGGAACAAAATTTTTTAGCCGCAGTTTTACGCGGTGAAGGGACGCATTTTCCAAGGAGATCTCTCATGAAAGGCGTTCTGATCACCAGCATGCTAGCAATCAGCGTCAGCTGCGGAGCTGCACTTGCCCAGACGCAGCAGTCGACCGACGACCAGTCCGGCGCCAATTGCGCAGCCGGCGCTGCCAATTGCCAGAATGGCGCCAAGATGGACGAGCAGGCTCAGGGCAAGGCCGGCGCTGCGACTGATCAACAGGCGCAGGGCAAACCGAAGCTGAAGACCGACGAGCAGGCCCAGGGCAAGGCCGGCGCTACGACTGATCAACAGGCGCAGGGCAACAAGAAGCTGAAGACCGAAGAGCAGGCCCAGGGCAAGGCCGGAACCACCACTACCGAGCAGGCCCAAGGCAACACGAAAATGAAGACCGAGGAGCAGGCTCAGGGCAAGACTGGGACCACGACCACCGAGCAGACTCAGGGCAATGCCTCGACGCAGACGCAAGACCAGAGTTCGACCGCTTCCATCAACAATGTGACCGTTGAACAGAAGACGGAGATCACGCAGGTCATCAAGGAGACGAACGTCCAACCCGTTTCCAGCGTCGATTTCGACATCTCTGTCGGCATCGAGGTTCCGCGGAAGAAAGTCCGGCTGCATCGTCTGCCGGCGCGCATCGTCAAGATCGTTCCGGCTTACGAAGGCTATGAGTATTTCGTGCTCGCCGATGGCCGGATCGTCATCGTCGACCCGAATACCTACAAGATCGTGATTATCCTGACTTAGTTGTGGCCAGATGGTTTGATTGAACCAAAGGGTCCGTCGCGCAGGTCGCGTGGCGGGCCTTTCCGCATCTCCTCGCTCCGCGTCTGCTGCAATCGCAGATCACGGTCCGTCCTCGGGGCGAGGAGTGAGCACGGTGTGATCGATGGTGTCGGGCAGGCATGGACTGGGCACGCAGCTTGTTCGGACTGACGCGGTGGTCATGGCATCGATATCCGTAACCAGCACCATTCTCGCGTAGTGCCGCGGCCACAGCGGCTCTCCAAACAGGACGAAGACGCCGCCAATCATCAAGGCCAGCAACATGAGTGCCGTAACATTTGCAAATATCTCGCCGTAGCGCATGAAGGCAGCCTGTCCCGTTCGGAAAGCGATTTCAGCCTATGACAGCGGCGACCAGGACGGTGCCGAAAGCCGGCGCTACTATCCTTGAGGCCTCGCGAATGCCGCCTTCCATTGGATCCTCCCCGAACAAGCCGGATAAATAACGGCACTCTCGGTGCTTTGTTCCCGGCCGTGTGGCCGGACTACAGCCGCTTTACACAGGCCGTGTGTGGGGCGGCCTTTCGTTTGCAAAAGGCACTCCTCGCTCTCATTGATGCGCGGCAGCGAGGTCCTTGACATGACGTTCGTGCATTTGCAGCACCGGCAGCGTCTTCTTGGCAAACTCCTTCATCGCCGGATCGTCGCCGGAATTTGCGTAAGCGGAAAACAGCGCCACCGCTTCCTTATGCGCCTGGGTCTGCATGTCGATATATTTCGATTGGAAGCTGTCACCGCTGGCCTCCTTAAGTTGGTCGAGCAGCGCCTGGTGCTTGGTGTCCAGCGACGGGCCGGCTGGCGCGGTGGCCGAAGTCGTCTGACCCCTGCTGAGCGCCGCCTTGAAGTCCTCGCCGGCCTTGGTGTGGTCCGTGACCATTTGCGCCGCGAATGCCTTCACGTCGTCGGCAGTCGCCTGCGTCTGCGCAAGTCGGCTCGATTCGATTTCGAATGTATTGGCGATGGGCACGGTCTTGACGAACGTCGCGGTGTCAACCTTGCTCATGGTGTCGGTCGTTAGAGGCGTCAGCGTCGCCGATTGAGCAAAAGCAGCCAAAGGCGCGCCGGCCATCAGCGCTGCCGCAGTGATGGATAGAAGTGTTTTCATGGAAGTTCTCCGAGGCCGATGTCATCCCTCCGATGGCTCAACGCGGAAGCTGCGGCGAGGTTGCCTGATCGCGGCGGCCACAGCCGCCGCGACGCCAAACAATGGTTTGGAAACGCAAAACAAAAGACGCCGGCCGGGTCGTGGAAAGTGCAACGCAAGCCGCGAGATCGTACGGAATCGTACAAGCTCTTTCGCTTTGCCGCAGTCTTGCTATCGTTGGCTGGGAGAGATGGGTGGAGGCTTCCGTGGGGCAGATCAAGTCGCCGCTAGGAATCGGTATTGACACCGACGCTGCCGTTCATACCATCATGGCCGACTATCATTCCGGCGACATTCTCTCGACCACCGTCGTCATAGCCGATTTGCGCAAACGCTTCCCTGGTTCCGGCAAACCGACGAGGAGCTGGTTGGCTTTATCGTTCGGGCGCTGGACGGTCGGGATATCGCGGTCAGCTTCGACCACCGCGGCCGTTAGGCTGATTTTACGGCAAAACCAGCCGGCCGCGGAGCCTATGCTCCGCGGCCTCGTCAGGCTGTGATGACCGGGCGCTTACTTGCCGCAGTGGTTGTCGTTCACCGTCGGCGCCATCGTGTCCGGAGCCTTGCCGGTCGCATCGGGCAGAGCCCCCTGCGGGCCCGGCGGGCAATTCCGGTCGGCATTCGAATTCGTCGTTGAGAAATCGCGAATGCTGTTGGTGATGGTCGAATCCGTGCCGGTGTCAGGGCCGCCATTATCCGGGACTACGACCGTCCGCCCGCTACCGTCGGCAGCGGCTCCGGAGGGGTCGCCGACGTTCTGGGCCATCGCTGACGTGGCCAGACCGATCGTAAGCGCCGAAGCTGCGAGAATTTTCGTGAGCATGATGCTTCTCCTTTTTACGAGGGTCGTCGCGTTGCGACTACGAAAACAACCGTTCGAGCTGGCGAAGGTTCCGACAAATTTCCTATGAAATTCAGCATGTTCTCAGGTGTTCAAGGTGGCCGGCATGCCATTCTCCGCGGGCACGCATCTATGGACTTTTCTAACGGCACAGCCCGGCATTTTGCTCGCCGCATGAGCGTACGCCTTACCGTCCCGCCGGAACAGGAATGCTCCTTGCGAGTTCATACCTTTGTACAATGCGACGCGCTGATGCGAATGGCGGCAGCGCAAACAAGGAGAGCAGACATCATGGGCCTTGGAACCATTCTCATCATTATCTTGGTCCTTGCCTTGCTTGGCGGCTTCAGCGGCTTGGGCGGCGGACCGTTCTATGGCACCGGCTATTACGGTGGTGGCGGCCTCGGCCTGGTGTTGCTTATAGTTATCATCCTGGTCCTGCTTGGGCGCATTTGATGTATGTCGCGCAAAAGTGTGCAGCGGTTTTGTGATAGCGACATGCATAAAACAGGAACCTAAAGCGCGTCGCATGGGGCCGGTCGAGCGCGACGCGCTTTAGTGTCACGCTCACGACCAAACACCCGGCGCTTGGTAACAAGCGCCGGGCGTTTTGTCGTGAAGAGACAAGATTTCCATGATCCTTGGCTAAAAAGGGCGACCCGGTGCCGAACCTTTCGGCAACGAGGACACCACCATAGCAGCAGCTTAGTGTTGGCGATCGGCGGCCAGCGCTTCTTTCAGATCGGCGCTGAGCACACCCTCGTTGAACAGCGACATGATACGGGCGGCCAACCGCTCGCGGACAGGACTGTCGTCCGCAACACCCAACTCGCGGCAGCAGTCGTCGAGCGCTTTTTTCAGCACGCTCAGTTCGGCTGGAGTTGCTGCACCTTGCATCGACATGCCATCCTCCCTTGAAAAGGGCGAAAGCGCGAAGCGTCTTTCAAGCGTCCACTCGCCATGTCTGTGTGGACGACTCCAATTCAATTAGCGCCGCTCTCTTCCAAACTCAATGTACGGAAATTACTAAGCAGACAGTTTGGGAACGACTGCCTTCCACCTGCATTGTTGCTGCGATCCAACCCACCCCTCATTTGGATCACTGGGCGTAGCCCACGACGCCCGAATGGAGCCCGTTGCATCCCTCGCGACGGGCTCTTTCGCGCCCGATGATCTCAATTGTCGTTTTCGTACCAAACTGTCTTTGGTACGTTTCCAACTCTAACTTTCAGTCGGATGTTTTCGTAGGCAAGCGACAGGAGAAACTGCCGTGCATCGATTCATTTTTTTATTTAGTAGGCTCCATACCTTTCAGTGCTTATATGAGCGTTATCGTCCGCAGGTTATACCGGGCGCGGACGGCTGGGAGATAAAAAAGCTCTTGCCCTGTTTTGGGGCGAGTTATGTCTGATCCAGCAATTTCCAACAAAAACCTATACAAAAACAAGCTGTTGCGCCGGATGAGCGCCGGCGATTTCGCATCTCTCGAGCCGCACATCGAGCGCTGTTCGCTGGAGTTACGGCAATCGCTCGAAGTGTCCGGATCGCCGATCGAGGCCATTTATTTCCTCGAGGACGGCATCGGTTCGGTGGTTGCGAAAATGCCGAACGGCAGCGATGCGGAAGTTGGCCTTGTCGGCTTGGAAGGTATGACCGGCTCGGCTCTGATAATGGGCGACGACCGTACGGTCCATGATTGCTATGTGCAACTGGCGGGAGAAGCCGCCAGGATAGATGCCGAGCCATTCAAGGCAGCGCTGACGCAAAGCCCGACGCTGCGCCTGTTCTTGCTGCGCTACGTGCAATATCTGCATGTCCAGACTGGCTATACCGCGCTGGTCAACGCGCGATCGAAACTTGAAGACCGGCTGGCGCGCTGGCTGCTCATGTGTGACGATCGGGTGGACGGCGGCCGGCTGACGATCACTCACGAATTCCTGTCGATCATGCTTGGCGTAAGGCGTCCGGGTGTCACGGTCGCGCTGCAGCTGCTCGAGGGGCGAGGGCTCATCCGGTCCCGGCGCGGCGAAATTATCATTCGCGATCGCGATGGTCTCGTCGCACTGGCGGATGGCGGCTACGGCCTGGCCGAGGCCGAATATACCCGCCTGGTCGAGCATATCGGCGAGCGCTGACGGCGCTTTCCTGGCCGATTGCTACCGCAGGTCGAGGCCCCTTGCGACACTACACGGCGGGTCGGAAAAATTTTCAAAGCTCCCGGACCGTCAGGGAACTTGTTTCCCGTCGGAGGGTTATGGGACGCCTCTACTTTGCGAGGCGGCACCAACCATTCGGGAGAGGATCATGGCGACTACGAAAAAGGCCGCGAAGACGGCAAGCAAGGGCCTTGAGGATCTGTTCCTCGACGGGCTCAAAGACCTCTACTACGCCGAGAAGAAGATACTGAAAGCGCTGCCTAAAATGGCCAAGGGCGCGGAGTCGGAAGAAGTGACCGCCGCCTTTGAGAAACACCGCATGGAAACCGAAGGACATGTCGACCGCCTGGAAGAGGTGTTCGAGAAATTCGGCAAGCCGGCCCGCGGCAAAACCTGTCCGGCGATCGACGGCATCATCGAAGAGGGCTCGGAAATGCTCGAGGAGTATAACGGTGCTCCCGCGCTCGACGCCGGGCTTGTCGGTGCGGCGCAGGCTGTCGAGCATTACGAGATCGCTCGCTACGGCACATTGATCGCGTGGGCGGAAGAACTTGGCAAGAGCGACGTTGTCGAGCTGCTCAGGGCAACTCTCAAGGAAGAGGTCGCGACCGACGAAGCGCTTTCCAAGCTCGGCGAAAGCGGTGTCAACGAACGCGCAATGCAAGAAGCCGCTTGATCTACCAGATCGCCTCCGAGCCTCGGCAAGGGTTTGCCGTGGCTCGGCTAGTGCGGCGAACCAGCGAATTCTGCATTGGTTCCGTCGTCGTCGGCAGGACGGGGCAGCAAGAGCTTGAATCGGTGCCTCGGGACGGACTTACTCGATCTGCTCGAACGTGCATTGCCGGGGCTGCTTGTCCGGCCGCCAGCGCAACAGCTTGGTTCCATGCCGGAACCGGTCGCCTGTCACATGGTCGAAACGAACCTCGACCACCAGTTCAGGCTTTATCGGTTCCCATTGTCCGCTGCGCTCCGTGCTCCAGCGGCTTGGTCCGCCCGGCGCCTTGCCGGTGAAACCCGGTTTGGCCCGCAGTTTTTCCAGCCGTCTGGTCAGCGCCGCCCTGTCGTCCTTGCCGATGGTCGAGGTGAACCCGACATGGTCCAGCCTGCCTTCGTTGTTGTAGAGGCCGAGCAGCAGGGATCCGACTTCGTTGCTGCTGGCGAGATAGCGAAAGCCGCCGACCACGCAATCCGCCGTGCGCAGCCGCTTGACCTTGACCATGGCGCGCTCGCCGGGCCGGTATGGCCCGGCGATCAGTTTTGCAACGACACCGTCGGTCGAGCCGTGGCCGGCGCCCTGCAGCCAGCGCTCGGCGGTGGCGGCGTCGTGCGTATATTTGGACAGGTGCAGTTCGGGCCGTGCCGCCGACGCGACAAAGGCCTCAATCGCCTGCCTCCTGGTGGTGAGAGGCTCTTCGATGATGATCCTGCCGCCGGGTTCGGCCAGCATGTCGAACAGGACCAGCATGGCAGGCGTCTCCCGGCTCAACTTGCGGATCCTGCTTTCGGCTGGATGAAGGCGCATTTGCAGGGCCTCGAACGAGGACGATCCGTCGACCTCGATGACGATCTCGCCGTCGGCAACAAACCGCCGCGAGTTCACATAGCGCAGCACCACGACCAGTTCGGGAAAATAGCGGCCAAGCGGCTTGCCCGATTTTGCACGCAGATCGACGGCGTCGTCGCCCTTGAACACGAGGCAGCGGAACCCGTCCCATTTCGGTTCGTACTGCCAAAGCCCGTCACCGCCAGGAATTGCATCGGCGGCTTTGGCTTCCATCGGACGAAGGTCGAGCGGCAACGGAAATGCGGTCATGGCTGGTCCGCGCCGCCGCTGAGGCATTCGCTACCGCCGTCGGCCATTCCCCTGCGCCCCGCTTTCCCGCCTCGGCACCTTGCGGCCGGTTTGGTCGGGTGAAGGCGACCGCGGATCGACCTCGTCGGACCCACCGATCTCCTTGGTGATGCGATAGGCCAGATAAGCGACGGCTCCGGCAAGCAGCAAGCGGACCATGACTGCAAATCCTTCGTTGGCGTGAACCCACCAACCCACAGGCCGAAGGTTTTGTTCCGCCGCTGCCGATCGCCGGAGTGAATCGTCGGCGGCGCAACCAAAATCCAAGCGCATCGTTTGTTGCTTATCGACGAAAAGAATTTGCGATGAAGACGCTCTTGCCCTTGTTCGCTTTGACCCTGGCGCTATTCCTGGCCAGCAGCGCTTGGCCTGACGGGTGACCGCGATGCTTCTCGTTGTTCCGGTCTGGCAGGACATCGCGGCACGACTGCTTCTGACCGCGCTCGCCGGCCTGTTGATAGGCCTCAACCGCGAGGCGCGCGGGCACGCGGCGGGGCTACGCACCACCGTGCTGGTCGGATTGGCCGCCGCCATCACAATGATCCAGGCCAGTATTCTGCTCGAGACCGTTGGCAAGCACCCGGATTCGTTTGCATCGATGGACGTCTTGCGCTTTCCGCTGGGCGTGTTGACCGGCGTTGGCTTTATCGGCGGTGGCGCCATTCTTCGCCGCGGCAATCTTGTCAGCGGGGTCACCACGGCGGCCACGTTGTGGGTGATGACGGCGATCGGATTGGCTTTCGGTGGTGGCCAATACGGCTTGGGCGCGGCCGGCACGGCGCTGACGCTGGCCACCTTGCTGGTCCTGAAATGGGTGGACCTTCGAATGTCGCGCGAACACCATGCCCAGTTGGAACTGACGTGGAAGGCCGCGGCTCGACAGGAGCTCGATGCGCTCATCGGGCCGCTTGGCTACCAGGCACGCCTCGTCGCAATAGAGAGGCGCCCAGATCTCAAGGACCCTGTGTTCTCGTTCGAGATCAGTTGGAGGCGGCCCGACACTGGCGCACCGCCAATGGATCTGCTGGCATCGGTGGGCGAGCATTGCGAGATCCAAAAGTTTGATCTCCTCAGCGAGCCTGCCCGCTAGAGCGGTTCATCGTTTCACGGAAACGCCGAAACGCTCTATCTCTTTGTTTCTGCGCAATCCCGGACGGAAAACCGTTCACACTTTTCCTGGAATTGCTCTAGCGGCTCGCAACGATCGCGGCCTGAATCAGGCCATCGCTTCTTCGCGGCGCTTTCGATACCTATCTGTGGAGGCAGGACTCAAGGAGCAAGCAAGAGAGCGTGGCACAGCGATCGGGAAGTGCTGATCTTCCACTTCACGGCGGACGCGTGCCGAAATGGCTCGGCGACCGCATGACGCGGCTTGGCGCGGTCATGTGCGAGGCGATCATCCACCATTACGGCCGCGATGAATTGCTGCGCCGGCTGGCGCATCCGTTCTGGTTCCAGTCCTTTGGCGCCGTGATGGGGATGGACTGGCACTCTTCCGGCATCACCACCAGCGTCGTCGGTGCGTTGAAGCGCGGCCTGTCGCCGCTTTCCGGCGAACTCGGCATCCACGTTTGCGGCGGCCGCGGCGCGCATTCGCGCAAGACCCCGCACGAGCTTGCCCTGATCGGCGAGCGTGTCGGCCTCGACGGGCAAGGCCTCGCGACTGCCAGCCGGCTTGTCGCCAAGGTGGACAGCGCCGCGGTCCAGGACGGTTTCGATCTCTATCTGCACGGCTTTATCGTCACCGATGACGGCAAATGGGTGGTGGTGCAGCAAGGCATGAACGGCGACAGCAAGGTGGCGCGCCGCTATCACTGGCTGTCCGAGGGCCTGAAGAGCTTTGTCGACCAGCCGCATGCTGCCATCGAGGGCGCCAACCAGGGCGAGATCGTCAACCTGACCGACCGCCGCGCCGAAGCGTCGCGCCAGGGACAACTGGACCTTCTGCACGACCTTGGACCGGATCGCATCGTGAGGGAGCTTGCCGCTTTGGAGCGGGGTTCGGCGCCAGCGCCGGAGCCGGCACAAAAGCTGCTGCCGCATCTGGTGATGCCGGCGCACCACGATGTACGCGAAAGCGATGTCGTCATGCGCCGCCTGCACGGCAACATCGCGGCGGCGGCCGAGCGCGGCCCGACAGATTTCGCCGGGCTTCTCCTGGTGCCCAATGTCGGCGCGCGCACGGTGCGGGCGCTGGCGCTGGTCGCCGAAGTGGTGCATGGCGCGCCGTGCCGTTTTTCCGATCCAGGGCGTTTCTCGCTGGCGCATGGCGGCAAGGACCGGCATCCGTTCCCCGTGCCGCTGAAGGTCTATGACGAGACGATCGGCGTGCTGAAGTCGGCTGTCCAGAAGGCCAGGCTCGGCCGTGACGAAGAGATCGGCGCGTTGCGGCGGCTGGACGACCAGTCGCGGCAGGTCGAGCGCTATGTCACCGGCCCAAGCCTGAAGGAAATCGTCGCCGGGGAGTTCGAGCAATCGCATCTGCTCGGCGGCCGCAGCGTCTTCGGTTGGGAGGTCGTACCCGAAACGGCCGCGGTCAAATCAACGAAGTGATCGGCTCGGATCAAGCCTCCAAGTCGATCAGGGCGACGCCGAGTTCGGGACGGTGCCTGCGGCGCAGATGGCCAGGCGTCTCCACCAATGTGACCTCGAGCGTCGGCCGCACGATGCCGTCCAACAGATGACCGCCCCTCGTGGTGCCGTCACTCAATCCAAGGACTGCGTGGACGTGCAGGCTGGGCCTGCCGTCGTCGCCGATGGCAACATCGCCGATCGCGCTCAGCACTTCACACTGTTCCCGAACGGGGATTTTCCGGTAGGTCCTTTCCCCAGGGTCGAACCAGCCGACGGTCGCTCTTTCGAAAGCGCCGAGCGCAGTCAGCGCCGCACTGCCAATGTCGTTGTCGACGGCAAAGGACGTCAGCTGGGCAAACGCCTCTTCGCCCGGATCGAGCACAATGACGAACGTTCTCTGTCCGGCGCTTTCGGCAACAAGCTGTGATTTCATGATTTCGCTCCAGCCGTCAGGAATTCAAATCCACCACACCAGCAATGCCAGCAAGACGAGACCCGCCAGGCCGGCGATGAAAATGATCCGGCGCGCCCGCGTCCGCAGGATGATCTCGCCCTGCCGCGCCTGCTCCGCCGAAAAGACAGGACCATCCTTGTCCCGGTCGTTGCTCATCCATCGTCTCCTTCCGGGCAATTATTCAGCATTGAATGGATCTGGCGCCCGATAGAACACAATCTCGTTTGGCGGATGAGGTTCCACGATGGACCATCGACGATTGGAACCGACTGGGACCCGGTCTTCTGCCGGCTCGGGACGGAGATCGACCACGAGGTGAACCCAGCCGGCTTGGGACCGGCTGGGCGCCGTTTGCATCTATTCCTTCGGCGCGGTCGCGGGCGCGGTATAGCGGCGGCGCACCGCGTCCAGGACGTGGTTGCGGCTCTCCTGCGCCGAAAGTGTGCCGTCTTTCTCCGCTTCGGCGGTTTCGCGCGCCAGTTCCTTGTCCCTGATCTGGTGGCGAAACCATTCGGAATAGTCGCCGGCGCGCAAATGATGTTCCCAGGTCTTGTCGTCGATGCCCTCGGCGATCTGGGCGAAAATCATCAGATTGTGGGCGCGGAGGTTCATCGCATTGTCGGGGCCGCGGAAATAGAAGCTGCCCTTCTCGTCCAGCTGGCCCTCGGCATATTTGCGGCTGTGGCGCTTGAGCGACTGTCGCGGTTCGATCGGCTCGACCATGGCAGGTTTCTTACGCGCCTGCGGCCGCCAGAACAGCACGCGCTTGTCTTTTGGAGAGTTCAGGTCCTTGTCCTTTGGCGGTTCGGTGCCGGTCTCGTGACAGAACGTCTTGATGACCTTTTTCGCCTTGGGGCCGAGTGCGATGACGGCGGTGACCAGCCGCAATGCCTCGGTTGAGATCGCGTCCGGATGAACCGTGATCAGGATCGTGCCCGGCAATTCCATGGCCAGCACCATTGGCGTGTCGTCGCGCCGCTTCGGCAAGAGGTGATGCGCTTCGTCGATGATCAGCCAGTGTGGTCGTGCCGTGCGGAAGCGAACGCTACCAAGCCCCGGCAGCAGGTCGGCAAAGAAGTCCGGCCGCTCATTGACGCGCAGCGCCAGGCCGTTGACGACCAGGTTGTTGTCCGGCTTCTCCAGGATCTCGAGCAGCTCCGTCTTCGTCGGCGCATTCGAGCCGTCGCCCAGCCGGACGGCGCCTTCGAGGCCGTCATAGTCGCCTTCCGGATCGAAGATGCAGAACTGGAACTTTCTCTCGACGAAGCGCTCCGTCAGTGCGGTCGCCAGGGTCGATTTGCCGATGCCGGAGCTGCCGGCGATCAGCACCGTATCGGTTGGCGACAGATGCACCTCCTTGCCATCCTCCGAGCCGAGCAGAATGCCGTCGCGGTTCGGCACAAGCTCGCGATCGCGCTCGACAAGTTTGTCGATCAGCTCCTCGACGCCCTTTCCGCGCGCGCCGCGTGTCACGAGATCCGCTGTATCCTTGACCGCCGCCAGTGCATTGTCGACGGCGATGCTGAGGCCGCAGGCGCGCAGGAAGGCGTGGTCGTTTTCGGCGTCGCCGACACCGACGACGTTGTGCGGCGACAATCTGAGGTCCTGAAGCGCGGCTGTCAGCCCGGTCGCCTTGTTGATGCCGCTGGGCAGGATCATAACCGCGCCCTTGTTGAAGATGATTTCCAGCTCCAGCCCCAATTTCTTGATGACCTCGAGTGCGGTAGCCTGATGCGGTTCCCAGGTAGCCACGATAGAGCGGCCGACCGAAAGCGGTTTGACACCGCGTTTCCTGAGTTTGGCGATGAACTCGGGGGCGGGCGGCGGAGATATCGCCCGCTCCTCCTCGCTCGCCGGCGTGTAGATCAGCGCGCCATTTTCCGCGACGACCTTGTCGAAGATCGCGACTTCGGGAAAGACACGCTTCAGGTCGGGCAGCTCGCGCCCGGTAACGAGAATGAGCTTGCGGCCGCTCTTCTTGAAGCGCTCGAGCGCCGCAAGAGTCTTCTCGGCAACGATCCCTTCATGCGCCAGCGTGCCGTCATAGTCAGTGGCCAGGGCTATGAAATACATGTCGTCAGTAGCCGCCGACGATCGGCAATATCTCGCCGGTGATATAGCTGGAGCAGTGCGGCGAGGCGAGGAACACGTAGGCCGGCGCGATCTCCTCCGGCTGGGCCGGCCGTTTCATCGGCGTGTCAGCGCCAAATTTCGAAACATCGCCGGCTTCCTTGTCCGAGGGGTTGAGCGGCGTCCAAACCGGGCCTGGCGCCACGGCGTTGACCCTTATGCCCTTGTCGACAAGGTTGCCCGAGAGCGCGCGGGTGAAGGCATGAATGCCGCCCTTAGTCATGGAGTAATCGACCAGTTGCTTCGAGCCCTCGATGCCGGTCACTGAACCGGTATTGATGATCGCCGAACCGGGTTTCATGTGCGGCACGGCCTCCTGCGCCATGTGAAAATAGCCGTAGAGGTTGGTCTTCAGCGTCGTGTCGAAATGCTCCTCGGTCAGCTCGCTGAAATCGCTGGAGTGGACCTGGAAAGCGGCGTTGTTGACCAGCACGTCGATCCGCCCAAACTCCTGCACGATCTCAGCCACCGCGTTGTGGCAGTGGTCGCGTTCGCTGACATCGGCCTTGATCAGGATGCAGCGCCGGCCTTCCGCTTCGACGGCCCTTTTGGTATCTTCGGCGTCCCTATCCTCTGAGAGATAGATGATCGCCACATCGGCGCCTTCACGCGCATAGAGCACGGCCACCGCACGGCCGATGCCTGAGTCGCCGCCGGTAATGACGGCCACTTTGCCGTCGAGCTTTTTCGATCCGATATAAAATGGCGCATCGTAAAGCGGCGCCGGCTCGATCGCCCATTCATGCCCCGGCTTCGGCTGGTGCTGCTCGGGGAAGGGCGGCTCGGGATATTTGCGGGCACCGGCCTGCATGGCGCCTTTTTGCTTGCCATTGGACTTGGACTTATCCTTCTCGTCGATACGGCGCTGGATGTGCCGCTGCTTGGCGGCCTCGCCGGCGATTTCCGACTTCATCTGCATGGTCATCTCCCTGGCTTGAAACCCAACAACGCGTGTCCAGCGAAAAGGTTTATGCGATGGCGTCATTCCTTCAGCCCGGGCGGATCGTGCGGAGTCTAACCCACGGCGCCGGCTGCAGTACGGACCCGCTGAAAAGCCTAGGAGATTGCGGCTCCCTCAGCGGCGCATTCGTTCGGCCCGCCCTGAGTCACAGATTGTTCTGCAGGGTCGCCGGCCCGTTGGCTCCATCCGTCCTATTCGTGTCGCGCCCCTTGCCATTGAGTTGCCTGGCCTCGTCTTCGGCTGCGTCTTCGAGCTTGGCGACAAGCAGATCCTTGAGGTCACCAACCTCTTCCTCGATATCTTCGATGGGTACGCCGGCGTCTGCCGCCTCTTCCTTGCATTCCCTGGCGAGGGTTTCCGCCTCCTTTTCAAGCTTGATCGGAGGCGGCGGTAGATGAACGTTTTCGTGGATCCAGTCCTGCAAGAATTCTATCGCACTAGCACTCATGGCGCTCACCTATAGCGGCAACCTGTAGTGCACATTAACGTACGTGCTGCAAAATGGATGCTTGGCAACGCCGGATTTCGAATTACGCCACTTGACGATAGCGTGATCGCCTAGGGGCTAGAGCTTCTGCAGCCAAATGGGATCACTTGGCGTCGCAGAAATGCGGCTAGCCAGACAGTTGGAGCGGGATCCAATTTGAAGGTATCCCGCCCTTAGGACGTGTTGCGCCGCCGCGCCGATGTTGCTCGATTCGGATCGCCCGACGGCCGACCATCGTCATCCGCAGCAGCCGGTCGTGTCGGCCACTCAGCGGCGCGGTCGGCGCGCATTTTGCGTTTATGCGCCATCCAGAACGGCAAGAGCTCAGCAAGAAAACTGTATATCGTGGTCTTCATCGGCATGCTCCGGACACGGGTTACAACTCGTGATCCCGGAGTTCCGTTCCGACAATGAGTTGCCTCTACAATTGCGATTCGATCGGCAGGCACCCAACCAGCGCTGCAACGATGCGCCGATAGAGACTGGCCTCGGGTTCACGCGAATATTGCCGCATCTCGCCATTCGCCATGCCGAGCCACCGCACGGCGCCTTTGTCCAGGACCAGCTGGTAGCTCGTCTGCGGTGACTTTTCGTGCTCGAACCGCCGGCGCAATTCCATCACCAGATTGGTATCATGGAAAAGCACGCCCATTTCGGCATTCAACGACACCGAACGCGGATCGAAATTGAAGGAGCCGACAAACCCCAGCGTGTCGTCGACCGTGAAGGCCTTGGTGTGGAGGCTGGCTCCCTTTGAGCCGAAAACGGAGATGTTGGCCTGGCGGTCGAAGGGCTGCAATTCGAAAAGCTGGACGCCGTTTTTAAGCAGCTTGCGGCGGTATTTGGCATAGGCGCCGTGCACGGCGGCGACGTCCGTCGCGGCGAGCGAGTTGGTCAGGATTGCAACCTCGGCGCCACGGTCCACCAGCTTCGACAGGATGGCCAACCCGGTGCGGCTGGGGATGAAATAGGGCGAGACGATTTCGAGGCGCTGCCTGGTCGCCGCGATAGCGGGAAGCAGCTCCTTGGTCAGCCAGTTCCTGCGCCTTTTGCCGCGCACCTTTTCCGGCGGATCGGAAATGACGCGAACGCCTTTCGTCCAGCAGACGTCGCTGTGCGCTACAATGAACTCCGTGATCGTGCGCCAGGCACGGAAGCTGTTCAAAAGCTGGCCGTCCGCGGTCGCATCGAAATTGTCGAGGAAATCGGCGCGCGAGCCCGCCGCAGCCGGGTTGAGCAGCTGGATCGGCGTTGCCGCCTCGCAATTCCAGAACGCCTCGAAGATCTGCATCGTCTGCCCTACGGCAGGACCGAGAAGCAACAGGTCGAGATCGCGGAAATTCGTCTCCGCAGCGTCGAAATAGGCATCGCCGATATTTCTTCCTCCGACGATGGCCAAGCCCTCATCGGCGATCCAGGCCTTGTTGTGCATGCGGCGGGTCATCGCAAACAGCCGGGCGACCATCTCCAGCGAGCGAAAGATGCTGCCGTTCCTCATGCCGCTGGGGTTGAACAGCCTCAGCTCGATGTTCTTGTAGCTGTTGAGCGCCAGGTAAGCGGCGTCGCTGTTGCGCGGATTTATATCGTCCAGCAGTATGCGGACGCGGACACCGCGCTCCGCCGCCTTGACGACCTCCTGCATAAGCAGCCGGCCGCTATGGTCGTCGTGCCAGAGATAGTACATCAGGTCGAGGCTGCTTGTGGCACTTCGCGCAGCAAGGATTCGCGCGGCAAACGCGTCATAATTGTCGGTGATCAGCAGCAGCCCGCTATTGCCGGCCGCGATCTTGTCCCGGGCAAACCGCGAAATGGCTGTATCCATGAAGTGCACCGGCAAACATCAGCGAAGCAAACGGTCTGAAATCTGACTAACAACCCTTCAGGTTCATTCTGGTTGCAGTCGCGGCTGCCGTATCGCGTCCAGGTTCAGCCGGGCCTTGATCGGCAGATGATCGGAAGCCCGTTGCGCCAGCGGCGTCTTGTGCACCTCGATGCTGGAAATCAGGTGCGGCGGCCTGGCCAGGATGCGGTCGAGCGCAAAAAGCGGAAAGCGCGACGGAAAGCTCGGCAGAACCGCATCGATCGGACCGAAATGCGGCAGCAGGGCCAGCAGCGAAGACCTGTTGCGGACGCGCCATTCGTTGAGGTCGCCAAGCAGGATTGTTGGCCGCAGAACCGGGTGCGTGGCTTCGACCAGCGCGTTGGCCTGCTGCGAGCGCGACCGCCGCAGCAAGCCAAAATGTGCGGCTATGATCCTGAGGGAGACGCCCTTCAGTTCCAGGTCCACGATGACCGCACCGCGCGGCTCGAGGCCGGGCAGCCGGATCTGGTTCACGCTTTCGACCACGCCGCGGCGTGCCAGGATCAGATTTCCGTGCCAGCCATGGCTGCGGCGGTTTTCGGGGACGTGGGTGGGGACGAGGTCGCTGTCCCGCTCGAGCGCTGCGAGATCGAGCAAACCCTGCCTGCTTCCGGTTCTTTCGTCGGCCTCCTGCAAAGCAATGATATCCGCGTCGAGTTCCTTGACCACGGCTGCGACCCGCTCCGGATCGAACCTACCGTCTGTGCCGACGCATTTATGCACGTTGTAGGATGCGACCGTTGTGCACGAAATTTCATTGCCGGGTACCGTAAACCGCGGCACTTCCCTTCGCAGCGCAGCGCCAAGCGACCTTGGAAGGGTAGGCGATCGATCCAGCATGTGATCCATTTGCTGTTGAGTCGGTGAGTGGCGGCCATTGCGATTATGGCGCGTGCGGAGGTCTGAAACAACGACGACCTTGCAAAACCGTTCCACCGCCGGCCTCGGCGCGCCCGCGGCCTGGAACCGTGACGGGCAACAACACGTTTCAGGAGGGCAGCGCAGTCAACGGAGAAGTCGAATGCAGCCCTTAGCCGCAAATTCCGCCCCCCGGCCAGGCCCGCTCAGCATTGTCCCGTTCGATGGAACCGTGACCGTTCGGTTTTCCGATGCCATTATCGCGTCGAGCCAGCGGGCAAAGCTGCTCTACGAAGACGGTCATGATCCTGTCTTCTACATACCCTTCGAGGACATCTATTTCGACCTTCTGGAGAAGACGAACACAACGAGCCACAGCCCGCTGAAGGGCACGGCAAGCTATTGGCGTGTTCATGCGGTCGGTTCGTCGGCAGAAGACTTCATGTGGGCCTACGAGACGCCCGACACCCCGGCATTGGCGATCGCCCGCCACGGCGCGTTCGATCCCGGCAGGGCGCGGATCGAGGCCGATCCCGCGGAGGACAAGCGGCATACGCCGCACGTCACCGAGTAAACTCAAATCGGCGACAGCGCAGCCTTCCGTCAGCTCGCAAACTCTTCTCTGAGAATGCGCAAGCCGTCTTCGTATTTCGCTGTCGAGGCCCCGATCTGCCGTGCCTGCCATAGATTGTCGGCAAGATCGGCGCGCTTGACAGGCAACGCCAACGGGTTGGCCGCGGCCCTGCGAACGAAAGCCGCATCGTCCTCGTTCGGCAGCCGCGTCATGGCATCGACGGCGGATACGATGGACGGTCCAAACCCGGCCGCCTCAAGCCGGTCGCGGTTCCAGCCGTCGCCTTTTTCGATGACGTCGTGAAGATAGGCGATGGCTTTCTGGTCGAGCGTTTCGACGGCATCGACGACCCGGCGGCAATGTTCGATATAAGGCCGCCCTGTCTTGTCCGTCTGCCCGGCATGAGCCTGTTCGGCGATTTTCGCTGCGCGATAAAGCACGCTCATTGGGTCGACCCCGTAACGAACAGCGCATGTCCTGGCGCACCAACGCGCCATCGTCAGTGCGAGTTCCTGTGCACTGCGGGACTCCTGCTGCCTCACTCGCGAGCTGAATGCCCGCGACAGTCAGGAGACGCGTTCAAAACTGTCGAGGCTGGTTCCAAAAGCGCGCCAGGCGGGGAGTTTCCTGGCTCGGGCCGGGGCACCTTCCTTTTCAGCCGACAAAGCGGCATCCGCAACGGTGTGCCACAGCATCTCCAGCTTCCCGTTCCTGAGGATGCCGGTATAGCTCACCGCCGCGGCTCCGATCCGCCCTTCGGCCGCGCAGGTGAATCCGATGACGTCTCCATGGCAGGCTCCGAACAGCGGCACCGTCATGCCGAAGAAGGCGCTGTCCTCCAGTGCCGTCCTGAAGGTTCCGCTGATCCGTCCGCCCTCTTCGCTGGTCAGTTCGACGACCGACCCGTACTGGTTCCGCCAGGTGCCCAGCCAACTCATCGCTGCTCCTCCTGATTGCTACCAAAGGGATTGCGTTGCCACACGGCCGCCAAGCCGCGGCTGGTGTAGCAGCCTTCAATCAGCCGCGATGCCAGCCATCGACATCTGAACGAAGCGCAGCGGCGCTTCCAGCGTCCAGGTGATGCCGTGCCTGGCGAATTCCAGGCGGCCGGTGCCGCTGAGCGCCTGCGGGGTGACGCGTTTGAGCACAACCGTTCCGAAACCGCGTCGCGTGTTTTCATCGACCAATGGTCCGTCCAGTTCCCGCCAGACAAGGCGGAAGCCATCGCTGCCATCGGCGGCTGGCGTCACGGTCCATTCGACCTCGACCCGTCCGTCAAGGCGCGACAGCGCTCCGTGCTTTACCGAATTGGTGGCCAGCTCGTGAAAGGCAATGCCGAGATATTGCACCGCGTTCGGCTGCAGCATGATCATCGGCCCGCTCATCGACAGCCTGGCCTGTGTCGCGAAGGCCTTGGTCTGGGCATGGATCAATTCGCCGATAGTCGCGCCACGCCATTCGGCATCGACCAGCAGATCGTGCGATTCCGAAAGCGCCATGATGCGTTCCCGAACCTGTGAAAGGAAAGCCTCTGGCGTCCCCGCCAGCTTGCTGGTCTCGCGGATCATCGAGACGATCACCGAATACTGGTTTTTGACGCGATGGTTGACTTCGCGCATGAGTGTGCGGATACGCCGTTCGCTCTCCTTGTGCGGGCTGATGTCGCGCGCGATCTTGGAGGCGCCGATGATACGCCCGATGCCGTCGCGTATCGGCGAGATGGTGAGCGAAACCGGAACCAGGGTGCCGTCCTTGCGCTGCCGGATCGTCTCGTATGAAGGAATCCGTTCGCCGGCGCGAATGCGGCTGATGATCATGGCTTCCTCATCCAGGTGGTCGGGCGGGATAAGGATCGTCACCGGGCGCCCGATCGCCTCGGCGGGCGTATAGCCGAACAGGCGTTGTGCCGCGTCGTTCCAACTGGTGATAATGCCGTTCAGGTCTTTCGACACGATCGCGTCCATCGAGGATTCGACGATGGCAGCGAGCCTTATGCCGGCGTCGTCAGCCAGCGCCTGGGTGCGCAGGTCGAGCAGGGTGTTGATGGCGCCGACGACCTCACCGCGCGCATTGCGAAGCAGGACCGGGTGCGCGCTGAACGGGATGAACTGGCCGTCCGGCCGCTCGGCGATCGCCCGGCCCCCACGAACCTCCCGCTCCTCCAGCAAGGCAACGGCCATCGGACATTCGTCATGCGCCATCGGCCGCCCGTCTATGTGGCGAAGCTTCCATGATCCGCACCAGCGGTCCTGGCCGATAACTGGACGATATCCCCAGAGATCGGCAGCGGCTTCGTTGAAGAAGGTAATGTAGCCTTGTTTGTCGGTGGTGTAGACGGCGACAGGCAACGCCTGCATCAGATCGGCGGAGGAAACTTGCGGGATTCCGCCAGTCTTTAGTTCAACGACGTCCACCAGTCCCCCGCTCCGCTTGGCTTGCCGACGGATTGCTTCGTCATCTAAATGCGCGCGAGCGTTTTCGGTTCCGTTCGATCCACTTTCGGACATTCAGGCCGATTTGCGTTTCGGGGCCGTTCTCGGATTCTTGCTGGGAGCCTTGCCGCCTTCCTGCGCCAGGCTTTTGCGCAGAACATCGGCGAGGTTGACGACGTTCGTCCTCGGCTCGGGTGCCGGCTTGGGCGGTTTCTTGCCCTTGCGCTTGGCTTCGATCATCGCAACCAGCGC
Organism: Mesorhizobium sp. M1348; assembly: GCF_040317925.1. Lineage (NCBI taxonomy): Bacteria > Pseudomonadati > Pseudomonadota > Alphaproteobacteria > Hyphomicrobiales > Phyllobacteriaceae > Mesorhizobium > Mesorhizobium sp. M1348. The sequence continues at coordinate 241,054 of NZ_JAMYLH010000003.1, read as the reverse complement.
CTGTTCATAAGTGTCTTCGAACTTCGACGGGTCGAATTTGGCCGGCTTCTTGTCGACTAGCAATTGCGCGATTTCCAGCATCTCGGGATCGACCTTGCGAGCCTTCAGCCCTTCGAACACCGCGTCCGCCGCGACCACTTCATTGTGGTTGCGTAATTCAGTCATCACCATGCCCTTGCCCAGCGGCTGGATCAGCACCTCTCGGCCACGCTGGTACAGCACGACGCAGGAGCGAGCTGCCACTTTCTTCCTGGCCATGGCGTCCCGGATCACCGCGAACGCCTCCGTGGAGGGCGCATCGGCCGGGACCAGATAATAGGGCTTTTCGAGGTAGCGTGCGTCGATTTCGGCGGCGGGCACGAACTCGCCGATCTCGAGCGTATGCTGCGATACCATCTTCAGTTTCTTGATTTCGTCCGGCTCAATGCGGATGAACTCGCCCTTTTCGACCTCGTAGCCCTTTACCTGCTCGGCCGCCTCGACCGTGTCGCCGGTCTCCTCGTCTATATAGGCGCTCTTGACCGGGAGACCGTCTTTGCGGTTCAGGATCCTGAAATGTACTTTCTCGGCCTCGCTGACGGCGCCGATGATCTTGACGCCACAGGAAACCGATCCGACTTTCATAAAGCCCTTCCAGGCAGCTCGCGGCGTCGCCATGTCAATCACTCATTTGCCGAACGGACGGAACGGCTGCGAGCGGAAATCGTTCCGCCGTGGCAGGCTGCTCCATACGCCGGCCCGGACGAGAACGTTCGTTTCATTTTCGTCAGGGGAATAGCGGAATGGCCAAACGCAGCGCAGGGTTGCTCATTTATCGCCAAAGCAGAGGTTCACTTCAGGTGTTGCTGGTGCATCCGGGCGGCCCATTCTGGGCGAAGAAGGACGACGGCGCATGGTCGATCCCGAAGGGCTTGGTCGACGAGAACGAGGACGAGCTGGCGGCGGCCAAACGCGAGGCAGAAGAGGAACTCGGCATCGCCATCGATGGAGTTTTCGAACACCTTGGCAGCTACCGGCAGCCGGGCGGCAAGCTCGTCATCGCATGGTGCGTCGAGGCGGATTTCGACAGCGACGCCATCAGCAGCAACACCTTCGTCATGGAATGGCCGCCAAGGTCCGGCTCGATGAAGGAATTTGCCGAAGTCGACAGAGCGGGCTGGTTCTCCCTGCCTGAAGCCAACCTCAAGATCCTGAAAGGCCAGCGCGCCATGTTGGCGGACTTTGCCGGTCGGCATGGCGACGGATGAACTTGTTTCAGCCTGGTCCTTAGGGCATCGCTTGGGCTTCCTCACCGCCCTGCTTTAAGCGCGTTGCGGTCGCAGCGTGCGCAACGTGATCGAATAGCGGCGCTCGGCAACCGGTGGAATGCTGTGCTCCCATTCGTTGCGCGCAGCACCCGTCATCAGATAGGCCGATCTTGGCTCGACGGTGACGGTCTTGCGATCCCATCGCGTGCCATTTTTCCGGCGCAGGCGAAAGCTGCAGGCGGCTAGCAGCGAAACGCCGGCGACCGCCTCGAAATGAGGCTTGTCGCGGTGCCAGCCGATACCGGCGCCCGGCCGGTACTCGTTGATCAGCACCTGCACGAAGGTTTCGGCCGGCAGGCGGGCAAAGGCTACAACCTTTTCCCTGAGCGGCAGCAGAAAGCCGGGTATCGGCGGTGCCTCGACGACTTCGAGCCGGTCGTAGTCGTAACGCAGCCCGAAGCCGACCACCCGACGGTTTGCCAGATGGCCGTGAAAGTCGAAGGCCTGAAATGGCAGGGTTGCGAGCTGGCTCGCCAACGTTGCTTCTTCGTCCGGCGTGATCAGTTCGGGCCGGTAGTGAAATCCTTCCGGCAGGTCGTCGATGGCGGCAAAGAGATCGCCCTGGCGGGCTGCAGCCGATGTCTTGAGCGACGGCATCAACCGTATTTGGTGAAGCCGGCCCGTAGCGGCAAGGCTGCCTCGGCAGCAAGGAACCTCGCTCTCCGTGCAGGGTTATTCACACGACGGCATGGAATGGAGCACTGCCGAGCATTGGACCTGTCGAGGATGCCTTCAACTGCGATCAGAAACATCGACTACCAGCCGGCGACGAGGGTACTCTCCGTATGGTTCGTCCCGAGCGGAAACCGCTATGATTACGAGGACGTGCCGCCGCGGGTGCACGCGGCATTCCGCAAAGCCTCGTCAAAGGGCCGGTTCTTCAACGCGCATATTCGCGACCGGTATAAATTCCATCTGGTCGAGCAGAGCCATTCGAGCTGAGCCTTCAGGCGCTTCCCAACCATCATCTCGGCTCTCCGCCATGCGTGGCCGCGCCGGGACTTCGCAGTTGGCGAGTGACCTCAATGAGCTTTTGACGAACGCGCTGAAGCACGCCTTTTGGGCCGCGAAGGCGGGACGATCACGCTGCGCAGCGTCGTCGATGGCGACGGTTTTCGCATCGTAGTCGCCGATGACGGCATCGGGCTGCCCGAAGGCGAGACCTGGCCGAAACCCGGCAAGCTCGGAGCGTTGATCGCGCAATCGCTGACCGAAAATGCCAATGCCCGGTTCGAGGTGGATTCGACCCCTGGCAAAGGAACGCGGGTGACCATTGTGTTCAACAGATCGGCCGCGCTAGCGGCGTAGCCGCTCGACCAGTGCGGTCGTAGGCGCCGCCACTCAAGGCCATCCGCATCAGCCGGGCTCCTCCATCACCTTGCGGGTGTGGCGGGCGATGACACCTTCTTCGTCGGTCGCCACGACGCGGACTTCGACCTTGCTGTCTGCCTGGCTGATGAGCGCGGCATGGGAGCTGTTGGCGGCCTCGTCGATCGCCACGCCGAGCCAGCCAAGCCTCCCGCAAATCGCTTTGCGGGCCGGGGCAGAGTGCTCGCCGATGCCGCCGGTGAACACCAGGCATTCCAGCCCGCCCAGCGTGTTGGCGAGGGCGGCAACCTCCCGGGCGGCGCGGAAGGCGAAAAGCTCCACCGCTTCGCGAGCCCGGCGGTCGTCGCTGGCCTCCAGCGTGCGCATGTCGCCGGAAATGCCGGACACGCCGAGCAGGCCGGATTCCTCGTAGAGCATGTCTTGCAGCGCCTCTCCCGAAACGCCTCTTTCCAACAACAGGTACAAAAGCACGCCCGGATCGATGGCGCCGCAGCGTGTGCCCATGACCAGGCCGTCAAGCGCCGAAAAGCCCATAGTAGTATCGACGCTTCGCCCGTAGCGCATGGCGCACAAGCTCGCCCCGTTGCCGAGATGGGCGACGATGGTTCTTTTCGCCGCCAGATCGGGCGATATCTGCTTGAGCCGGCCGGCGACATATTCGTAGGAAAGCCCGTGAAAGCCGTAGCGGTGGATGCCGTCTGCCTCATAGCGGCGCGGCAGTGCGAAACGGCTGACCAGAGGCTCGATGGTCCGATGGAAGGCCGTGTCGAAACATCCGACCTGCGGCAGGTCCGACCGCAGCGCAGCAAGCGCCCGGATTGGTGCGAGACTGCGCGGCTGGTGCAGTGGCGCAAGCGGGGTCAGCCTGTCGAGAGCCTCGATAACTGTCGGCATCAGGCGGACAGGTTCGACGAACTCGCGTCCGCCATGGACGATGCGATGGCCGGCGGCGATCAGTTTCCTTCCGCCAAGTTCGTTCTCGATCCATTGCAGCATCTGGCCGATGCCCATGTCGCGTGATGCGTCTGCGGCAAGTGGCCGATCGCACTGCACCGCCCCATCGGCGGCTTTCGCGGTCAGCCTTGGCGCGTCGCCCAGATCCAGCGAACCGCGCGAGGCAAGATCCAGCTCGGCGGATGCTGCAAGGTCGTAAAGTCTGAACTTGATGCTCGACGAGCCGGCATTCAACGCAAGGATCGATCGTCGCATCAATCGCCGGCCTTCGTCGCGCTGTCCTGTGGCCAGGACCATTTCTGGATCTCGGGCATGTCCTCGCCATGTTCGCGGACATAGGCCTTGTGCTCAGCCAATTTCCCATGCAGCGCCGCGGCAAGCTCCTTCGCCCGCTCGGCCAGCCCCGGCACGCGCGCGATCGCGGCGAGCGCCAGATGATAGCGGTCGAGCTGGTTGAGCACGACCATATCGAACGGCGTCGTCGTCGTGCCTTCCTCGCGAAAGCCATGCACATGCATGTTGTCGTGGTTGGCGCGCCGGTAGGTCAGACGGTGAATGAGATAGGGGTAGCCGTGATAAGCGAAGATAACCGGCTTGGCCTTGGTGAACAGGGCGTCGAATCTGTCATCGGCAAAGCCATGCGGATGCTCGGAATTCGACTGCAAAATCATCAGGTCGACGACATTGACGACGCGGATCTTCAGGTCCGGAATGCCTGAGCGCAGGATGTCGGCTGCGGCAAGCGTCTCCAGTGTCGGCACGTCGCCGGCGCTGGCCAGGACCACATCCGGATCTTCGCCCTTGGCAACCGTCCCGGCCCATTCCCAGATGCCCGCACCGGCCTTGCAGTGCGCTTCCGCGTCTTCGGCGGACAGCCATTGCGGCGCCGGCTGCTTGCCGGCGACGATGACGTTGATGCGGTTGTAGGTTTTCAGGCAATGGTCGGTGATCCACAGCAGCGTGTTGGCATCCGGCGGGAAATAGAGCCTGACCGTGTCGGCCTTCTTGTTGGCGACGAAATCGGCAAATCCCGGGTCCTGATGGCTGAAGCCGTTGTGATCCTGCCGCCAGACATGCGAGGTCAGCAGGTAGTTGAGCGAGGCGATCGGCTTGCGCCAGGCAAGTTCGCCGGAGGTCTTCAGCCATTTGGCGTGCTGGTTGACCATGGAATCGACAATGTGGATGAACGCCTCGTAGCACGAGAACAGGCCGTGGCGGCCGGTCAGCAGATAGCCCTCCAGCCAGCCTTGGCAAAGGTGCTCGCTGAGCACCTCCATGACGCGGCCGTCGCGGGAAAGATGGACGTCGTAAGGCTCGATCCGCTCCATCCAGACGCGGTCCGTAACCTCGAACACGTCGTCGAGGCGGTTGGAGGATGTCTCGTCCGGTCCCATCAGCCGAAAATTCCTGGCATCGGCGTTCAAGCGGATCACATCGCGAAGATAGCTTCCGACGGTCCGCGTCGCCTCCCCAACAGTACCGCCCGGACGCAGTACGTCGAGCGCGAGGCCTTTCCAGTCGGGAAGCACAAGGTCTTGTTTCAGCAGGCCACCATTGGCGTAGGGGATTGCGCCCATGCGTCTTGACCCCGTAGGCGCCAGCGCCGCGAGTTCCGCCAGGAGATGCCCGCCTTCGTCGAACAGCGTCTTCGGTTCGTAGCTGCGCATCCAGTCTTCGAGGATCTGGCGGTGCGCCGCGTCGCCGCGTGCGTTCGACACCGGGACCTGGTGCGAGCGCCAGAAATCCTCGACCTTCTTGCCGTCGACCTCTTTCGGCCCGGTCCAACCCTTTGGGCTGCGCAGCACGATCATCGGCCACAGCGGCCGCTCTCCCATCCAGCCCGCGGCTCGTGCAGGCTCCTGGATGGAGTGGATCCGGTCGAGCACGGTATCGAGCGTGCGGGCCATCTCCCGATGCATCGCGGCAGGCTCATGACCTTCCACGAAGAAGGTCTCGTAGCCATAGCCGAGGAACAGGCTGCGCAACGCCTCGTCTTCCATGCGGCCGAGGATCGTCGGGCTGGCGATCTTGTAGCCATTGAGATGCAGGATCGGCAGGACGGCACCGTCGGATGCCGGGTTCAGGAACTTGTTGGAATGCCAGGCCGCGGCGAGCGGGCCGGTCTCGGCTTCACCGTCGCCGACGACGCAGGCAACGACAAGGTTCGGATTGTCGAAGGCGGCGCCGAAGGCATGAACCAGCGCATAGCCGAGTTCTCCGCCTTCGTGGATCGAGCCGGGCGTCTCCGGAGCCGCGTGGCTCGGCACTCCGCCGGGAAACGAGAACTGCCGGAACAGCTTTCGCAGGCCGTCTTCGTCCCCGCCGACCTCGGGATAGATCTCGCTGTAGGTGCCCTCGAGCCAGGTGTTCGCGACCATTGCCGGGCCGCCGTGACCCGGCCCGCAGATGAACAGAACATCGAGACCACGTTCACGGATGATCCGGTTCAGATGCACATAGATGAAATTGAGGCCGGGCGTCGTGCCCCAATGGCCGAGCAGCCGCGGCTTGATGTGCTCGGGCCGCAAAGGCTCGCGCAAGAGCGGATTGTCGAGCAGATAGATCTGGCCAACCGAGATGTAGTTCGCGGCGCGCCAGTAGCGGTCCATCAGATCGATCTGGTCAAGGCCGGTTGTCTGCGCAGTGGTGCGGGCCTCGTCGTTCATGGAAATGCCTCCGGAATACCCTCGTCCGTCGGTATCTGGAGTGGCGTCGCCTCGGAGAAAGGATTTGCCTCGAAATAAGTTTGGGCGGGCGCTGCCCCTCGCCAGCAAAAGCCGATCGGTCACTTGGGAACCTCGAGGCTCGCCAACGGTTAGAGAGACGTGCGTAATCCAGGAATTCACGGGACCGCAATTCCAGGGACGTACGGGACATGAACCTAGTTGCCCTTGAGGACGCTTGGCTCATTGGGGCGGAGGGGTCTGCAAAAGGAGCAAAAAATGCTCGATCTCTCCGATGCCCGTGATCGTATGGTGGACGTCCACCTAAGCCGCCGTGGCATTCGCGACCGCAATGTCCTGCAGGCGATGCGGGAGGTTCCGCGCGAGGCTTTCGTCGATCCGGGCTTCGAAGAGTTCGCTTATGAGGATGGGCCGCTGCCGATCGCCGAAGGTCAGACGATATCGCAGCCCTTTATCGTTGCGTTCATGATCGAAATGGCGGAGATCGGAGCTGGTGACCATGTTCTCGAGGTCGGCACCGGCTCCGGCTATGCGGCTGCCGTAATGAGCCGCATCGTCGAACGCGTCTACACGATCGAGCGCCACGCCGCGTTGGCTGAAACGGCAAGGCAACGGTTCAAAAAGCTTGGCTACGACAATATCGAAGTCCGCACTGGCGACGGCACCAAGGGCTGGCCCGAAGCGGCGCCCTTCGATGCGATCCTGGTTGCCGCCGCTGGACCCGGCGCACCGCTCGCTCTGCAAGAACAGCTCGACGTCGCCGGCCGGCTTATCATCCCGGTCGGCGACGAATTCGACGCGCAGCGGCTGCTCAAGGTCACCCGGACCGGCGCAGCAACTTACACCGAGGAGGATTTCGGCGGCGTGCGGTTTGTTCCGCTGATCGGCGAGCAAGGCTGGGGCGAGCCAGGCAGCGACAGCCAAATAGCGGCCGATCTTCCGCACCGGCATCAGCGCAGGAGCAGCCTGCCGCAGATGATAGCGGCCGCAGCCGAACCGCTTCCGGATTTCGACGATCCGGCCTTCGGTGCGCTGTTCGACCGGTTTGCCGACCGCCGCGTCGTCTTGCTCGGCGAAGCCAGTCACGGTACGTCGGAGTTCTACCGTGCGCGCGCCGCGATCACTCGCAGGCTGATCGAGAAGCATGGCTTCACCATCGTCGCGGTGGAGGCCGACTGGCCCGATGCCGCGGCGATCGACCGCTACGTCCGCCATCGGCCGCCGCGGCCGGGCGCGGCGCCGCCGTTCCAGCGCTTTCCCACCTGGATGTGGCGCAACACCGACGTCGCGGCGTTCGTCGACTGGATGCGAGTGCGTAATGAGCGGATCAGCATATCCTCCCGGCGGGCCGGATTCTATGGCCTCGACATCTACAATATGGGCGGATCGATTGCGGCGGTCCTGCAATATCTCGACCGGGTCGATCCGCAGGCGGCGAGGATCGCGCGCGAACGCTATGGCTGCCTGACGCCGTGGCAGAACGACCCGGCCACTTATGGCCGTGTCGCACTCACCTCCGGTTACCAGAAATGCGAGAAGGCCGTGCTCGAGCAATGCCGGGAACTGCTTTCCAGGGAGCTCGACTATGCGCAGCAGGACGGTATCGATTTCCTCGACGCCACCCAGAACGCCCGCCTAGTCGCCGCCGCCGAGCGCTATTACCGCACCATGTATTATGGCGGCGCGCAATCCTGGAACCTGCGCGACACCCACATGTTCGAAACGCTGGAGCACCTGCTGCAGGCCCGCGGCCCGAATGCCAAGGCGGTGGTGTGGGCACATAATTCCCATATCGGCGATGCTCGCTACACCGAGATGGGGATCGTCAGGGACGAAGTGAACATCGGCCAGCTCTGCCGCCAGCGTCTTGGCGACGAGGTTGGCTTGATTGGGCTCAGTACGCATTCCGGGACGGTGGCCGCGGCGACCGACTGGGACGGCGACATGGAAGTGAAACTGGTGCGGCCTTCCCACAACGACAGCTATGAGCGGCTTTGCCACGACAGCGGCGTCTCGCCTTTCCTTCTCGATTTCGAGCGCGACGACACGCTGCGCCAACGGCTTCTCGAGCGCCGGCTGGAGCGCTTTATCGGCGTCATCTACCGGCCCGAGACCGAGTTGCACAGCCACTATGCGGATGCCTCGCTCGCCCGCCAGTTCGATGCTTTCGTCTGGTTCGATGAAACCAGTGCCGTGACGCCGCTTGGGCCGGAACATGCGGGGACAGGCCTTCCCGAGACCTATCCTTTCGGGCTTTAGCAGCTTGGGAAGCGGAAAATAGAAAGAAGGAGGTCGCCGATGGCCGGAAGAAAGACTCATGAGCAGCAGTTGCGCATCATCGAAGAGCGCGAGAACACGAAAAACGCCGGCAAGGATTTCGACGCCGAAGCGGATTTGAAAAAGACCAGGCAAGAGCGCGAGGCGTTCCGGCGCGGTGCCGAGCTCAGATCGGACCCGAAGGATATTGCCGATCCCGACGATCGCAACATCATCCGCGGCGAGCACCAGGAAAGCGCCCACAACAAGCATCGCGCCGACCGCTGAACGGCCGGATCGCTTGACGTTAAGACAATACGGCGCCGGGTCCGTTCTCTGATCTGACGGATGCAGCGTTCGTAGCCGCAAATTGGCGAACGAGGACGCCGTCTTGATCTCCTCGGCGCTATTCGGCAAAAAATGTCGCGGCGACAGCAATTGAGACTAGGCTCAGCATCGCGAGGCCTGCCCTGGCGACATGCGAAGCCTCCCAGACGTTGCGCAAATCTCTCCAGTCGCCGGTCTGCTTTCGAGAGAACATTGAAAAAAACGTCGCGGCTGATTTCGGCATGGCAGTGTCTTGCACCCAGAAATTATTGACGGGATGCGTGACCAACCAATAGGTCGCATGCTCCGCCAGCAAGAAGACAAGCGCCGCCAAGGTCCACCAGAATCGGGCGCTTGGATAGGGCGTCAGGTAGAGCAGGACGGCGAGTGCAATGATGCCGCCGATCTCGGCGAACCCGCCGATCGTGAAGCCGGGATAGTAGATCGCCTGCACTGATCTGTAGGTGGCCTCCTTGAGACGCAACTTGCCGGGCAATTCCAGTGCGTGCGCGAGCGAGAGCGCCATCGAGACGGCGACCAGAAGAAGGGTGGCGATCATCAATGCGCGCATGTTCCTGCTCCCGATCATGCCAAGGTGCGCGCGTAGATAGGGTCGTTGGTGATCCGGTAAAGGCTATGACACCCGACGTCGCCGGCAAGCCGGTCGGGTCATTCCCCGATCTGGCTGGTAGACCGTTCGTGGAGCGTGGCGCCGGTCTGCGCGTCGACCGCGACCATGCTGACCTCGTAGCCCCAGAGCTTGCGGATGTGGCGCAGCGTGGCGTCGCGGCTGCCGCCTTCCAGCACGATGCCGTCCTTGACCTTGTGCTGCAGGCGCAGATGCCGGTCGCCGAGCAGGTCCACGTCCACCACCTGGATGTCCGGCCGGCTGGCGCCGATGTCGTAGCTGTGGGCGAGTGCGGCGCGGACGCTCTCGTAGCCGCGCTCATTGTGTATCGAGGCGACTTCGTAATGGGGGTCGTTGGCGGCATCGGCAAGGACAAAGAACCGCCATTTCCGTATCAGGGTAGGGCTCAGATATTGGCGGATGAAGGACTCGTCGCGATGGTTGGCCCAGGCGTCCAGCAAGGTCTGGCGCCAGTCGCCATTGCCGGCGATATCGGGGAACCAGTCGCGGTCCTCGGCCGTCGGCGCGGTCGAGATGCGCTGGATGTCCTGCATCATGTCGAGACCCAGCGCGTAAGGGTTGATACCGGAAAAGCGCGGATCGTCGAACCCTGGCTGGAAGATCACGTTCGAATGGTTGCGCAGGATTTCCAGCATGGCACCTTCGCCGATCAGGCCGCGATCGAACAAAAGGTTCATCAGCGTGTAATGCACGAAGGTGGCGCAGCCCTCGTTCATCACCTGCGTTTGCCGTTGGGGATAGAAATACTGCGCGATGACGCGGACAATCCGGACGACCTCACGCTGCCATGGTTCCAGGATCAGGCTGTTCTTCTCCAGGAAATAAAGCAGGTTCTCCTCGGGCAGCTTGAGCGATTTCTTGCGCTCCGCCACGGTGTCCGTCTCGCGGACCTTGGTGCCGTCCTTGGACGGCGGCAGCGTGCGCCACAGATCATTGTAGGAGCGCTCCTCGTATTCCAGGCGCTCGCGAAGGCCCTCGCGCTGCTTTTCCGACGACAGCTTCGGCGGCCGGTGATATCTGAACACGCCCTGTTCCATCAGCGCATGTGCGGCATCGAGGATCTCTTCCACCGCATCGACGCCATGCCGCTCCTCGCAGCGGGCAATGTAGCCCTTGGCAAAGTCCAGATAGCTGAGGATGGCGCCGGCGTCCGTCCACTGCCGGAACAGATAATTGTTCTTGAAGAAATGGTTGTGGCCGAGTGCCGCGTGCGCCGTCACCAGGGCCTGCAGGGCCATGGTGTTTTCCTCCATCAGATAGACGATGCAGGGATTCGAATTGATGACGAGTTCATAGGCGAGCCCTCGCCCGCCTTTGCGATAGAGCAATTCCTGGTAGAGGTAGTGCTTGCCGAACGACCAGTGCCGGTACATCAGCGGCATGCCGACCGAGGAATAGGCGTCGAGCATCTGTTCGGACGAGATGATCTCCATTTGTACCGGATAGATGTCGAGGTGGAGCTCTTCGGTGGCGATCGCCTCGATGGTCTTGTAGGCGCGCGACAGCGTCCTGAAATCCCAGTCGGAACCGGAAAACAGCAGCCCGGATCTGCTCTCCATCAGCCCCCTCTTTCACCGCTCTTTTGATAACCCGGCTGTCTGGCGAAGAGTTGGCGGAAAACCGGGTAGATGTCGGCCGCGGTGGCGATGCGGCTCATCTGGAAATTCGACCATCTCAGCTTGACCGCACTGTAGGCACGCCATAGCGACGTGCCGTTGTCGGTAGCGCCGAAGATATGGCTCTCGCGCTCGTCGAGGATCTCGACATAGGCGAAATACTGGCAGAGCCGCATGATCTGTTCATCGAGAAGTGCGATGCAGCGCTCGGAATCGGTGACGAAATTGTCGCCGTCCGAGGCCTGGGCGACATAGATGTTCCATTCGCGGCTGGGATAGCGTTGCTCGACGATGCGGTGCATCTCCTCGAGCGCCGTGGAAACCACCGTACCGCCGCTCTGGGTGTTGTAGAAGAAGGTTTCCTCGTCGACCTCCTGCGCCTCGTGCGTGTGGCGGATGAAGACCACCTCGGTCCGGTCGTAGCGCCGTTTCAGGAACAGGTGCAGCAGCACGAAGAAGCGCTTGGCCAGATCCTTCTCGCGTTCGCCCATCGAACCGGACACGTCCATGAGGCAGAACATCACCGCGTTGGCATTCGGCACCGGCTGCGCGTCGAAGCGGTTGAAGCGGATATCGACCGGATCGACAAAGGCGATCCGCTTGCGGCGGCGCTCCAGCCGATCGAACTCTTCCTGAAGCGCCACGATGCGCTGGCGTATCTCGGCGTTTTGCGGCTTCGCCTCCAGCGACGCAATCTCCTGCGCGATCGCGTCGAGTTCCTCCTGCTTGGGGCGCCTGAGCGCTATGCGGCGGCCGTGGCTGTTGCGCATCGTGCGCCCGACATTGATGTTGGTCGGCGAGCCGGTCGCGGCGAAGCCGGCCCGGCGCGGCTTGAAGGCGAGGATCTCCTTCAGGTTGAGCTTGACCATATCAGGCAGTTCGAGGTCTTCGAAAAAGAGGTCGAGCACCTCTTCGCGCGACAGCACGAAACGGAAATCGTCCTCCGATTCGGTTCTCCCCGGGGCTGATCCCATGCCGCCGCCCTGGCCGGGTTTGGGCAGCCGGTCGCCTGGAGCAAAATGCTTGTTGCCGGGCAGGACGTGCCGGCGGCTGCCGCTGTTCCTGGCATCGTTGAAGCTCGGCTCGCCGGTGCCTCGCGCCGGCATCGAAACGGCATGCTCGGCATCCACGTCGGCGATCTTGCCGGTGCGGATCTGATCGCGGATGGTGCGCTTCAACTCTTCGCGCGCCCGCCGCAGGAAACGCTGCCGGTTGCCGAGGCTTTTGTCCTTCGGGTTCAGTCGGCGATCGATGAAGATCGGCATATGTTACCCCGGCTGGCTTCAACCCGCCTTGTTCACCCGCATGTACCAGTCCACCAGCCGGCGGACCTGGCGCTCGGTGTAACCGCGCTGGATCATCCGCTGCACGAATTCGGTATGCCGCTTCTCCGTCACGCTGTCCTGCTTGGAGCCGAAACTGATCACCGGCAGCAGATCCTCGACCTGCCCGAACATCCGCTTCTCGATGACTTCGCGCAGCTTTTCGTAGCTTGTCCATGACGGGTTGCGGCCATGGTTTCTGGCCCGCGCGCGCAGCGTGAACTTCACCACTTCGTTACGGAAGTCCTTGGGATTGGCGATGCCGGCCGGCTTTTCGACCTGCGACAGTTCGTTGTCCAAAACCTCGCGATTGAGGATCTGGCCGGTATCGGTATCCTTGTAGTCCTGATCCTCGATCCAGGCATCGGCATAGGCGATATAGCGGTCGAACAGATTCTGGCCGTATTCGCTGTAGGATTCCAGATAGGCCTTCTGGATCTCGTGGCCGATGAACTCGGCATAACGGGTGGCCAGCTCCGACTTTATGAAATCGAGATAGTCCGCCTCTGTTTCCTTCGGGAACTGCTCGCGCTTGATCGCCTCTTCCAGGATGTACATCAGATGCACCGGATCGGCGGCCACCTCTTCGGTGTCGTAGTTGAAGGTCTGCGACAGGATCTTGAAGGCGAAGCGGGTGCTGACGCCGGTCATGCCTTCATCGACACCGGCCGCGTTTCGGTACTCCTGGACCGACTTCGCCTTGGGATCGGTTTCCTTGAGGTTCTCGCCGTCATAGACGCGCATCTTGGTGTAGAGCGGCGAATTGTCGTGTTCGGCCAGGCGGGTCGAGACGGTGAACCGGCTGAGGATGTCGAGCACTTCCGGAGCGCAGGGACTGTTAGCCAGTTCGCTTTCGCGCAACAGCTTCTCGTAGATCTGCCGTTCTTCGGTAACGCGCAGGCAATACGGCACCTTGACCACCAGGATGCGGTCGAGGAACGCCTCGTTGTTCTTGTTGTTCTTGAACTGCAGCCATTCCGATTCATTGGAATGGGCAACGATGATGCCCTGATAGGGGAAAGCGCCGAAATTCTCGGTGCCGTTGTAGCTGCCTTCCTGGGTCGCGGTCAGCAGCGGATGCAGCACCTTGATCGGCGCCTTGAACATCTCGACGAATTCGAGCAGTCCTTGCGTGGTCCGGTTCAGCCCGCCGCTATAGGAGTAGGCGTCCGGATCGGACTGGCTGAAGTTTTCCAGCTGCCTGATATCGACCTTGCCCACCAGGGCCGACACGTCCTGGTTGTTCTCGTCGCCCGGCTCGGTCTTGGCAATGCCGATCTGGCGCAGCCTGGACGGCATCAGCTTGACGACGCTGAATTTGGAGATGTCGCCGGACAATTCGTCGAGGCGCTTGGCCGCCCAGGGCGAGATCAGGCCGTTCAGCCGCCGCCGGGCGATCCCGTATTTGTCCTCCAAAAGGTCGCCCATGCGGTCGGGATCGAACAGCCCGAGCGGCGATTCGAAGACCGGGCTGACCTGGCCGCCGACCTTCAGGGTATAGATCGGACGCTGCTCCATCAGCCTTTTCAGCTGCTCCGCAAGCGAGGATTTGCCGCCGCCGACCGGGCCGAGGAGATAGAGGATCTGCTTGCGTTCCTCAAGCCCTTGCGAGGCATAGCGGAAATAACCGGCGATACGCTCGATTGTATCCTCCATGCCGTAAAAGTCGGCGAAGGTTGGATAGATCTTGATCGTCCGGTTCGAAAAAATACGGCCGAGCCGCTCGTCCTTGCTGGTATCGACAAAGGTCGGCTCACCGATCGCCTCGACCATCCGTTCGGGTGCCGAGGCGTACATCGACTTGTCCTCGCGGCAGGCAAGCAGATATTGCTGGAGGCTTATCTCCTCCTGCGCCGCATTCTTGTAGACCTCGGAAAACAGATCGAAGACGTCGGATTGATTCTCACGCATGGTATTCCTAGCCCCGGAGCCGGTGTGGCTGCACGTTTGTCTCTTGAACAACCAAATGTTGGAAAGCCCTTGTGGTTCCCTTCACTTCGCAGAGAGTGCATGTGACCGAATGATAAGAGTTACATAAGCGCATCCTGAGTGCAGACAAGGCGTGGAACGTCCTGCCCGAGGCACAAAATCCTGAATCGCACCACGTCCTGCGGGCGACATCCGACAAGACGGAGGAACGGTTCGGGTCCTTTCCGGTTGTGAGGGAAAGGAGACGGTCGATGTCTGGGAATAGTTTGTGGTTGCTCGTTGTTGCAGGCGGTCCACTGCTTCTGGCAATTCTGATCGCCTACGCCCTGCTCACGCAGCGCCGTCGCGGCCCGGCGGAGCGCAGGGAAAGCGAGCGTGCGACCGAGCGCCTGTATCAGGAAAAGAAGGACTGACCGACGGGATCGCAGCTCAGCTGCCGGCAACCGCCAGGCTGGTCGCTTTTTCGGCGCGCAGCAGCATGCCAAACAGGTCGCGCGGCTCATCGGGATCGGCCAGAAGGTCTAGTTCCTCGTAAAGGCCGGTCCGCTGCAGCTGATCGCGGACGTAGCGCAACGCGGAAAAATCCTCGATCGCAAAGCCGACGGAGTCAAACAATGTGATCTGTCTTGCGTCCGTCCGGCCTGCTGCCTTTCCTGTCATCACTTGCCACAATTCGGTGATCGGGTGATTCGCATCGAGCTGCTGGCTCTCGCCTTCGACGCGCGTTTGCGGCGGATATTCGACGAAAATGTCCGAGCGCAGCAGAATGTCGCGATGCAGCTCGGTCTTGCCCGGGCAGTCGCCGCCCACCGCGTTGATGTGCACGCCGGATCCAACCATGTTGTCGGTCAGGATTGTTGCCGACCGCTTGTCGGCGGTAACCGTGGTGATGATCTCTGCACCTTCAACGGCTTCCTGCGCCGACGCGCAGACCTTGATGTCGAAACCCATGCCGGCAAGGTTCTTCATGCATTTCGTCGAGGCCGCCGGGTCGATATCGTAGAGCCGCAGCCTGTCGACGCCAAGCAGCGCCTTGAACGCAATCGCCTGGAATTCCGATTGCGCGCCATTGCCGATGATCGCCATGCACCTGGCGGCCTCGGGAGCGAGGTATTTCGCCGCGACCGCCGAGCTTGCGGCGGTTCTGAGCGCGGTCAGGATGGTCATTTCCGAAAGCAGCATCGGATAGCCGTTGCCGACATCGGCAAGCACGCCGAAAGCGGTCACGGTCTGGCGGCCGTCACGCGTATTCTTCGGATGCCCGTTGACGTATTTGAAGCCGTAGAGCTGCCCGTCGCTGGTCGGCATCAGCTCGATGACGCCGTCAACGCTGTGCGAGGCGACGCGCGGCGTCTTGTCGAACAGCTCCCAGCGCCTGAAATCCTCTTCGATGTAGGCAGCAAGCTCGACCAGGAAGCGCTCGATGCCGATGGCAAGCACCAGCTTCATCATGCGGTCGACGCTGACGAACGGGACGATGTTCAAATTCACCGTCATGGCTCAGAACCCCCTCGTCGGGCGATCCATGATCCGCCGGCCCATCAGGCTTGCGGTCAGGTCGACCAAAAGCGTGGCAGTGCGGCCGCGTTCGTCGAGAAAAGGGTTGAGCTCGACCAGGTCGAGACTGGTGACGAGGCCGCTGTCATGCAGCATTTCCATCGCCAGATGCGCCTCGCGGAAGGTGGCGCCGCCGGGAACGGTGGTGCCGACCGCCGGGGCGATCGACGGGTCGAGAAAATCGACGTCGAGGCTGACGTGCAGCATGCCGTTGGCGGCGCTCACCCGTTCGAGAAACGCGCGAAGCAGTTGCGCGATGCCGTGCTCGTCGATCGAACGCATGTCATGGACCGTGACGCCGGCTCTGCGCAACGCTTCCCGTTCCGCCAGGTCCACGCTGCGGATCCCCAGCGCGCATATGCGAGCCGGATCCACCTGCGCTGCAAGGCGGGGGAAATAGCCCTCGAAGCCGGGCTGCCCGCTGGCATAGGCCAGCGGCACACCATGCAAATTGCCGCTGGTCGTCGTGTCGAGCGTGTGAAAATCGGGGTGCGCGTCGAGCCACAGCACGAAGAGCGGCCGACCGGCATTCGCCGCCCGGCGGGCAATGCCAGCGAGCGTGCCGGCCGAAATGCTGTGGTCGCCGCCGAGAAAGATCGGCATCGCATCGGCGCTTGCCGCATAGGCCGTTTCGCTGATCGCCGCCGTCCAGGCGGCAATTTCCGGCAGCGCCTTCACCGCCGCGTTGCCGTGTACGACAGGGCACATGTCGGCAGGGATAATCGTTCCGAGGTCGGTCAGTGTATGGCCGAGTTCGGTCAATGCGCCGGCCAGGCCGGCCGTGCGCAGCGCGCTGGGCCCCATCTCGCAACCCATGCGGCCCGAACCCGCCTGGATCGGTGCTCCTACGATCGTGCAATGCATGCTCATGCCCCACCAATTACGATGCCCCTATTGAAGCCGGCATCGCTGGCAGAATGAACATGTCAAATTGGCAAATTTGTCGAAGTGCCTTACCATAGTGGCATCATCTACGTCCGTTGTGAGCAATCATGGACCAGCTCGATGAGCAGATCATCACCTCTTTGCGGCACGACGCCCGGCGCAGCATTTCCGATCTTGCCATCAGCCTGGGTGTCTCTCGGGCAACGGTAAGGTCCCGGATCGAGCGACTTGAAAGGGACGGCGTCATCGTCGGCTACACCGTCATTCTGCGCGCCGACGCGGTCGATCAGCGCGTGCGTGGCATCATGATGATCGAGATCGAAGGCCACGCCGCTGATCGCGTCATCCGGGCGCTGGGCGGCTTCTCCGAGGTCTCGACGATCCACACCACCAATGGCCGCTGGGATCTGGTGATAGAACTCGGAACGCAGACCCTGAGCGAGTTCGACGCGGTGCTGAGACGTATCCGCCTGATCCCCGGAATTACCGGCAGTGAAACAAGCCTGCTCCTGGCAACGCCGCGCACCACCAAGGCGCGGCTGTGATCTTCGCCCTTGACCTGTAGCGGTAACGAAATCCGAAGCCACGGAACCTTCAATTGCCGCCGCGGTTAGAGCAATTCCAGGAAAAGTGTGGAACGCCATTGGCGGATGTTCCCTGCCAAAGGCGTGTTTCACTTCGACCTAAGATGACGATCGGCCGGCGTCCCCGATCGGCCCTCGGATCGCTTGGGTGACGATGGTATAACGCGTGATTTGACCCTCCTCGGGGTCCTCCCCGTGGAAATGGATGTCTGCGTTCAGCGGCAGCGGCGCAGTGCTGCCGAACTGCTTGACGGCGGAGACATGCACGATCTGCATATCGGGATCGCGCTTCATGGCGTCCATTGCTGCCAGCTCGGCGCTGCTGCTGCCACCGATCCGCCAGCTGGCTTCCAGCACACCCGATCGCCAGATGCCCGAGGAATCGACACCTTGGCCGATGTCGTAGTTGCGTCGCGAGGCGAAGAATCCGGGATAACCATCCATCGCTGCGTCATAGGTTCTCGCCTGCGCCACAGCCAAACCCAGCGCCGGAGATAGCCGCAGCTCATCCAGCGCCTCCCATCCGCCCCGCACGACAACCAGATCGGATCCGCCGTAAACGGGCTGCCCGTCGTTGTCGGTCGTCGTCCGCTGGGTGCCGTAATAGCTGACCGACAATTCGTCGATCGTGGTTCTGCCAACGCTCAGTGTAACAATGTCGCGAAGCTGCGTTTCGAGAACAAGGCCGTATTCGCTTAGGTCAGAGGATGGATATTGGTCCAGCAGCCTTTCGACATCGCCGACCGTCGCGGCGGTGTGCTGGTCGCGGCCCCGCGAAGCGCGCGGTGGCTTGAACCGGACCAGCCCGAGCTCCAGCAGACGTTGCGCTGCGCGCAGCGCGTCATGGCGTGAAAATGCAGTGTAGCCGGGCAGTACGGCCGCGGCGACGGCGCTGCCGAAGCCGGCGGGCCATTCCTTTGGCCGTGCCGCCGACCCGTCCACCAGCTCGTGGGTTATGGCCTTGGTGGTTGCGAGGCGCCAGGGCACCACGCCGCCGAAGAGGTCGTCGGGCCCGTTGATGCCCAGTTGGGCCGCATCGGCAGCAAGCAGGCTGTCGTCCGGCACGAAATACAGCCCGCCGCTGTCACCGCCGCCATCACGCAGGCCCTGGCGGAAGGAAAATCCCTTCAACGCTGCAATCGTGCGCGCGACGGCAGCGACGGTTTTCCATTCGTGCGCGTAGATGGTCTCGCCGCCCGGCGCGGAGAATACGACCACAACACCTTTCGTCCCGCTTGGTTGCTTACCGCTTAGCCCGGTCATGTCGAGCCCTTCGCCCATTGCCGAGCCCATCGCCGTTTCCGCGGCGATGCGTCCGAACCGAAAAACCCGCTTCCTCGGCGAATGTTCCGGGCAACGGCGCGCTATCCGGTTTGACCGAGTTGCGGCGATCGGAACATCGGCGGCTCATGGTTTTTATGCGGGAGCCTCAGACAGGGAGATGGATGTGCTCAAGGAGGCCGCGCCGCGCGCCCTGGGAGAGGCCGAGGTCGTCCGCTTGAGACCGAGCTCGCTGTCGCATGAACTGCGGCCAACGGCCGGAATAATCGCTAGCGGTTCATGTTCATGTTCGCGTTCATCGACATCAAATTGTGGTCGAGATTGGCCATGATCCAGATCGAGCCGCCGATCACCAGCACAACGATCAGCACGCCGAAGGCAAGCGCCAGGGCGTTGTTGGTGTTGTCCGGCCCCGTCGTGATGTGCAGGAAGAAGACGAGATGCACGCCCATCTGGGCGATCGCCAGCACGACCAGCGCCACCGGAATGCCGGGTGCCCATATCAGGTTCGTTCCGGGCAACCAGAACGAGGCGATGGTCAGCAGCGTTGCCAGCCCAAGGCCGATCACATAACCGCGTAACCCGGATCCGACTTCGGTGTCGCCGAGGTATTCGTCACCCGGCGCCGTATCGATGTCGTAGCGCTCCAGGCCATCGGTGTCGCGCCGTTGCGCGTGGCGATCGTCCGCATTGCTCATCGACTTGCTCCCAGGAGATAGACCACCGTGAACAGGGCGACCCAGATGATGTCGAGGGCGTGCCAGAACAGGCTGAAGCACATGAAACGCCGAAGAATATCGTCGCGGAATCCCTTGGCGAAGATCTGCGCCATCATCGTAAGCAGCCACAGCAGCCCCGCCGTGACGTGAAGGCCGTGGCATCCCACCAGCGTGAAGAACGCCGACAGGAAAGCGCTGCGTGTCGGTCCGGCACCGCTGGCAACCATATGCGCGAACTCGCGCAACTCGAGCAGGATGAAGGTGGCGCCGAGCACGAAGGTGACAGCCATCGCGACATAGAACCAGGAGCTTCGTCGCGCTGTCACGGCGAGGCTGGCGAGACCGCAGGTAAAGCTCGACAACAGCAAAGCGGCCGTCTCGATCGCGACGTTGCGCAGGTCGAACAGCTCGGCTCCGCTTGGTCCGCCCGCCGTCTTGCCCGCCAGCACGGCGTAGGCCGCGAAGAAGGCCGAGAACATCACGATGTCGCTCAGGAGGAAGATCCAGAAGCCGTAGCCCACGACGATCCGGATCGGTGCCGGGCCGCTGTCGCCGTGGCTGGGTGCACGGCCGTGGCTGCGATGGCCGAGGCGGTAGGGGTCACGCTCTCGAACGTCGATCGCGGTCATTGCCTTGGCCCCGTATGAGTGGCCAGCGCCTCGCGGCGGGCACTTCGGTTGGCGCGGTCGATCCGGGCGACTTCGGCGGCAGGAATGACGTATTCGGGGATGTCGCGCCACGCGAATATGACGAAGGTGGCGAAAGCGCCGAGCGCGCCGAGCGCCACCATCCACCAGATGTGCCAGATGAGGGCGAAGCCCATCACGGTCGCAAAGAAGGCGCAGATGAACCCGGTGGGACTGTTGCGCGGCATCTCGATCGGCTCGTATTCAGGCTCGTCGCGCAGCCGGTTTTGCTCGCGTGCCCGCTGCTTGATGTTCCAGTAGGGCTCTTCGCCCTCGACATGCGGAAGCGCGGCGAAGTTGAAGACCGGCGGCGGCGAGGGCGTGGCCCATTCCAGCGAGCGCCCGTCCCAGGGATCCCCGGTGGCATCTCGAAGCGCCGCACGCTGCCGGATGCTGACGACGAGTTGTATGATCTGCGCGACCACGCCGGCGGTGGTGATTAACATGCCGGCGCCGGCAACCAGCACCCAGGGATACCAGGCCGGCACGTCGAAATGCTGCATGCGGCGGGTCATGCCGAGCAGGCCGACAGCGTAGAGCGGCACGAAGGTGGCGTAGAACCCGATCAGCGTCAGCCAGAAGGCCAGCTTGCCCCAGCCCTCGTGCAGCCGGAAGCCGAATGCCTTGGGAAACCAGTAGGTATATCCCGCGAAGGCGCCGAACAGCACACCGCCGATGATGACGTTATGGAAATGCGCCACCAGGAACAGGCTGTTGTGGAGCAGGAAATCGGCCGGCGGCACGGCCAGCAACACGCCCGTCATGCCGCCGATGACGAACGTCACCATGAAGCCCAGCGACCACAGCATTGGCGTCGCGAAGCGGATGCGGCCGCCATACATGGTGAACATCCAGTTGTAGATCTTCACGCCGGTACCGACAGCGATAATGCTGGTGGCGATGCCGAACGCGGCGTTGACGTCGGCGCCGGCTCCCATGGTGAAGAAGTGGTGCAGCCACACCATGAAGGAGACGATGCAGATGAACAGCGTCGCGGCCACCATCGAGCGGTAGCCGAACAGCGGCTTGCTGGAGAACGTGGAGATAACCTCCGAGAAGATGCCGAACGCCGGCAGGACGAGGATGTAGACCTCGGGATGGCCCCAGGCCCAGATCAGGTTCACGAACATCAGCATGTTGCCGCCGGCTTCATTGGTGAAGAAATGAAAGCCGAAATAGCGGTCGAGCGTCAGCATCGCGAGCGTCGCGGTGAGGACCGGGAACGCGGCGACGATGAGCAAGCTGGCGGCGAGTGAGGTCCAGCAGAACATCGACATCCTGAGGTAACTCATGCCGGGCGCCCGCATCTTCAGGATCGTGGTGACGAAATTGATGCCGGTGAGCAGCGTTCCGACGCCCGCTATCTGCACTGCCCACAGATAATAATCGACGCCGACGCCCGGCGAGTAGGCGGTCTCGCTGAGCGGCGGATAGGGCAGCCATCCGGTGCGCGCGAATTCGCCGATCACCAGCGAGATGTTGACCAGCAGCGCACCGGTGGCGGTGAGCCAGAAACTCACCGAGTTGAGCGTTGGAAAGGCAACGTCGCGAACGCCGAGCTGCAGCGGCACGACCAGGTTCATCAGGCCGATGACGAACGGCATCGCCCCGAAAAAGATCATGATGGTGCCGTGGGCGGAAAAGACCTGGTTGAAGTGGTCGGGCGGCAGATAGCCGGGCGCCTGGAAGGCGAGGGCCTGCTGGGACCGCATCATGATGGCGTCGCTGAAGCCGCGCAGCAGCATCAGCAGCGCCAGCAGCGTGTACATCACGCCAATCCGCTTGTGATCGACGCTGGTGATCCATTCGCGCCACAGATAGGGGAAATGGCCGGCCAGGAAGACCCAGGCCAGCACGCCGAGGATTGCCAGGGCGACGACCGCCGAGGCGATCATCGGCAGAGGCTGATCGAACGGAATGACGTCCCAGCTCAATTTTCCGAGCATTGTCAGCCTCCTGTCTTGGGCAATACGCTCGGCTCGGGGCGACCGGCCTGGGGGCCGGGCGCGGGCGGAACGCCCTGCGTCGCGATTTCATGGAAAAGGTCCGGCTCGACCGAGCGATAGGTCGAAGGCGGCACGTCCAGGCTCTGTCTGGCCAGTTCCTGGTAGCTGGCCTTGTCGAGTGCCTGTCCCTGGTTTCGCGCCGAATTGACGAATGCATCGAAGGCGTCCGCCGCCACGGCATGCAGCACGAATTGCATGCCTGGAAAACCGTCGCCGCTGAAATGGGCCGACCGCCCATAGAATTCGCCCGGCTGATCCGCCTGCAGGTGAAGCTGCGTTGTCATGCCGTTCATCGTGTAGATCATGCCGCCGAGCTGAGGCACGAAGAACGCATTCATGACGCTTGCCGAGGTGAGCGAGAAATGCACCGGCCTGCCCGCCGGCACCACAAGCTGGTTGATGCTCGCGATATTCTGCTCGGGGTAGATGAACAGCCATTTCCAGTCGAGCGAGACGACCTGCACCTCAAGCGGCTTTTGCTGGGAATCCAGCGGCTTCATTGGATCGAGGTCATGCGACCCGATCCAGATGATGCCGCTCAGAAACAGGATGACGAGGATGGGGATCGACCAGACCACCAGTTCGATGCGTCCGGAATAGGCCCATTCCGGCAGATACCGCGCCCTTGTGTTGGTCTCCCGGAACCACCAGGCAAAACCGAGCGTCGCCACGATCGTCGGGACGACGATGGCCAGCATGATGGCGACCGAATTGAGCAGGATCGTGCGCTGCGCCGCGCCGACTGGCCCTTGCGGGTCGAGCACGCCGCCCTGGCAGCCGGCAAGCAGCCCAGCAAGTAGCCCAGCAAGTAGCCCAGCAAGTAGCATCGTCGCGCCGACGCGGCCAAAACGGATGACGGCACAATTTCGAACGATCGCCCTCAGCAACATGAAATCTCGCCGTTTCCTGAAAACCGATTGGAACGTTGCAGGCAGCGTGGCTGCCAACCCCGAATGTGCGCGCCGGTATGCTCCTGGCGACAGTTTCTTCATGCACGCGGCTCCGGCTGGCAGAACCACATGCGGCGGACGTCATCGTTAAGCGGTCGACCTGTCGAGAACCCCTCCAAATCCTAAAAACCAGCGGCAAATCTTAAGAAACCAGAAACAGTACCCAGATCGAAGTTATCGCCAGAAACGTGGCGAATGCCAAGGCGGTGAACCGGTTCATGGCCGCGCCCACAGTTGGTCCATTTAGTCCGCTCCCTGCGACTCGTCGCTGAATCCAGTGACGCTGCCCAATGACGCTGCTCTGAATGGTTGCGCCAACCGAACGTATGTTCGTCGCGAAGGTTCCAAAAAGCCAGATCCAACGCAGCCTTTGGTTGCAGTCCGGCGGCCACGCGATGCGCATCAGGGCCGCATGGGCGGCTCTCCTGCCTAGCGGAAGCCGAGGTCGGCTTTGCGTATGTAAAAATTACTTGTCTAGGTAAAAATAGTTGCTACTAATCGGCTGGGCCGACGCATGGCCGGTTCAGGAGGAATTACGGCATGACAAGACTGCGCGGCCTCGCGTGGGATCACCGACGCTGCTGGGGTCCGCTCGACGCCAGCATCGGGCCGTATTGTGCCGCCAATCCCGGCCTTGAGATCGAATGGGACCGCCGCAGCCTTTACGAGTTCGGCGAGGGCGCGCTTGGTCCGGTGCTCGACGCCTATGATCTCGTCGTGTTCGACCATCCGTTCATCGGCGATATTGCCGAAGGCGGGCTGATGGTGCCGTTCGATTTGTCGGCTGAGCAGCGCCGCGGCTTCGAACAGGATTCAGTTGGCGCATCCTGGCAATCCTACGCAAGGGACGGGCGCCAATGGGCGTTGCCGATCGATGCTGCCTGTCAGGTTGCCTCGTATCGCCCCGATCTCGTGGAGCGCTACGGACCGCTGCCGCGCAGCCATGACGAGGTGCTGGAGCTCGGCCGGAGCGCCTTGAAGGACGGCAAATGGCTTGGGCTGCCATTGGTGCCGACTGACGCCATGTGCCTGCTTTTGACGCTCGGTGAGCCCCGCGACGACGGCGACGAGTTCATCGCCAGGCAAAAAATCGAGCAGGCCGTCGGGCAGTTGCGCCAGCTTGCGGCGCTGTCGCATCCGAACTCGCCGAAATGGAACCCGATCCGCTGCTACGATCATATGATCGCACATGACGACGTGGTCTACGTGCCGTTCGCCTTCGGCTATGTGAACTATGCCTCCAAGGCAGACAGGCCGTATCTGCGCTTCGCCGACGTGCCGACGCCGCGATCCGCCGGCGCCTTGCTCGGTGGCGCCGGCATCGGCGTCAGCGCCCAATCGAAACACAAGCAGGCAGCCATCGATTACGCGCTGTTTCTGTGCTCGCCCGGCTATCAGCGCGGCGACTATGTGAAATCCGGCGGACAGCCGGGATCGCTGACGGCATGGCAAGATGGCGAGGTCAACGCTCTCTCAGGCGGCTTCTTCGCGTCGACGCTGGCGACGATCGAAGCCTCCTATCTGCGCCCGACCCATCCGGGCTTCATCAGCTTCTTCCGCCAATGCGCCCCTCATGCCGCGGCGGCCATCGCCGGCGAATTGCCGGCGGCCGAGCTCGCAGATCGGCTGAACCGGCTCTATCGCGAGACCAGGCATGGCCAGCCGCAACGGAGCGTCGCGTAATGGCCACCGATATTGCCCAGATCGTCGACGAAGGCGAAAGCGGCCGCAACGGCTACCGCGTGCCTGCGGTGGAGAAGGCGCTCAACATCCTGGAATTCATGGCTGCCAGCGGCGAGCCGCTGACCCAGACCGAGATCGCCACGGGAATGGGGCGCTCCATTCACGAGATCTACCGCATCCTGCTGCTGCTGGAGAAGCGCGGCTACATTTTCCGGACGCAATCGGACCGCTTTCGCCTGTCGCTGAAGCTGTTCGAACTGGCGCATATGCATCCGCCGGTAAACCGCCTGGTCGAATGTGCGCTGCCGGTGATGCGCGGCCTTGCCGCCAATGCCGACCAGAGCTGCCATCTGGTCGTGCGCGAAGGCGAGAGCGCACTGGTCGTGCTGCAGATCGATTCGCCTTTGCCGATGCGATATTCGGTTGCCCTCGGCTCGCATTTCCCGATCCTCGAAACGAGCTCCGGCGCGGTGCTGCTAGCGCATTCGAGCCGCGCCGAGCGTGACCGCATCGTCGAGCGGATCGTCGCTGCGGGCGAGGGCCAAGGCAGCCGGACGGAAATCGAAGCGCGGCTGAACGAAGTCGCAAGGCTCGGCTATGAAATGCGCGCCTCGCTGGCTGTCGAGGGCTGCACCAACATCTCGATGCCGGTGCGCGACCATACCGGTGCGGTCATTGCCGCGCTCACCGTCCCGTTCCTGCCGCAGAAGGCCGCGCGCTTCGATCGCAAGACCGTCTTCGAACGAACCAAGGCGGCGGCCGAGACGATATCGGCGGCGCTGGGCGCGGGCGAAGCTGCCGCCTCTTCACGTGCCGACCCGGAACGGCGGGACTATCCGTTCAGCAACTGACAAGAAATACAGGGAGAAGAAACATGAACTGGTCCAAATCGATGCTGTTTGCCTCGGCGGCCGCGCTGGCTCTGAGCGCCGCCGCCGCACACGCCGAAAACATGCCGAAGCGCATCGGCTACGTCACCAATTACGCCACGCACGAGTGGTATCAGAACGTCATCAAGGGCATGCAGGCCCGCGCCAAGGAACTCGGCATCGAGCTCGAGGTGCAGGACGCCAATCTCGACATCGCCAAGGAGGTTTCCGCCGCCGAAGACTTCATGGCCAAAGGCGTCGACGTGCTGATTGTCACGCCCGTCAACGAGGAAGGCGTCGTACCGCTGCTGCGCCAGGCGAAATCCAACAACGTTCCGGTCGTGCTCGAAGGCAATCCGGTCAAGGGCATGACCACAATGGTCGCGATTTGCGACTACGACACCGGCTACACAGCCGGCGTTGAAGCCGGCAAATACGCCAAGGAGAAGCTCGAAGGCAAAGCCAAGGTGATGAATGTCGGCCTGCCGCTGCTGTCCGCCACCGTGCTGCGGTCGCAGGGTTTCATGGATGGCCTGAAGACCATCATCCCCGACGCGGTCATGGTCCACGACCTCGACGGCGGCGGCAACCCGGACCGCGCGCTCGAAGTCTCTTCGGCGGCTCTTGCCAAGAACGCCGACATCAACATCATCTACGGCATCAACGATTCCTCGTCGCTCGGCGGCCTTCAGGCCTGGAAAGCGGCCGGCAAGTCGCAGGACGGCCTGTTGACGGTCGGCACCGGCGGCGAAGGCCTCGCCTTCATCAATGCGATGCAGAACGAGCCGTCCTATCGAATCGAGGCCGCGATGTTCCCCGAAAAGGAAGGCTACACCGCCATCGATGCAGCGGTTAAGCTCTTCAACGGCGAAGAGGTGCCGGAACACATCGTCAGTCCGACCGCGCCGATGAACGGCGACGACTGGAAGAAGTTCTATGACTACGACGGCACCACACGAACGATCAAATGGGATGCCGTCAATGCGCTTCAGCCACCGGAAAAATGCATGAAAACTTCCGCCGATCTGAAGAAGTAAGGATTCCGGGTAGCCCTTCCCGCGCGGCGGGAAGGGCATCGGATCGGATGCCGACGGCAAAACAGGTCAACCGCCCTGTTTTGGCCGGCAGTTTCCAAACGGCGACGGCACCCGATGCGGCCCCGAAATGAAATGGACATGAGCGAGCTTACGCAATCCTCCGCGCCAAGGCGTTTCATCGGCGGCCAGCTGCTGGGCAGCAGCCAGCTGGTGCTCGGCGTGATCCTGGCCGTGCTCTGCATCGCCATCTCGATTGCGGTGCCGCAATTCTACTCCGAGGCCAACATCATCGCCATCCTGCGCCAATGCGCGCTGGTGCTGATCGTTGCCTCGGGCATGACGATGCTGATCATCACCGCTGAAGTCGACCTGTCGGTCGGTGCATCGCTGGCGTTTGTCGGCTGCATCGGCATGGCCGTGCTCAATTCGACGCACAGCCTGACGCTCGGCCTGCTGGCGGCGCTCGCCTTTTCCGGTGCGGTCGGCCTGTTCAACGGCCTCGTCGTCACCAGGCTCAAGGTGAACTCGCTGATCGCCACCATCGGCACCATGATGATGCTGCAGGGCGGCGTCTATCTGTTCACCCGCGAGGCAGTGCAGAACCACCATCGGCTTGCAAGTTTCACCGATCTCGGTGCCGGCTATATCGGCGCGATCCCGCTGCCCGTGGTCATTGCCGCGCTGATTTTCGCGCTGGCCGCGGCAACGCTGCGCTTCACCACGCTCGGCCGCTATCTCTACGCGGTCGGCGCCAATGAGCGGGCGGTTCGCCTCTCCGGCGTGCGCTCGCAACGCCTGAAGCTGTTCGCCTTCGTCGTCACCGGCCTTTGCGTCGGCATTGCCGGCATGATCCTGTCGTCGCTGATGAATGCCGGCCAGCCGACCGCCGGCCGCGGCTTCGAGTTGACCGTGATTGCCGCCGTCATCCTCGGCGGCACCAGCCTGCTTGGCGGCCGCGGCTCGCTGCTCGGCACGTTGCTTGGCGTGCTCGTGCTGAAGGTCATCGACAACGGCATCATCATCCTCGGATGGAACCAGGACCTGCAAATGGTGGTGCCGGGCATCGTCATCATCCTGGCGACCTATCTCGACATCGTGCGGAACAGAGCCAATGTCGGTTGATTTCCTTCACCCCCGCAAAACCGCGGCTGTCGACAAAAGCGTGCCGGCGCTGGAGATGCGCGGCATCGGCAAGCGCTTTCCCGGCGTGGTGGCGCTGGACAATGTCGATCTGACCCTGGAACCCGGCAAAATCCACGCCCTGATGGGCGAGAACGGCGCCGGCAAGTCGACCCTGATCAAGATCATGGCCGGGGTCTACGGCAAGGATGCCGGCACCATCCGCTTGCGCGGCCGCGAGGCCGACATCAAGTCGCCGCGCGATAGCCTGAAAGAGGGCATCAAGGTGGTGTTCCAGGAGATCGCGTTGATCGCCGAATTCAGCGTCGCCGAAAACATTTTCCTTGAGGGCTATCCGACCGGCAAAGGCGGCTCGATCGACTGGAAGAAGATCCGTGCCGACGCGGCCGCCTTGTTCAAGCGCATCGGCTTCAACGTCGACCCGGCGGCGCGCACGGGATCGCTGCCGGTCAGCCAGCAGCAAATGGTCGAGATCGCCCGCGCACTCGCCCATGAAGCCCGCGTCGTGGTGATGGACGAGCCGACCTCCTCGCTGACGCCGAACGAGGTCTCGCTGCTGTTCACCGTCATCCGCCGGCTGGCCGCTCTCGGCATCGCGGTGCTCTATGTCAGCCACAAGCTCGACGAGGTCTTCGAGATCGCCGACACCGTGACCGTGCTGCGCGACGGCCGTCACGTCTCGACCAGGCCGATCGGCGAGCACACCAACGACACGCTGATCCAGGACATGATCGGCCGGCGCATTGAAAACCTGTTCCCGCGCAAGCGCGGTGCGCCGGGCAGCAAGGTAGCGCTTTCCGTTGAAGGGCTCAGCACCGCCAAGAAGCTGAAGGATGTGTCGTTCGAGGCGCATGCCGGCGAGGTCCTCGGCTTCTTCGGCCTGATGGGGGCCGGCCGGACCGAGCTCGCCAAGGCCATCGTCGGCTACGACCCGATCACTTCCGGCGCCATTTCGGTCGATGGCAGCCGGCTGCTGCCGCACGACACCCATACGGGCGTCCGGCTCGGCATCGGCCTGCTCACCGAGGATCGCAAGAGCGAAGGGCTGATGGGCGAGCTGCCGGTCTACCAGAATGCAAGCCTCGCCTCGCTCGGTGCCTTCGCCAGAATGGGCTTCGTCGACAAGGCCAGCGAACGCAAGGCGGTGCAGGACTATGTTGACCGTTTCCGCATCAGGACGCCCAGCCTGTTCCAGCAGGTCAAGAACCTGTCCGGCGGCAACCAGCAGAAAGTGCTGATCTCGCGCTGGCTGATGCGCGGTCTCAAGGTGATCGTCGTCGATGAACCGACCCGCGGCATCGACGTCGGCGCCAAGTCGGAGATTTTTGCGCTCATCGACCGGCTCGCCGGCGAAGGATTGGCGGTCGTCATGATGACGTCCGAAATGCCCGAGCTGCTGGGGCTTGCCGACCGCATCGCGGTGATGTGCGAAGGCCGCCTCACCGCGATCATGCCTCGCGACGAGGCCACGCAGGAGAACATCCTCAATGCGGCGATCGGATAGATGATGATGCTTCGCGACAGCATTCCCTGTCATTCGGCCGACGCTTTCGAAGGGACCAAGCGATGAGCCTGGCAAGCACCGACACCATGAAAGCTGGGCCGTCCATGCTGGCGCGGCTCGTCGCGCGGCAGGAATTGGCATTGCTCCTCTGCCTCATCCTGGTGATCGCGTTCTTTTCCTTCACCGCCGAGAATTTCTTCTCGGTGCGCAACATCACCAATGTGCTCGGTCAGGCTTCGCTGGCGCTCACCGCCGGCATCGGCTGCGCCATCGTCTTCATGTCCGGCGAGGTCGACATCTCGATCGGCTCACTGCTGGCGACCATCGCGCTGCCGCTGATCATCATCATGAACGACACGAATTCGCTTGTGCTCGGCATCAGCGGCGCATTGCTGTTCGGGCTGATCATCGGCGTCGTGAACGGCTATCTGACTGCCTATGCCGGCATCAATTCGCTGATCGTGACGCTGGGCACGATGTTCATCATGCGCGGCGGCGTTTATCTCTATACCGGCCAGCGCGCCATTCCAGACGATGCCGCGCTCGACAGCTTCATCGCGCTGTCGGACGGCCGACTGTTCAATGTCATTCCCTATTCGGCGGTTATCGCCATCGCCCTGCTCGCCGTCTTCGCCTACATGATGCTGCACCGGCCGTTCGGACGGCAGATCTATGCCGTCGGCGGCAATCCGGAAGTGGCACGCCTGGCAGGCTACGATGTGCGCCGCGTCAAGTTCATCTGCTTCATCATCAGCGCGCTGCTGGCGACGGTTGCCGGCATCATCCTGGCCGCCCGCGTCGGTTCGGCGCAGCATACGGCCGGGCTGAATTTCGAGTTCCAGGTCGTCGCCGCCACCGTGCTCGGCGGGGTGAGCCTTGCCGGCGGCATCGGCAGCCTGACCGGCATGGCGCTCGGCGTGCTGATCCTGCAGTTCCTGTCCAACGGGCTGCGCGGTCTCGGCCTGCCGACCGAGTGGCAACTGGTCATCACCGGCATGATCATCATTGCCGCCGTCGCCTTCGACGAAGCAAAGCGCCGGCGCGCCATTGGAGGCTGATATGGATCGTCTCAAAGGGAAAACCGCAATCGTCACCGGCGCCGCCGACGGCATCGGCCATGCGATCAGCGAGGCGATGGCAAGGGAAGGCGCGCACGTCTTCCTCAGCGACATCGCCGACGAGAAGGGTGAAAACTTCGCCGCGGAACTGCGCGCCGCCGGCCATCGCGCCGACTACATCCATTGCGACGTGGCGGAGGAGGCCGACATTGCCGCCCTGATAGACGGCGCGGTCGCCAAGACGGGCCATCTCGACATTCTCGTCAACAATGCCGCCATCGCCATCGGCGGCATGCCGGTTCACGAAATGACCGACGAGCAGTGGCACCGGCTGATCGCGGTCAACCTGACCAGCGTGTTCCGCGGCTGCAAATATGCGCTGCCGCATATGATCGCGCAGAAATCCGGCTCGATCATCAACATGGCCTCGGCACAAGGGCATATCGGGCTTGACGGCTGGACCGCCTATGCCGGCGCCAAGGGCGCGGTGATGGCAATGACGCGCCAGATGGCGGTCGAGTTCGGTCCGCTCAACATTCGCGTCAACTCGATCTCGCCCGGCACCATCAACACGCCGATGAACGACAAATTGGTCAAGGAGATCGGTGGCAACCTCGCCAAGGCCTGGGTAAAGATGCATCCGCTCGGCCGCATCGGCAAACCGTCCGAGGTGGCCGAAGCCGCCGTCTATCTCGCCTCCGACGCCGCCGGCTTCACCACCGGCACCGACCTGCGCGTCGACGGCGGCCTCACCGCGGCACCCCGCTACGTACCCGACCTGCTTTGACAACCAACGAGACAAAAATGAACAAGGCCCTCGAAGGCGTCCGCATCCTCGATTTCAGCCATCTGCTGCAAGGGCCGTTCGCCACGCAGCTGCTCGGCGACATGGGCGCCGACATCATCAAGATCGAGCGTGCCGGCGCCGGCGACATGTTCCGCGGCATGACCTTTTTCGCCAAATGGGTCGGCGGCTCCGAAAGCCCGAATTTCCTCGCCTGGAACCGCAACAAGCGCTCCATCGCGCTCAATCTGAAAAGCCGCAAGGTGCATGCCATCATCTTGGACATGGCCAAGAAGGCGGATGTGGTGGTGCAGAATTTCCGCCCTGGCGTGCTCGCCAGGCTCGGCTATGGCTACGAGGATTTCAGGGCGGTCAATCCCGCCATTATCTATTGCTCGGGCTCCGGCTATGGCGAGGAAGGCCCCTATGTCGAGCGTCCCGGTCAGGACATGCTGATCCAGGGACTGTCCGGGCTGATTTCCAACACCGGCCGCGGCGATCAGGCTCCTGTTCCGGCCGGCGCCGGCCTGGCCGACCAGATCGGCGCCATGAACATGGTCTACGGCATCCTGTCGGCGCTCTACTATCGCGAGAAGACCGGCAAGGGCCAGAAGATCGAGGTCAATCTGCTCGCCGGCATGCTGGCGCATCTCAATCAGGAATATGTCGCGGTGCTCAATCTCGGCGAGGATTTCGTGCGCCCGAATTCCGGCATCGGCCACCCCGGCATGCAGGCGCCGTTCGGTATCTACGAAGCGAAGGACGGCGGCTATGTGTCGATCGCCATGAGCCCGTTCAAGACGCTGTATGAAGTGCTGGAGGCGCCGCAGCTTGCTGTCTACGACGATCTGAAGACGTTGTTCGACAAGCGCGACGAGGTGTTCGACAAGGTCAACGCCGAGACCAGGAAGTTTGCCACGCAGGAGCTGCTGGCGCGGCTGCTCGCAGCCGACATCTGGTGTGCCGAGGTGAAAGACATCCGCCGCGCGGCCGAGGATCCGCAGGTCAGGCACATGGGCATGATCACCAGCTACGAGCATCCGCGCGGCGGCAAGGTCAGGGTGGTCGCGCCGGCGGTCAAGATGAGCGAGACGCCGGCTACCATAGAACGGCCGGCGCCGCTGGTCGGCCAGCATGGCCGCGAGATACTGGCCGAGTTCGGCCTCTCCAGCGGCGAGATTGCAGCACTTGAGGCGTCCGGCGACATGACCGTGGATGCTGCCTGACGATGAGCGTTTACCAGACACTCAGCTTGGAAATATCCGGGCGCGTCGCGGTCGTCACCTTCCGGCGCGCCGATCAGCTCAACGCCATGAACCGGCTGATGCAAAGCGAGATCACCGAAGTTTTCGAGGCGTTGTCGCAGGATGATGGCGTCGGCGCGATCGTGGTGACCGGCGAGGGGCGAGGCTTCATGGCCGGCGCCGACATCAAGGAATACGCCGCCCAGACAGCTATCGAGTTCGACGCCTTCCAGGCCGCCGGCACGCGCATGTATGCGGCGGTCGAGAACAACCGCAAGCCGGTCATCGCGGCGGTCAACGGCTTTGCGCTCGGCGGCGGCATGGAGCTGGTGCTGTGCTGCGACATCGTCATCGCCAACCAGTTCGCGAAGCTCGGCCTGCCCGAAATCAAGCTCGGGCTGGTCCCCGGCGGCGGCGGCACGCAGCGCAGCGTCCAAAAACTCGGCCGCAACCGCGCCAATCTGCTGCTGATGACCGGCGCCATCATGCCGGCTTCCGAGTTCGTCGGCGCCGGGCTGGTCAACGAGATCGTCGATGCCGAAAGGCTGATGCCGCGGGCGCTGGAACTCGCCGAGATGATCGCCGCCGAACCAGCCGCAGCGATCGAGGGGCTAAAAGCGCTGACAGCGCATGCCGTGTCGGGCGATCTGGCCGGCGGCCTTGCCATGGAGCGCGATGCCCTGGGTGGCCTCTACCGCAGCGAGCTCGGCCAGCGTCGCGTCAAGGAATTTGCTGAAAAGAGCGCGGCGCGGCCGAAGGCTGCGAAATGACGTCCCTGGTCAAGCCGAACCGGCCGCGCTTCACCGACGTCGAGGGCCTGGCTGCGATGGTCGGCGGCGGCGACGTCTTCGGTGTCGGTGGCCATCATTTTGCCCGGCTGCCGATCGCCTTGTTGCGGGCCATCGCCCGCTCGGGCGTCAAGCACCTTCGCTATGTCTGCTGGGCCGGCGGCCTGCCACTCGAACTGCTTCTCGAAGCGAATGCCGTGGCGGAGGTCGATATCTGCTTTTCCAGCCTCGATATTTTTGGCTTGCCGCCGCGCTTCCGCGCGGCTGCCGAGACCAATGCCGTGCCGGTCCGCGACTGGACGGCGCTGGCCATGATCCAGGCGTTGCGGGCCGCGCAGCAGAACCTGCCGTCGATGCCGTTTCAGCTTCCGGAGGGTTCGGACATGCTGGCGCGCGTGCCCGGCGCGATCGCCGTGCCCGATCCGATCGCGGGAATCACGACCGGGATCATCCCGGCCTTGCGGCTCGATACGTTCGTCGTCCATGCCCAGCGTGCCGACGAGAGCGGCAATGTCCAGATCATCGGGCCACGAGCGCTGGATTTCGCCATGGCCGGCGCGGCGCGCCAGGTGCTGGTCACGGTTGAGGAAATCGTCCCGGTCGGAGCGCTGCGGTATGATGGCCGGCAGAGCATTTTGACCCGCAATCAGGTGTCGGCGATCGCCCTGGCGCCAGGCGGTGCCTATCCCGCCTCCTGCCTGCCATTCTATGTGACGGATTATCAAGCGTTGGCGGGGGCGTTCGCGGCCAAGGAAATACCTTTGTCGGACAGCCTGAGTATGCCTTCGGAAGGCGTGCCGGAGCGGGTTCAAGACGCTGCAAAAGTCCGCGCTGAAACAGTCCTCGCAATGCCCGGGCTCGTGCACGGCGAAAAGGAGGCGTCCATCGACGAGATCATCGCCGCCCGCATCGCCGCTGAGCTCGACAATGAGAGCTTTGCCAGTGCCGGCGCGGTGTCGCCGCTGGCCAATGTCGCCTACCGGCTGGCCAAAGCGACGCACGCGCCGGACATGATCATCGCCACCATGAGTTGCGGCCATCTCGACATAGCGCCGAGCCCGATGATCCTGTCGCTGATCGAAAGCCTCGATTGCGAGACGGCGGTGGCGCATGCCGGCGGCGATGACACCTATTCGACCTACTACCAGGCCGGCGCGGTGACGCATGAGATCGTCGGTGCCGCGCAGGTCGATCGAGGCGGGCGCGTCAACACCATTGCGCTGCGCAAGCGCGACGGCAGCCTCATCCGGCTGCCCGGGCAAGGCGGCATGGCCGATGTCGCCAACATGCACCGCGATTATCTGCTCTACGTCCCCCGCCATTCCGTGCAGTCGCTGGTCGAGACGGTCGAGATCGCCAGCTCGGCGCGCGGCCTGCTGACTGAGGCCGAGCGCGAGCCGATGGGCTATCGGACCGGCGCGGCATTGGTGTTCACGGACCTTTGCGTGTTTCGGCTCGACCAGGAGAGCCGGCAATTGGTCGTCGTCGAGACCATGCCGGGCGTGACGCGCCAGCAGGTCCAGGATGCCACCGGCTTTGCCCTGACATTCGATGCCGATTGCCGCGAGGTTGCGCTGCCCTCGAACGAGACGCTCGACATCCTGCGAAACCGCATCGACCCGCTCGGCCTGCGGCGCCTCGAATTCGTCAGCGCCAAGGAGCGTGGCGCGCTGATCGCCGAGATCCTGGCGGCCGACCGGCTGATGGTCGAGCGCTGTATTGCCGCGCAGCGGTCGCATACTGCAACAGGCTGAAGAGGGGGCGGCGCATGGCAAAGCCGTTGCTCGAAATGTCGGCCGCGAAGGTCTTCTTCGATGGCATCTTCACCAGCCCGCGCGTCGCCCATCCGGAAGGCGTGGCCATCCATCGCGACGGCTCGATCTGGTGCGGCACCGAAACCGGCGACCTGCTGCGCCTCGCCGCCGATGGCAGCTCGGTCGAACGCATGGGCGGCACGGATGGCTTTCTGCTCGGTATAGCCTTCGATAGCGCGGGAAACTGTTTTGCCTGCGATTTGAGACATTCGGCGATCTTTCGCTGGAATGCCGCGACGGCTGATATGACGCGCTTCGCTTCGGCCGGCATTCGCGTGCCGAACTATCCCGTGATCGACGAGGCGCGCGGCTGGCTCTACGTTTCCGACAGCGTAGGCGAAGACAACCGCTCCGGCATCTTCCGCTATGATTTGAAGACCGGCGAAGGCGGCCTGTGGTGCAGCGAGGCCATGGCCTTCGCCAACGGCATGGCGATGGCGCCGGGTGGGAATGGGCTTTACGTCGTGGAAAGCCATGCGGCCTGCGTCAGCTATGTGCCGATCCGTGCCGACGGCACGGCAGGACCTCGCCGGCTCGTCGTGGACGGCGTGAACAACGTCCCCGATGGCGTCGCCTTGGCGCCGGACGGTTCGCTGTTCATCTCGTGCTACGAGCCGAGCCGCATCTATCGTTGGCGACCGGATAGCGGGCTCGAGGTGCTGATCGAGGATCCGGCGGCAACGACGCTCGCCCATCCCACCAATATCGCCTTCAAGGGCGACAAGCTCTACACCGCAAATCTCGGCCGCTGGCACATTACCGAAATCGATTTGAGGGCGATTTCCTAGATCGGGCCGAACCGGGCAGCGGTCGCCAGGGCTATCGGAGCTGGCCGTGACTGGAGCGGATGCGCAACACCTGCACCCTCGACGGCAGCTCGATCAGGAACTCTTCGTCCCGCTCCAGATGGTGGATTTTTGTCGGATCGCCGCCGGTGAACGCCGCCATCGCCTCGACGTTTTCCCAATAGGAAATCGTCACGAATTCCGAATGGGTCGGCGTGTCCTCGCGAAAGGTCTGCACGCCCAGGGCCTTCTGGGTCAGCGGCTTGATGCCGGCTTCGTAATTGTAACTCTCATAGGCATCCGCCTTTTCAGGCACGGTTCTGCCGCGCCAGATACGAGCGATGGTCGGGGTTTTCTCCGTAGTTTTCTCTGTCATGGCCAACGAATTCCTGCTGGTTTGATTGGTCCGCGGCGTTCGGGCAAGGCCAGCCAAGGAACGCATCTCCCCGGCTGGCAGCCTGGTATCCAGCTGCCAGAGCTTTCATCCTCCCCGGCCGACGTAGCTCGCGCTGCCCCAAGCCTCCTTGCCGGCCGGCAGGAGACCTACTCCTGATCCTCGGCGTCTGCTCCGTGGAAGAAGGACCGGATTTCCTGCATGTCGACGCTGCCGTCACCGTCCTCATCGACGGCGTTGAATATCCGCCCGACGAAATCCTGGACTTCGCTCTGAGAAAGCGCGCCATCGCCGTCCGCATCTACTATGGCGAACATCATTCGCATCCTCGCGCCATGCATCCCGCGTCCAACGCCACCGCGGCCTCCCATCTCCCAACCTCGATCAGGCGGGCCCATCCTGTAGTCGCGATGCCAGTGACCTCGCCGTTCTGCCCGGGGCGCGCGATCTTCTTGCATTCTCTCCTCCAGCATCTCAGTCATCATCTGCCGCATCATATCGCGCATGGCATCCTGCCCGTTCACTGCGGGCGACTGTTCGGCGCCACGATCCGGCGCCGGCGCCGCGGGCGGGCTCGTCTGGCCGAATGCCGGCGCGGCCAACAAAGCCAGCGCCGCTGCAATTACAGTGGTTTTGCTTGCGAGCATCATCGTAATCTCCATCGGTATGAATTGGTGGCTGCTGCATCCAAGCCAAACCGGCTGCTCGCCTCATGGTTCCTGGTCAGTCGCCCGACGGCGCAAAAGTCCGCCTGGTCGCGGCAACGAAAGCCGCTTGCCCACGTTGCCAGTGATGCGAAGCTCCACCAGGAGGAAAAAATGGCTGACGATAAGAGCAAGCGAGATTTTCCGCGACCGCGATCGCATTGCTGCGGAAGACGAACGTGAGGTCGAGTATTTTGCCCAACAGAACGGCATCACCGCCGACCAGGTCCGCCAGCTGATCAAGAGCTTCGGCAATGATCGCGGGCGCCTGATCGAAGCCGCGAAGGCGTTGCGAGGGATTTCACCTGCCGGAGCCGACGAGGTGACCAGCGAAGCCCGCCAACAGAGAACGCCTATGCATCTCGGCAAACCCGACGAGTGATGCCAGGCAGCTACTCTGCCGCTGCCGCAGCGTCAGAACTTGCGGCTCAAATAATCCGAGCCGCGCAGGCCGAACCGCCACTCTGCATCGACAGCCTTGGAAATGCCGATCCGGCGGCCTGTAAGAACGGCGCTGGCGTCGCCCGGCCGCCTGAATTCGAATGGCGGCACGTCCAGCGGCAGCCCGTCATGGGATTTGTCGATTGCCAGCGCCTGGCAAAGGCGACCCGGTCCCGAACAAAGCAGCCGGGGATCGTCAAGGCCGCGATTGGCCCGCATCACCTCCAGCCCGGATTGCGGTTCGATTGCGCGGATAAGCACGGCACTGCCGGGCAGGCAGACGGCATTGAGGCACCAATGCAGGCCATAGGAGCGATAGACATAGGCGCTGCCTGGGGCGCCGAACATGGCGCCGTTGCGCACCGTCCTGCCACCGAAAGCATGCGAAGCCGGGTCATCCGAACGATAGGCTTCGGTCTCGACGATGATGCCGCCAACGCCATGCAAGAGCAGCGTGGCGCCAATCATGTCGCGCGCGACGATGGTGGCGTCACGGGCAAAGAATTGATGGGTCGTGGTCACTGTGCAGCAGACTCGATCGCGCCTGAACCTGACGCGACAACAAGGTCCCGGACCGGATGCAAAATGTCCAGCCACTGCGCCGCTGAACTTGCGTGCGATATTCAGCGGAGCATAAACCACCAGTTCCTTCCAGGAACAACCGGCGACCGGGCAGGTTGGGCCAGGCATCGGGGAAGGCGAGATGGACTTGGTGCGCCACGCGCCCAGATGCGCGGCAGTTCGAAACACTCCAGCGCATGATCTACTTCACCGCCGACACGCATTTCAGCGACCCGCGCATTCTGCGCATCGATCGTCGTCCGTTCGGCTCGCTGGCGGAACATGACCGGGCGCTCATTGCGTTCTGGAACGAGACTGTCGGGCCGGACGACGAGGTCTGGCACTTGGGCGATTTTGCCAGGGGATCGGCCGCATTCGTGTCGTCGCTTCTGTCGTCTCTTCATGGCAGCAAGCATTTGATCATCGGCAACAACGATGCTGTGGCCACCATCGACGCCACGGGTTGGGCGAGCACGCAGCACTACAAGGAGCTGACGCTCGACGGCAGCCTGCTGATCCTTTGCCACTACCCTTTTCGCACCTGGAACCAGATCGGCAGGAAATCGATCGATCTGCATGGCCATTCCCACGGCAGGCTGACCCCCGTCACGCGTCAGTATGACGTCGGCGTCGACAACTGGGATTTTCGTCCGGTCACGCTGACCACCATCCTTGCCAGCCGAGGCCGAAGGACGGCTCGGACAAAACCCGGCTGAAGGCGGCTGGCCGCTACCGGAACCTCCGCGGGGCTGAGGCGTTCGAAATTGCAAGGCGTAGAGGCAACGGCAATGGCTCAGAAGATCACGACAGGCGCGAACGACCGGCCGCGCAATGAAACCATCGGCCAATCCGGCGAAGGCCTGCCGGACGACAGCAGCAGGCCGCTCGAGGTCGACGAAGGCTGGGTCGCCCGGCCGAGGAACAAGCTGCAGGGCAAGCCCCGGCAAGCCGGCCAAACCAACACGGACGAAGTTCGCGCAGGCACTCCAGGCGCCGGCGAGAATATTTGTCGCCGCTGTGCAGGGTCAGGCATGATCGACGGCCGCACCTGCCCCGAATGCGGCGGAACCGGCAAGGTGACGACGCCGATTGGCGGAGGCTGAGCAATTCCAGGAAAAGTGTGGAACGGTTTTCCGTCCGGAATTGCGTAAAACAAAAAGATAGGCCGGTTCTGCGTTTCCGGCGAAACGATGAACAGCGCCGGTCAGATCGCCGGCACCCACTTCCAGAACACGCCTTCCTTGCGTTCCGGGTAGTGCTTGAAGTCGCATTCGAAGCGCCAGCCGTAGTTCTTCGCGGCGGCAAGCGCTTCCTTGCTGACCGGGTTCATGCCGGTTCCCGGCGCAAACCAGTCCTCCAGCAGATCGTCGGGGATATAGGCGCCGATCCTCAAGGGCAGCTGTTCGAGGACGACATCCATTTCAGGTGGTGCAGGCACGGGGCGCTCCTTTGAAACCTACCCGCGAAGAAGTCGTTCAACGCCAAGCGGGTTCATTCTTCTGTTCGTAGTCCTGGAACGCCTTCTGGAGGCCGCCTATCACCTCCGCAGACGTCTCGAACATCGCCTTCAGCTGCGGCTCATCGACCTTCTCGATGTCCTCGCGAAGGTGCTGCTTCACCTCCTCCAACTTTTTCTGCATTTTCTGCGTGTGGTGGCGCGGATCGCGGTCGGCAGCGCTTGTCATGATCAAATCTCCAATTTGGTTCTCTCTGGAGAACTCGCCGGGCTCTGAGGATCGCCAGGCGGGGTTTGCAGCGTAAACGGCTTGCCGATAGCTGTGGTTCCCGACTGTGGAGCGGTCTTCGTACGCCTCAGCGCGCCGTTCTCTTTCTCAGCCGTCCGGTAGAGGCGGCGACAAGGAAAGTCGGAGAGGTCGCTTCCAATGAATTCGAGACGCGAGCCGTCGAAACGAGCATAGATGAAGCTGAGAACTGATGGCGCCTCTGGCCAAGGACGGTAATCCACTACCTATAGCCTACGCCTCGTCCGCGATCCATTCGAGCGAGGCACCATGCGGGTCAGTCCAAGCTACAGGGGAGCCGTTCGCAGATAGGAGGAAGCGGCCGGGCGGCCAGCTTGTTCCGGCGCGTGTGGCGATGGACGGAAAGACGCGTGGGAACTCGTTCGATATCCAATAAGGAGAGAGACGCATCGCCTGCTCGGCGAAAGCTTCTCTGTCACCAGGGTCGGAGACATAGTCGAGGACGGCTGTGTGAAAGATGACGAGTGTAGCGTCGTTTGGCGCTTCGTTGCAGAGTCGCACGAGGTCGCTCCCGCGCAGGTCGCCCTTCACCACCCGAGGCTTGACTGTGGCAGCGATCTTTAGGGCCGCCCGCAGATTGGCGAGCCGTGCTGTCTGTTCCGGCCAGACCAGTGTCTCTAGCCATGCGACTTGCGAGTCGTCCGAAGCATCTATCGGGCTCAGGTCCAATCCCGCCCGCCAGACGACTTGCGGCAAGGCCGTCGGCAATGGCGTTGTTTCGCTGGCGAAGCAGCGGAAGACAGGCGGCTCCAAGGCCATCGCCGGTGCGGGGATCACCTTGCGTCCGTAGTCATAGCCATAGAGGTCGGGCATGAGGCAGAGCCCTGCGGAGGTCCCGACCTCGATGAGGGCCAGCGGCTGCGGCAAACGCGCCAGGAGGGGGAGCAGGGTGGCGCACCTTCCCGGCTCGTTGGTTTGCGTTGAGCGCTCGAGCATGAGCGAGCGGATGGCGTCGGGATTAGCCTGAAGCGCCTGGCGAAACTCGGTCCACCCTGTCGGCGTGCCGAACAGGTGACGCACCGCTGCAAGTAGAAGGTTCGGTTGCCGCTTTAGGTCCGGAAGGGTCGACAGGAAACCGAGCGTCTCCCGATCCCCAGCGACTGCCCGAGCCAACTCCTCGTAGAGCGGCGAGCGACCGCGAGCTTCCGTATCGGCGAAGCGAATATATCGGGCTGAGATCTCGGCCAAGCCCTCCTCGTCCATATCCGCTGATCCTCGGTCCCGACGTCTCATCACAGTACACGATCCACGGATCTGATTGGAGCCAGGCCCGGCGTTTTTACACAAGCTTGACCCCCGCGAACTTCCCGTGGTCGCCTACTTAACCGTTGCGCTAGGAGGTTGTGCGCAATCCAAAATCTGGGGAACTGTCCCTAATTGGTGTCTCACCCAGGGGTGCGGTCCACCATGTCTCCGGTATAAACCGTAACCTATGTGTCCGGGCCGTACACTTGAAAGTTGGCGCACCCGACAGGATTCGAACCTGTGACCTCTGCCTTCGGAGGGCAGCGCTCTATCCAGCTGAGCTACGGGTGCCTTCAGGATCGGTGATCCCAAAAACGAACCAGCCGGTGAACCGGCCAGCCACGGCTTCTTAGCGGAAGCAGGCGCCGGCTTCAACGGGCAAGTCGAGTTTAGGCGAATTCCGAAGGCCCCCGCAAAGTGGCTTTAAGCAGCTCGCTAGCCGATGTGTTGAACTGCACCCTTGATCGGAGTGAGCTTACCCCATAGAGCCAAGTTGGGGGGACATCACTGATGGACAAACGAAGCCTCACCGAACGCGACATCTGCACGAAATTCATCTTGCCTGCCGTCAAGCGCGCTGGATGGGACGAGATGATGCAGGTTCGGGAGGAGGTCTATTTCACCAAGGGCCGGATCATCGTGCGCGGGAAGCTGGTGACTCGCGGCAAGGCGAAAAAGGCCGACTTCGTTCTCTACTATAAGCCGAACATCCCCATCGCGTTGATCGAAGCGAAGGACAACAACCACGGCGTTGGCGATGGTATCCAGCAGGGCCTCGACTACGCCGCGACGCTGGACATCCCCTTCGTCTTTTCCTCAAACGGCGACGGTTTCGTCTTTCACGACCGCACGGGCCAGAGCGACACCAAGGAGGCGAACCTCGGCCTCGACGCCTTTCCGTCGCCCGCCAATCTTTGGGCACGCTATCGCGCCTGGAAGGGCCTCAGCCCGGAAGCAGAACAGATCGTGCTTCAGGATTATTTCGACGACGGTAGCGGCAAAGCCCCCCGTTATTATCAGGTAAACGCCGTCAACGCCGCGATCGAGGCCATCGCCAAGGGTCGCGACCGCGTGCTGCTCGTCATGGCGACGGGGACGGGCAAGACCTACACGGCGTTTCAGATCATCTGGCGTCTGTGGAAGGCGGGTCGTAAGAAACGCATACTCTTCCTCGCCGACCGCAACGTGTTGATCGACCAGACGATGGTGAACGACTTTCGCCCGTTCGGCGCGTCGATGGCGAAGCTTTCGACGAATGCAAAGACGATCGAGCGGCAGGACGGCACCACGGTCGATCTGACACTGGCGCTCGACAGGAAGCGGCGCATCGACACCGCCTTCGAGGTCTATCTCGGTCTCTATCAGGCCATCACCGGGCCGGAGGAGCGCCAGAAACTCTACAAGGAGTTCTCGCCCGGCTTCTTCGATCTGATCGTAATCGACGAATGCCATCGTGGCAGCGCGGCCGAGGATTCCGCATGGCGCGAAATCCTTACCCACTTTTCCGGTGCAACGCAGATCGGCCTAACAGCCACGCCGAAAGAAACGGAATACGTTTCAAACGCCGATTATTTCGGCGAGCCAATCTTCACCTATTCATTGCGCCAGGGCATCAGTGACGGCTTCCTTGCACCCTACAAAGTCATCAAGGTCCACATCGATCGCGACGTTGAGGGCTATCGCCCGGAACTTGGGCAACTCGACCGAGATGGTAACGAAGTCGAGGATCGAATCTATAACGCTAAGGATTTCGACCGGACGCTGGTTCTTGACGA
Organism: Mesorhizobium sp. M1348; assembly: GCF_040317925.1. NCBI lineage: Bacteria > Pseudomonadati > Pseudomonadota > Alphaproteobacteria > Hyphomicrobiales > Phyllobacteriaceae > Mesorhizobium > Mesorhizobium sp. M1348. Next base: position 198,424 of record NZ_JAMYLH010000003.1, on the reverse strand, counting down.
CCGCACTTTGCTTACCGCCAAGAAGGTCACCGAATTTCTAAAGGAAACCGGCGACCGCTTCCAGAAAACCATCGTGTTCTGCGTTGACCGGGAGCACGCAGCGCGTATGCGACAGGCACTCATCAACGAGAACAAGGATCTTTGCGACGAGAACCACCGATATGTCATGCGGATCACCGGCGGTGACAGCGATGGCCAGGACCAGCTCGGCAATTTCCTTGACCCGGAATCGAAGTATCCCGTTCTAGTCACGACCTCGCGGCTTTTGTCGACTGGGGTTGACGCGCAGACCTGTCGGCTAATCGTGCTCGATCGCACGGTAGGGTCGATGACCGAGTTCAAGCAAATCGTCGGGCGTGGCACCCGCGTTCACGAGGACACCAAAAAATTCTACTTCACGCTGATCGACTTCCGTGGCGCAACCTCACATTTCGCAGATCCGGAGTTCGATGGCGATCCGGTGCAGATTTATGAGCCCAGCGAAGACGATCCGATCACGCCGCCCGACGATTCTGCAGTCGGTTTTGGTGAAATTGATCAAGCGCCATACGAACCGGGCGAAGACGAAACCATAGTCGATCAGCCGGGCTTTCCGCTATCGCCGGGAAACCAGGTGCGCAAGATTTACGTGGACGGCGTCGGCGCCCGCATCGTCGCCGAGCGCGTCGAATATCTTGACGAGAACGGCAAGCTCGTCACCGAAAGCTTGCGCGATTTCACTAAGACGGCGTTGAAGAAGCGTTTCGCCAGTCTCGACGATTTCCTCAGACGCTGGAAATCTGCCGAACGCAAACACGCGATCGTTGAGGAACTAGAAGCCGAGGGCCTGGCGCTTGACGCCATCGCGGATGAACTGGGCAAGAACCTCGATCCCTTCGATCTGATCTGCCACGTGGCATTCGACAAGAAACTTTTGACACGCCGCGAGCGTGCCGAAAACGTCAAGAAGCGCGACGTATTCACCAAATACGGGCCACAAGCCCGCGCCGTGCTCGATGCGCTGCTCGAAAAATATCGCGACGAGGGCGTAATCAATCTCGACGACGCCAACGTGCTGAAGGTGACGCCCTTCACTGCGATGGGCAGCGTCGTCCAACTAATCAAGGCGTTCGGCGGCAAGGAAGGCTTTGAAAAGGCCGTCCACGAAATGCAGGATGCCCTTTACCAGGAGATCGCATAGCCAATGATTGTCCGCACCACTGTCAAATCCATCCAGGACATCTGCGCCAGGATGTTGGCGTTGATGGCGACGCGCAGCGCATCAGCCAGTTGTGTTGGATGTTCTTCCTCAAGATCATCGACGATCAGGATCAAGAACTTGAACTGACTAAGGACGGCTACCACTCGCCGATTCCGGAAAAACTCCAGTGGCGCAACTGGGCGGCCGACCCAGAAGGCATCACCGGGCAAGCTATGCTCGATTTTATCTATGATGAACTTTTCCCTGCATTGAAAGGCTTGCAGCTCACTGGAAAACCGGGCGACCGGCGCCGCGTAGTGCGCGACGTGTTCGAGGACGCGTACAATTACATGAAATCCGGACACCTCATCCGGCAGGTCTTAAACAAGATCAATGAGGTTGATTTCAATAATCTCGACGAGCGGCGGCACTTCGGCGAGTTCTATGAGCAGTTGCTGAATGATCTTCAATCGGCAGGCAATGCCGGCGAATATTATACACCGCGCGCCGTGACTGCCTTCATGGTTGATCGCATTGACCCGCGCCCAGGAGAAACGCTGTTCGATCCCGCTTGCGGCACGGGTGGCTTTCTCACCTGCGCTATTCGTCACATGGAAAAAGGCCACGTCCGCACGCCCGCGCAGCGTGAGACGATGCAGGGCGCCTTGCGGGCGGTGGAGAAGAAGCAACTTCCGCACATGCTCTGCGTCACCAACATGCTGCTGCACGGCATCGAAGACCCGAGCTTCGTGCGCCATGACAACACGCTAGCCCGGCCGCTGATTTCATGGAGCAAGGACGAGCGCGTTGATATCGTCGTCACCAATCCTCCCTTTGGCGGGCGCGAGGAGGACGGCATCGAAAACAACTTTCCGACCTTTCGCACCAAGGAAACGGCCGACCTATTCCTCGCGCTCATCGTGCGGCTGCTGAAGGCCGACGGCCGCGCCGCCGTGGTGCTGCCCGACGGCACCCTGTTCGGCGAGGGCGTCAAGACGCGGCTCAAGGAACATCTGATGGAGGAGTGCACCCTCCACACCATCGTTCGCCTGCCTAACTCCGTGTTCAAACCCTATGCCTCGATCGGCACTAACCTCCTGTTCTTCGAAAAGGGCGCGCCGACCAAGCACGTCTGGTTCTACGAACACCGCGTGCCGGAAGGTCAAAAAGCCTATTCCATGACCAAACCGATCCGACTGGAGCATTTTCAGGGCTGCATCGATTGGTGGGGCGGCAAGGAGCGGAAGGGCCGCGAAGAAACACCGCAGGCGTGGAAAGTGAGCGCCGAGGATATCAAAGCGCGCGGCTACAATCTCGACATCAAGAACCCGCACAGTGTTGCCGACGATCACGGCGACCCGGAAACGCTGCTGGCGGCTCTAGCCAAGGCCGAGGCCGAGACGGCGGGCTTGCGTGACCATTTGAAGGCGATACTCGCTGAGGCGCTCGCCCGATGAATGCTGAACGCCTGTTGGTGCATTATGAACAGATTGCCGACGCACCGGACGCCATTGCGAGGTTGCGCCGCTTCATTCTCGATCTGGCGGTACGCGGCAAGGTCGTGCCGCAGGACGCGAGCGACGAGCCGGCGTCGGAATTGCTGAAGCGGATCGCGAAGGAGAAGGCGCGGCTCGTAAAGGCGGGAGAGATCAGGAAGCCGAAGACACTTCCCGTCGTGGATGAACCGCCGTTCGATTTACCGCAGAACTGGCGCTGGACGCGCATCCGCGAAATTGCCAGCGATCGAGGTCAGGAGATCCCGAAAGGGACATTCACTTACATCGACGTGACGGCCATCGACAAAGAGGCCGGTGTCGTCGCTGACCCGAAGGTGCTAGCGGCCAGCGAGGCCCCAAGCAGGGCACGCAAGGTCACACGGAAGGGCGACGTGATCTATTCTTGCGTTCGCCCATACTTGTTGAACGTCGCTGTCATAGAGGCCGAATTCAGCCCGGAGCCGATTGCGAGCACTGCCTTTGCAGTCCTGAACGGGCACGGCTTTGTGCTGCCGCGTTATCTCTGGATAGTGCTTCGTAGCCCGTTCATGGTGGAGTGCGTTGAGGAGAAACAACGCGGGCAGGCCTATCCGGCGATCAATGACGCGGATTTCGCAATCCTACCCTTTCCCCTCCCGCCATTCGCCGAACAACACCGCATCGTCGCCAAGGTCGATGAATTGATGACGCTGTGCGACCGGCTGGAAGCGGCGCGGGCGGGCCGCGAGCAGGTGCGCGACCGGCTGGCGGCGGCGAGCCTCGCCCGCCTCAACGCGCCCGATGCCGAGACATATCAAGATGACGCCCGCTTCGCCCTCGACGCTCTGCCCGCGCTGACCACGCGCCCCGACCAGATCAAGGCCCTGCGCCAGACCATCCTCAACCTCGCCGTGCGCGGCAAACTCGTGCCGCAGGATGCGACCGACGAACCGGCGTCGGAACTGTTGAAGCGCATCGCGAAGGAGCGCGCCGGGTTGCTTAAAGCGGGATACCCGAACCCGGATGAGGCGCGCACCCAGATTAAGAAGTTGGCCGAGCAGTCCGTTCCAGACGGGTTGGAGACACTTCCCAACGGTTGGGCATGGGCAACCCTTCTGCAATGTTCGGGGCTCGTCATCGACTGCAAGAACAAGACTGCGCCCTATGCTAGTTCAGGGATTCGTTTGATACGAACGACGAATGTTCGCGATGGCCGGATGAACTTGAACGACCAGAAGTATGTCGATCAACGGACATATGAAATCTGGAGCGCCCGTTGCACGCCTGAGCCCGGCGACATTCTCATCACGCGCGAAGCTCCTATGGGCGAGGTCTGCCTCATTCCTTCGGGCGAACAAATCTGCCTCGGGCAGCGCATGATGCTTGCGCGTTTGGTGCCCGACACGATTGATCGCAATTTCATGATCTACTCGCTTCGCGATCCAAAGCTGATGGATCGTGTTCAGGATAAGCCGATCGGCGCAACGGTGCAGCACCTGCGCGTGGGCGGCGTCGAGACCTTGCTTGTTCCCCTCCCGCCGCTCGCCGAACAACACCGCATCGTCGCCAAGGTCGATTCATTGATGGCTCTGTGCGAGCAGCTCGAGGCGAGCCTCACCGCCGCCGAGACCACCAGTCGCCGCCTGCTCGACGCGCTGCTGACCGAGGCGCTGGCGCCGGTCGACGCGCGGGAACTGGAGGCGGCGGAATGACGCTCCTGATCGAATATCACAGCCGATCTTTCCCCAGCGTATACAATTTGGCACGCATCGGAACTCTTAGCACATCATGGGATGAACATCTTCAACGCACTGATGCCTTTGCTGGGCTGGACCCCCCGAGAAGGGGACGGTCAGCTACTTCCTCGGGATGACACTTTGCAAGCTGTTCTCATCACGGCTATTGAACACACCGGTAGTCTGTTCAACCTCCGGCACAGCGCCGATTTGACGACGATGGCGCGGAACGCCGAATCGACCTCGATCGTCCCGCCGTGCCCGAAACGCAGCTTGGTCCGGCGCCACCGCCTGCTCATTCGGTCAGGGTGAGGACGGCCTTGCCGCTGATGCTGCGCTGCCGCAGCGCGTCCAGAGCCCGGCCGACGTCCCGCCACGGCACGGTCAGGACCACGCGCGTTTCGAGCCGGCCGGCAGCGATCAGCGCGAGCAGCGAGGCGATATCGGCGCCGACCTGCGGACCGGAAGTGTAGTAGGCGAAGGTCTGAAGCCGCGCGCCCTCGTGACCCGGCACGAACTGGCGGAAGCCGATGGGCGTGAGTTCGCCGCTGCTCGAGCCGAACATGACGACGGTCCCGCCAGGCGCCACCCGTTCGATGGCGTGGGCGAGGCTATCGCCGCCGACCGACTCGGTAATCAGCGAGAACAGTCCTTCGGCGAGCTCGATCGACTCCACGACCCGCTCGGCTCCCAGGCCGCGGAGATCTTCGGTATGCCGGGCGGCGGCGACCGCCACCACCGACGCGCCCTGCTGGCGGGCGATCTGGATCTGGAAACGGCCGACCGCGCCGCTTGCGCCGGTAATCAGGACCCGCTGGCCGGCAAGGTCTCCGCCGTGGCGCAGGGTCCGCAGCGCGGTCGTGCCGGCGACCGGAACGGTGGCGGCGGCGACGAAGCTGACGCCGTCCGGCAGGACGGCAAGGTGGTCGGTTGGAACGGCGACACGCACGGCCCACCCGGCCTCGTCGACCAGCGCCGCAACCCGGGCGCCGACGGCCGGCCCGGAGCCATCGGCCGCCGCGCGCTCGACAATTCCGGCGACGTCCTGGCCAGGCACCCAGCCATTCGGGCGGATGTTGAGCAGGCGCAGTTCGCCGCGGTTCAGCGAGACTGCCCGGACTGAAACCAGCGCCTCGTGCGGGGCGGGCTCGGGCTCGCCAAGCTCGGCGAACCTCAACCCGGTGGCGCTGTCGGAAGATGTGACTAAGCCGAGCATGGTTCGTACCTTCCTGCTGCCTGGCGGACGCCAGCCTGTTTTCGTGCGCCGGGCCAGGAAGCACGCCTGCATGCTCCTGAGTTACTCATCCGGTGGCCTAAATTATCGACTTTCCTGGTTGAGTAATTTAGATATCTTGGCACTTGATCGCTAAAATCAGTCAAAATGAGACAGCCTCTTCGCTTCCCCTGGCCGAATTTCGATCCGGATGACGTCCTCGCCCCGGCAATCGCCGTGCGCGTTGACGTTACCGAAACCAGGGCGGAGGTGCCCGACCACCGCCACCGCAAAGGCCAACTCGTCTTCGCGCTCGGCGGGGGCGTCACATGTCGCGTCCCCAGCGGCCTGTGGATGGTGCCGCCGCATTGCGCGGTGTGGATTCCCGGCGACATGGAGCACAGCAATATCGCGACCGCCAATGCCCGGATTTTCTTCGTCTATATCGAGCCGGGAGCTGCCGACCTGCCGGACCGGTGCTGCACACTGTCGATCTCGCCGTTGCTGCGTGAGCTCATCATCGAGCTGGCCGATCGCGGTGAGGACGAGGACGCCAGGAGCGAGCTCCTGACCAGGGTTCTGCTCGCCGAACTGCCGCGTATGCCTGTCCAGCAGCTACATTTGCCGATCTCGTCCGAGCCGCGCTTGAGGCGCATCGCCGCAGCGTTGGCGGAAGATACTGCCGACCGCAGCACCTTGGCGCAATGGGCCAGTCGCGTCGCGCTCAGCGAGAGCAGTCTCGCACGTCTCGTGGTAAAGGAGACAGGGCTGACCTTCGGGCGCTGGCGCCAGCAATTGCACCTGATCGTCGCATTGCGCGAGCTGGCCTCCGGCGCGAGCGTGCAGCAGGTTTCGGCCGATCTCGGTTACGAGTCGGTCACCGCCTTCATCACCATGTTCAAGAAAGCGCTTGGCAAGCCGCCGGCAAAGTATCTCAGCGGTATCGCGCAAAACGGCGGTTCGGCGTTTGTCGCCTGATGAGCGCCCTGATCCGCCGCCCGCCGGACGTCAGCCCTCACTGCTGCTCGGCATACAGCAGCCGCGTCGTCGCATTCGCCATCCCCGTCGACAGGCTGCGCTGGATCAGCGCCTCGACATGGTCGTTGCGCTGGCGCGCGCTGTCGGCGCCCATCACCACGATGATCAGCCTGTGCCCGTCCGCATTATAGGAGGTAACGATGTTGAAGCCGGAAGCCCTGATGTAGCCGGTCTTGATGCCGTCGACGCCGCGCACCCGGCCGAGCATGTCGTTGTGGCCGCGCACCAGCCTGCCGCGAAACATGAAGTCGCTTTCGGAGAAATAGTGGAAATGCTGCGGGAAGCGGGCGTGCAGCGCCATGCCGAGCACCGCCATGTCGCGCGCGCTCGTGTGCTGGTCGCCGTCCGGCAGGCCCGAGGCGTTGCGGAAAACGGTGCTGCTCATGCCGATCTGGCGCGCCTTGGCGGTCATCATGCCGGCGAACGCCTCTTCGCTGCCGCCGAGATATTCGGCAACGGCGACCGCCACGTCATTGGCCGATTTGACGACGATGGCGCGGATCGCCGAATCGACGTCGATCGTCTCGCCGCGCCTGAACCGCAGCTTGGTCGGCGGCTGCCGGGCGGCGTTGTCCGACACCGGAATTTGCGTCTCCTTGCTGATGCGGCCCTGGTCCAGCGCCTCGAACAGAAGGTACAGCGTCATCATCTTGGTCAGTGACGCCGGATAACGCGGCGCCGTCGAATTGACCTCGAACAGCGTCTTGCCGGTGCCGGCATCGATGACCATGGCGGCATATTTCTGCGGCGGCGCCGGCACCGCCAGCACGCTGTCGGGCGGCGCCACCGTCGTGCAGCCGGCGGCAAACAGCAGCAGCGCCAGCACAGCGACGCATTTGTGAATGAGCGAAAAGAAGCGGAAGGCGGACAAGTCAGTTCCGAAGGCAGGCTGTTTCTGAGACGAGGCGAAGCTATCTTAACGCAAAGGCACAGTCCATTTGGTTAATATCGGTCGGTGCCTGGATTGGTGCCCTGTCCACAGGCCGACGTGGCGCGGTCTGATGTGAATTGCCGGCCACCGCGCTTGCGCAACCGGCGGCGAGTGGGCTTTGCTGGCGCCGGCAGAATCGGGCCGCCAGTATCGGGCCGGGAGAATCGGTAGGTGCACATGGATACGGTCACGATCACGGCAAAGGGCATTTCGGTATCGGTCGATCTGGCCGTCGGCCATCTCGCCGACATGGCGATCGAGATCGATGGCCGTCGGCTGAAGCCGCTGCATCGCGCACCCTGGGTCGGCGAGCCGCGCGAGACGCTGCCGAAAGACCTGCCTGAAGGGACGGTCCACCTGTCGGGCGATTTCCTGTGCGCGCCGTTCTCGACCAGCGACGTCGAAGCGGCACCTTTGCATGGCTGGCCGGCCAATAGTCGCTGGGACGTCGTCGATAGCGCAGCAACGGCCGATGGCTGGCGCGCCGTCTTCCGTCTGCAGCGCCCGGTCATGGGCGCAACCGTCGACAAGATCCTGACCTTGCGCAACGATCATCCCCTTCTCTATCAGGAGCACGTCTTTTCCGGCGGCGCCGGCGCCATTCCCGTCGCCCACCACCCGATGACGGTGATGAAGGCCGGCGGCAAGCTGGCGTTCTCGGCGAAGCGCTTTGCCGCAACGCCGAACGAGGCGCCTGAGCCCGATCCGGCCCGCGGCCGCTCTTTGCTCGCCTACCCGGCGCGCAGCGCCGACCTGACGCGCTTTCCCGCCGCCGATGGCGGCACGATCGACCTGACCACCTATCGCATGGACCAGGAGCGTGAGGATTTCGTCACGCTGGTCGAGGCCGATCATGGCGGGCCGGGCTGGACGGCGCTGGCGCGCCAGGCGGAAGCCGATCTCGTGCTGGTGCTGAAGAACCCGGCCGAATTGCCGGTCACCATGCTGTGGGTCAGCAATGGCGGGCGCGATTATGCGCCATGGAGTGGCCGCCATCGCGGCGTGCTCGGCATCGAGGACGGCCGCACCGCCGTCGGCCACGCCGCATCGCTCGGCGACAATTGGCTGAAGCGCGAAGGCGTGGCGACCGCCTTTGCCCTTTCTGAAGGGCGCAGCTTTTCGTTCCGCCATGTCATCGGCGCACTGCCATGGCCATCCGGCGAGCCGCCGCGCGACGTCACGACCTCGCCGGGCCGCATGCGCATCCTGGCCGCCGATGATGCGGTGCGCGACATCGGCTTCGACAGCGATTTCCTGCGGATCGGCCAATCCAGGCCCGATTGAAGGCCTGGCACAATCCGGCGTTTGAAATTTCCGAAAACTGCCGCCAAAATGCGCCAGAACCAACGTAAGGGGGCCAATGTCCGAGATCGCCCATATCGCTGCTGCCATTTTCAAGCGCGCCGGCAGGGCGCCGCGCTTCGTCGTTGCCATTGCCGGTCCGCCCGGCGCCGGCAAATCGACATTGTCGGCAGGGTTGCACGACTTGCTGCCGGAAGGCACGGCGGAAGTCGTGCCGATGGACGGCTTCCATTACGACGATGTCGTGCTCGAGCGGCGCGGCCTTCGCGCGCGAAAAGGTGCCCCGGAAACCTTTGATTTTGCCGGCTTCGAAACGCTGCTGAAGCGCATCCGCGCCGGCGAGCCGGATATCGCCATCCCGGTCTTCGACCGCAGCATGGAGCTGTCGCGCGCCGCCGCTGCGATCATCGCCGCCGAGACCAAATTCATCCTGGTTGAAGGCAATTATCTGCTGCTCGACGAAGAGCCATGGACGCGGCTGGCGCCGCTGTTCGACTTCTCGATCTTTGTCGATGTGCCGCGCGCCGAGCTCGAGCGCCGGCTGCTGGAGCGATGGCACGAGCACGGCCGGTCCGACGAGGACGCGCGCGCCTGGATCGTTTCCAACGACATGCCGAACATCGATCGCGTGCTTGCCCGTCGGCGGCCCGCCGACCTGGTGGTCGGTGAGCAGGCCTGATCTGTAAGGACTGTTCGGCCGGAACCTTAACACTTTCAGGCCGTTATCCCGGACACGGCAATCGTGCCGCATGAGGGAACAGTTCGATGGAAACCATGGCAAGAAAGCCTGCGCCCGCCAAGGGCAGGGCAACACGATCAAAAGCAACCCGAGCGAAAACCAGCGCCGGCCCGGCAGCGGCGACGCGTTCCAAGGATGCGGCAAAGCCCAGCTTTGGCAAGGCAGCGCCGAAAAAGGTGATGCCTGCTGCGAGCAAGGCCGCAGCTCCCAAAGCCGCCAGCCCTAAAAAGCCGGCAAGCAGCAGCGCATCGATCGCAGGCAGCGCAATGCGCACCGTCAAAACGACGGCCAACGTCGCCGCTGGTGCCGTGCTTGCGACCGCCAAAGGTGCGGCGTCGCTTGCCGCTTCCGTAGTCGGCAAGAGCTCGAAACGCCGGACCAAGGCAAAATAGCCGGTCCAGTCAGGCTTTCGATCAGGCTCTGGCCGGAATGGTGAGGCCCCTCTGCACCGCCGGCCGGGCAAGGCCGCGCTCCAGCCATGCGCCCACGCTGGGGAAGTCGTCGAAACCGACGAGTTCCCGTGCCTCGTAAAAACTGATCAGATTGCGCACCCATCCAAGCATCGAAATGTCGGCGATGGTGTAGTCGTCGCCCATGATCCAGCTGCGGCGCTTGAGCCTCGTTTCGAGGACGCCGATCAGCCGTCGCGACTCGTCGCGATAACGTTCCAGCGGGCGCTTGTCGGCGATTTCGCGCCCGGCGAATTTGTGGAAGAAACCGACTTGGCCGAACATCGGCCCGATCGAAGCCATCTGGAAGAACACCCACTGGATCGTCTCGTAACGCAGCGTTGCGTCTGCCGGAACCAGCTTGCCGGTCTTGTCGCTGAGGTAGAGCAGGATGGCGCCGGATTCGAACAAGCCGATCGGCTTGCCGCCCGGGCCGTTCGGATCGATCATCGCCGGTATCTTGCCGTTCGGGTTCAAAGACAGGAATTCCGGGGTCCAGCTCTCGTTCTTGCCGATGTCGACGGCATGCGGCTCGTACGGCAGGCCAAGTTCCTCCAGCGCGATCGATATCTTCACCCCGTTCGGCGTCGGAAACGAATAAAGCTGGATGCGGTCGGGGTGGCTCGCCGGCCAGCGCGTGGCGATCGGAAACGCGGACAGATCGGTCATCGAAACTCCTGGTCGGGGACCGCGCCGAGCGGCACGGTCATGGCGGGTCGCAGAGAGTTAGGCGCGACGCCTGGCGCGATCAATATGCGCATGGAAAGTTTCACGGCCCCGGTGAAGGGCCCGCAAGGCGTGCGGTCACACGGCCTTGACCGCCAGCACCGCATTGGTGCCGCCGAAGGCGAAGCTGTTGCTGATCGCGGTGCGCACGGTGCGTTCGCGCGCCACGTTCGGCGTGATGTCGAGATCGCAGTCGGCGTCGGCTTCCCGATAGTTGGCCGTCGGCGGCACGATGCCTTCGCGGATCGCCATCACGCAGGCGATCATTTCCAGCGCGCCAGATGCGCCGAGGCAGTGGGCGTGCATCGATTTGGTCGAGGAGATAGAAAGCTTGTAGGCATGGCCGCCGAAGACACGCTTGATCGCCGCTGTCTCAATCTGGTCGTTGGCCTTGGTGCCGGTGCCATGCGCGTTGAGATAGTCGACGTCCTCGGGATTGAGCCCGGCATCGACGAGGCAGAAGCGCATCGCCGCCTCAGGCCCTTCGATAGTTGGCGCGACGATGTCGGAGGCGTCGGCGGAAAGGCCGACGCCGGCGATTTCGGCAAGGATGGCGGCGCCGCGCGCCATGGCATGCTCATACGTTTCCAGCACCACCATGCCGGCGCCTTCGCCGAGCACGAGCCCTTGGCGGTCGGCCGAAAACGGCCGGCAGGTGTCCGGCGACAGTACCCGCAGGGCCTCCCAGCCCTTGAGGATGCCCCAGACCAGCGGCGCATCGGTGCCGCCGGCGACCATGACATCGGCCCGGCCGAGCCTGATCTGATCGACCGCCGAGGCAATGGCGTGGTTGGATGACGAGCAGGCAGAGGTGATGCCGAACACCGGCCCGCGCAGACCAAGATTCATGCTGACGTGGCCGGCGGCTGCGCCCGGCATTACTTTCGGTACGGTGAAGATGCCGGCGCGGTTCTTGCCTTCGAGCAGGATGGCGCGATAGTTCTCTTCGATTGCCTCCCAGCCGCAGACGCCGACGCCGACGATGGTGCCCATCCGGTAGGTGTTGGCCGCGTGCGGGTTCAATCCCGCCTGCTGTGCCGCCTCCCGCGCGGCGATCGTCGCCAGAAGGCTGAAGCGGTCCATCGACACGACCTGCTTGCGGTCGATGCCGTGCTCGGGAAGCGCCTTGATTTCGCAGCCGACCTTGACCTTCAGATCATGCAGCAGCGGATTGTCGATCGCGCCGATTGCCGAACGGCCGGCGCGCATCTCATTCCAGATTGCCGGTGCATTGGTGCCGAGGCCGCATAATCCGCCGATGCCCGTGATGACGATGCGCTTGTGCATTCGGTCAGGCTTTTTTCGCGATCAGCGCGCGAACCGCCTCGACCATGTCGCCGACATTCTTCAGATTGCTCCAGGCATCGACCGTGTTCATCTCGATTTCGATGCCATACTCTTCCTCGAGATCGAAGATGATTTCCGTCAGTTCCAGCGAATGGATGCCAAGGGCGGTCAGTTCGGTACTGGTGGTGATTTCCTCGCCGCCCGGCTCGGCATGAGCCTTGATCTTGGCGATGATATCGTTTGCCAGCTGGTCAGCCATTCGGTTTCTTCCCCAACTCTGTCGTTTCCCGACGCCAACTGATCAGCGCCCCTTTTGTCCTCGATTACGTCGTCATCGTCGCCTTTTACCCCCGCCGGGCGCCGGTGACCGTACCAAGGTGGCTCCCTCTATAGAAACCGAAACGCTGTCAAGCAACAAGCTATATATCGACAAAGCCGCCGCAGTGCTTAACGTTGGTGTCGTGGATACGATCGCATATAGCTTGACCCCAGTGCCGGCCCAGCGTGTTGCCGGCGTCGCGCGGCTTGGCTGCGACTGGAACGGAGGCCGCACGCGTCTTCGGCGGCTGTACCAGGACGGCTCTGCCAAGATCCGCATGCCGGCGGTCTCGGCCGATCCGCTCGAAGCCGTCCTGATCAACACTGCCGGCGGGCTGACCGGTGGCGACCGTCTCGCCTGGGAGGTCGATGTCGGTGCCGGCGCCGCCGCAACCATAACGACGCAGGCCTGCGAGAAAATCTACCGCGCCGCATCCGACCGCGCCGAAGTGCGGGTGCAGCTGACCGTCGGCGAAGATGGCCATATTGCCTGGCTGCCGCAGGAAACCATCGTCTTCGACCGCTCGGCCTTTGCCCGCACACTTGACGTGGAGCTTGCCGCCGGAGCCGAGGCGCTGATCCTGGAGGCTACCGTCTTCGGCCGTCTGGCCATGGGTGAACGGGCAGCGCAAGGCCATTTCCACGACCGCTGGCGTGTCCGCCAGGACGGGAAGCTGGTCCATGCCGAGGAGTTCCGCATCGGGCCCGACATTGCGGCCACCTTGAACCGCACGGCAGTTGCCGGCGGTGCCGTCGCCGTGGCGACGCTGCTGATGGTGTCGCCGCGGGCAGAGGCTTTGCTCGAGCCGGCCCGGGGCATAGTCGGCGGCCAGGGCGGCGTCAGTTTCTGGAGCGTGCGGAAATCTGGCAAGCTTCTTGCGAGGCTGTTCGCCGAGGACGGCTACCAGCTCCGCAAGCGGCTGGTGCCGCTTGTCGAATCGCTCAACGGACGGGCAGGCCTGCCCAAATTATGGTCACTCTGATTTCGATCGTGCCACTGCAGGAAAAAGCATGAATCTGACGCCGAGGGAGAAAGACAAGCTGCTGATCGCCATGGCGGCGATCGTGGCCCGCAAGCGGCTCGAACGCGGCGTCAAGCTCAATCATCCGGAAGCGATCGCGCTGATCACCGATTTCGTCGTTGAGGGGGCCCGCGACGGCCGCGCGGTCGCCGAGCTGATGGAGGCCGGTGCCCATGTCGTCACGCGGGCCCAGGTGATGGAAGGCATTGCCGAAATGATCCACGACGTGCAGGTCGAGGCGACGTTTCCAGACGGCACCAAACTGGTGACCGTGCACGAGCCGATCAGATAACACCGCCAAGGAGAGGAAAATGCTTGAGCTGCGTCCCAACTGCGAGTGCTGCGACAAGGATCTGCCGCCCGATGCGACGGATGCGGTGATCTGCACCTTCGAATGCACCTTTTGCGCCGACTGCGCACAAAACGTGCTCGGCGGCGCCTGCCCGAATTGCGGCGGCAACTTCTCGGCCCGCCCGATCCGTCCGGCAGCGCTGCTGAAGAAATATCCGGCCTCCACCAGACGTGTGCTGAAGGCCGAAGGCTGCGGCCCCCGCAAGGCCGCCTGATCCGGCGACCGTGAAACGGAAGGCAATCAATGATCCCTGGCGAAATCATCACGGCAAGCGGCGAGATCGAGCTGAACAAGGGACTGCCGACGGTCACCTTGAAGGTAGCCAACAGCGGCGACCGGCCGATCCAGGTCGGCAGCCATTACCACTTCTTCGAGACCAATGCGGGACTGAGATTCGATCGCGACAAGGCCCGCGGCATGCGCCTCGACATCGCTGCCGGCACCGCGATGCGCTTCGAGCCGGGGCAGGAGCGCGACGTTACTCTGGTGCCGCTCGGCGGCAAGCGCGAGGTCTACGGGTTTCAGCAGAAGATCATGGGCGCGCTGTGAGATCGAAGGCGTCGAGCAGTTTCGGCTCAGCCGGGCGGCTTGGCCGCCGCATAGATGACGACCTTTCCGGGATCGTCGAATTCTACCGCCAGAACGTCCTCGGTCTGCACTCGCCGCGAGTCGATGGCGTTGAACAGCAATGCGTTCGCCTCGATCTCCTTGCGCAGCTCGGCAATGTCGTCCCGATGTTGCCTGACCTTGTTCTCGATCGCCGGCGGCGGGCCGCCTTCGGTGCGCGCGGCGTCGGTAAGAAACACGATATCGACCTTGTCGAGCTTGGATGTCTTGCGCACGACGGCGATGTTTTCACGCGTGCGGTCAATCGCCGAACTGACCTTGCCGGCTTCCGCATTTGTCTTGGTCTCTTCCTGGCCGACCTCCGAGCCGACGATCCGGTTGACGGTCTCGGCGCTGTCCAGGCTTTGCGCGTTCAGCGCGGCGTGCGGAATGCTGGCTGCCAGAAACGCGGTTGCGGCAATCCCATGCAGCCATCTGGTGTCGGAGAAGGTGGTGATCGCCATCGCTCGTTCTCAGGGTCCTTTTCGAGGCTTGTGTCAGGGCGACAGGACCGAAACGTAACGTCCCCCGTGAAGGTTCCCTTTGCGATGCGGCGGGCTGACCGGGCGCCGGCCCGCCGCCTCGTCTCGTCAGCTCGCTTTCTTGGTGATCAGCGTCAGCGCGCCATTGGTGCTCATGCTGGCGGCGATCACCTGCGCCGAGGTGAGCCCCTTGGCTTCGAGCGCGGATTTGACCTGCGGTGTCGCGTCGATCGAGCCGCGCAGTTTCTGCAGGTCGGCATCGCTGCGCTTGGCGATCACCTCGTTGACCTTGGCTTGAGTGTCCGCCGGCAGATCCTTGATATCGACGACGTTGATCGCCTGGATGGTGGGCGCCTGCGGCTGCGCCCCGGGTGCGGCAGGAGCAGGCGCCGCCGGCGCCGGACTGGGCTGCTGCGCAGGCTGTTGCTGGCCGCTGGCGGCAGTTGCGAGCACCAGCGTGGCGGCGGCTGCCAGAAGGGTCGTTTTGCGCATGGATGTTCCTTTCCATCGATTGGCAAATGGTCGTTTTGGGGTGGCCCGGCCACCTCAAACGCTAAATGGGATCGGAAAGTGTCGCTCAGCGGGTCATTGCGTGACCATAGGATGGCGGCAATGTGGGGCCCGGCCGCGGGCAGGCCGTGTTTCAGCAGAAGGCAGTGGGGAAAACTATGATTTCCGCGAGCTTTTCGGAAGGCGGTTTGCGCTACCAGAAATTCATCGACGAATTTGTCGAGCTTTCGGGCTCCGAGGTCGTAGCAGATCGGATTAGAAAGTACGGGCATACGGAACGCACGAACCACGACGATTTGCCGTTGGATTTGCAGGAGGAAACAAGAAAGGCATTTCTCCTGTCACTCACCGGATCGAATAGGGAAATTGTTGCGCAATTGATCGAAGACGCTCGAAGTAGTGCAGTCCACGATGTTCTTTCCCATCTTCAGTGGAAGCACACATGTGGAGGGCTCGATTTGACTGTCGACGGCTATCGGCTGCCGAGGGAGCCGTTCTGAGGCAGTATGCATATGGACTACATGTGCCGGCGAGCCGGGGATCCGTGGCCCGAAGAGGATCCCGAGACTAACTAGCGAAGACGTCAGTGCGGCCCGCACGGGGGACTTTGGGGTTAAAGTAAGTAGCCATTCTGGCCGTTGAGGGCCGCATCCGCAAACAGGGAACATCCATGCCCGCCAAAATCACCCGCGCCGCCTATGCCCAGATGTACGGCCCGACCGTTGGCGACAAGGTCCGGCTCGCCGACACCGAGCTGTTCATCGAAGTCGAAAAGGATCTCACCCTTTACGGTGAGGAGGTGAAATTCGGCGGCGGCAAGGTCATCCGCGACGGCATGGGCCAGAGCCAGGTTTCGCGCGCGCAAGGCGCGGTCGACACCGTCATCACCAATGCGCTGGTCGTCGATGCCACCGCCGGCATCGTCAAGGCCGATATCGGCCTCAGGGACGGCCGCATCGCCGCGATCGGCAAGGCCGGCAATCCGGATACTCAAGGCGGCGTTACCATTATCATCGGCCCGGGCACCGAGATTATTGCCGGCGAGGGCAAGATCGTGACCGCCGGCGGCTTCGACGCGCATATCCACTTCATCTGCCCGCAGCAGATCGAGGAAGCGCTGATGTCGGGCATCACCACCATGCTCGGCGGCGGCACCGGCCCGGCCCACGGCACGCTGGCGACCACCTGCACGCCGGGGCCGTGGCATCTGGCGCGCATGATCCAGTCTTTCGATGCCTTCCCGATGAATATCGGCCTGTCGGGCAAGGGCAACGCGTCGCTGCCTGCCGCGCTCGAGGAGATGGTGCTCGCCGGCGCCTGCTCGCTGAAGCTGCACGAGGACTGGGGCACAACGCCGGCTGCAATCGACTGCTGCCTGTCGGTCGCCGACGATTACGACGTGCAGGTGATGATCCACACCGACACGCTGAACGAGTCCGGCTTCGTCGAAAACACGGTCGCAGCGATCAAGGGCCGCACCATTCACGCCTTCCACACCGAAGGCGCCGGCGGCGGCCACGCGCCTGATATCATCAAGGTCTGCGGCCTGCCCAACGTCATTCCGTCCTCGACCAATCCGACCCGCCCCTACACGGTCAACACGCTGGCCGAACACCTCGACATGCTGATGGTCTGTCATCACCTGTCGCCGTCGATCCCCGAAGACATCGCCTTTGCCGAGAGCCGCATCCGCAAGGAAACCATCGCCGCCGAAGACATTCTGCACGACATCGGCGCCTTCTCGATCATCTCGTCGGACAGCCAGGCCATGGGTCGTGTCGGCGAAGTGGCGATCCGCTGCTGGCAGACCGCCGACAAGATGAAGCGCCAGCGCGGTTCGCTGCCGCAGGAGACCGGCAACAACGACAATTTCCGTGTCCGCCGCTACATCGCCAAATACACCATCAATCCGGCCATCGCGCATGGCCTGTCGAAGGACATCGGTTCGGTGGCGGTGGGAAAACGCGCTGACCTTGTGCTGTGGAACCCGGCCTTCTTCGGCGTCAAGCCGGACATGGTGCTGATTGGCGGCATGATCGCCGCCGCCCCGATGGGCGATCCCAACGCCTCGATCCCGACGCCGCAGCCGATGCACTATCGGCCGATGTTCGGCGCCTATGGCAAGGCGATGACCAATTCGTCGGTGACCTTCGTTTCGAAGGCCGCGCTCGATTCCGGCCTGCGCGGCAGGCTCGGCATCGACAAGCAGATGGTGGCGGTAGAGAACACCCGCGGCGGCATTGGCAAGCACTCGATGGTGCTCAACGACGCCACGCCGCATGTCGAGGTCGACCCCGAAACCTATGAGGTCCGCGCCGACGGCGAGTTGCTCACCTGCGAGCCGGCCACCGTGCTGCCGATGGCGCAACGCTACTTCCTGTTCTGAACCATAGGCGTTAGAACGACCGACGTAGAACATGCCGCGCCAGGCCTATGGACCAGCAACTCCCCTACGCCCACGACATTTTCCCTCATATCCGCATCGTCCTGGGCATGGTGATCGGCCTCGGCGTCACCCGCCTGCTGTCGGGGCTCGCCCGCATCGTCCAGCATCCCGGCCAATACCGGCTCTATCCCGTGCACCTCGCCTGGGTTGCGTCGGTGCTTTTAATGCTGGTGCATTTCTGGTGGTGGGAGTTCGGCCTGTTCCAGATCGAGAATTGGACCTTCGGCAAATACCTGTTCATCATCTTCTACGCCGTCACGCTGTTCCTGCTCTGCGCGCTGCTGTTTCCGGATTCGATGCTGGACTACACCAGCTATGAGGATTTCTTTTATTCGCGCCGGGCCTGGTTCTTCGGCCTGCTGGCGGCGACCTATCTGCTCGACGTGGTCGATACGCTGCTGAAAGGGCCGGCGCATTTCGCACATTTCGGCGTCGAATATCTGATCCGCACGCCGGTTTTCGTAGCGCTTTGCGTCATTGCGGTCCTGCTGCGCGACCGCCGCTTTCACATCGCCTTTGTCGCCGGCGCGCTCGTCTATCAGATATCGTTTATCCTGCGGCTCTTCGACACGATTGTTTGAGCGCCATTGGGGCGGCTGATCGGTATAGTCTAGGCTTTTTGCGAAAGGTAGTCTTACATGAAGCTCGACATCCGCACCGACTTCACCAAATTCCCGCGCGCTGTGGCGGTACTAGCTGCCGGCAAGGCCGGAACCACTACGCCGTATGACAGCGCAGTGCTTGCCCATGACGAGCGGCATCTGCGCCGTCGCGCCATCGAAACGGCCCGTAGCGACAAGGTGCTGGTCGACCTGCCCGAACCGGTGACCTTGAACCATGGCGACCGGCTGGTGCTGGAGGATGGCCGCCACATCGAGGTCATCGCGGCGGCGGAGCCGCTCTACGACGTCCGGGCCAGCGACCCTGTTCATCTGGCCGAGCTTGCCTGGCACATCGGCAACCGCCATCTCGCAGCCGCCATCGAAGCTGGGCGCATCCTCATCCTGCGCGACCATGTCATCAAGGCGATGCTGGAAGGGCTTGGCGCCACCGTGAGCGACGTTTCCGAACCGTTCAAGCCGGTGCGCGGTGCCTATTCCGGGCATGGCGGGCACGGCCATGCTCATGCCGAGGTGCATGCACACAGCCACGCCGAAGCGCATTCCCATAGCCACAGCGAATCGCATTCCCACAGCCATTCGCACGACCATGATCATGACTGACCAGCCCTCCAACGTGGCCCAGCCTTCCAACGTTGCTTTGTTGCGGCTGATGGCGTGGCTGTCGCCGTCTTTTCCGGTCGGCGGTTTTTCCTACAGCCATGGCCTGGAACAAGCCGTGCATGCCGGGCTGGTTGCCGACGGCAAAGAGCTCGCCGCGTGGCTGGAGACGCTGGTCGAGATGGGTTCGGGCTGGAACGATGCGGTGCTGTTTGCCGAAAGCTGGCGCCGTGCGCGCGAAGCCGGCGATCTCGCCGAAATCGCAGCACTCGCAGAGGCCTTGGCCGGCTCGCGCGAGCGTCATGCCGAAACCATGCTGCAGGGCGCCGCCTTCCTGAAGGCGGCCTCGGCCTGGCCGTGCCAGGTGCTGGACCGCCTGCCGGCCGAATGTGCCTATTGCGTCGCCGTCGGTGCCGTCGCCGGCGGCCACGGAATTATGCTGCGGGATGCGCTGGCCGGCTTCCTGCAGGCCTTCTTTTCCAACCTCGTCCAGGCCGCGATCCGGCTTGGTGTCGTTGGCCAGACCGGAGCGACCGCGCTGCTCGCCGGCTTCGAGCCGCTGGCCTTGGCGACTGCAGCCCGCGCTTCCGACTCGACCCTCGACGATCTCGGCGGCTGCGCTTTTATCTCCGACATCACGGCGATGAAGCACGAGACCCAGTATTCGCGGCTGTTCCGCTCATGATCGTCCTAGCCTCCGCGCTCTCCTCGGTCCTGCTGCTGATCACCGCACTGCATGTCTATTGGGGCATTGGCGGCATCTGGCCGGGCAGGGACGCTGCCTCCTGCGCCCGCGCCGTCATCGGCTTTCATGGCGTCGACGAAATGCCGGCACCCTTCGCCAGCTTCGCCGTCGCCGCATGTCTCGGCCTGGCGACACTGTGGCCGATGGCGCTCGAGGGCATCTTTGCCACGCCGTTTCCCAAGGCTGGGCTTGCCGCCACGTCACTGCTTATCGCCCTGGTTTTCCTGGCGCGCGGCATTGCCGGCTTCACGTCCTGGTGGCGCCGGCTGACGCCCGAACAGCCTTTCGCGCGGCTCGATCTGCGTTACTATTCGCCGCTGTGCCTGCTGATCGGGCTTGCCTTCGCCATTCTTGCCTTCACGGAGTTCCCCGCATGATATCGCCCAACGGTCCTCTTCGCATCGGCATTGGCGGTCCCGTCGGCTCGGGCAAGACGACGCTCACCGAAAAGCTCTGCAAGGCGCTGCGTGACGAGTTCTCGATCGCCGTCGTCACCAACGACATCTACACCAAGGAAGACGCCATGATGCTGGCCCGGCTGCAGGCGCTGCCCGAGGATCGCATCGTCGGCGTCGAGACCGGCGGCTGTCCGCACACCGCCATCCGCGAGGACGCCTCGATCAATCTGCAGGCGATCGCCGAGATGACCAAAAAATTCCCGGATCTCGACATCGTCTTCATAGAATCGGGCGGCGACAACCTCGCCGCCACCTTCTCGCCGGACCTTGCCGACCTGACGCTCTATGTCATCTCGGTTTGCCAGGGCGAGGAGATTCCGCGCAAGGGCGGGCCGGCGATCACCCGGTCCGATTTCCTGGTCATCAACAAGAGCGACCTTGCGCCCTATGTGAACGTCAATCTCGACATCATGGAACGCGACGCTGCCCGCATGCGCGGCAAACGGCCGTTCGGCTTCACCGACCTGTCGCGCGGCAAGGGACTGCAGGAGGTGATAGACTTCATCGTCGAGCATGGCGGGCTCAGGGTCGGCGCGGCCACCAGCACGGCGGCATAACGGCGCTCGCCTGCACCAAACGAAACCGGTTGCGCGTGTTCCAGCCGCGCGGCATGCTCGCTCCATTCACGGAGGTCTACGATGAGCATCACGCGCCTGCAGAAGGAAGTGCTGACCAACCTGCCGTTCTATGAGGAGCGCGTCGATCTGGCTTGCGCCTTCCGCTGGACGGCGCGGCTTAACATGCACGAGGCGGTGGCCAACCATTTTTCGCTGGCGGTCAACGACGATGGCTCGCAATTCCTGATGAACCCTAACCAGGTGCATTTCTCGCGCATCAAGGCGAGCGATCTGCTTCTGATCGACGCCAATGATCCCGACACGCTGGTCGGCCCGAATGCGCCCGATCCGACGGCGTGGGGGCTGCATGGTGCCATCCATCGCAACGTGCGTCATGCGCGCTGCGTCATGCATGTCCACTCGATCCACGCCACCGTGCTTGCCTCGCTTGCCGACTCGACGCTGCCGCCGGTCGACCAGAACTCGGCAATCTTCTTCAACCGCCATGTCGTCGACGCTCATTATGGCGGGCTGGCCTTCGAGGAAGAGGGCGAGCGCTGCTCGCAGCTTCTTGTGGACCCGAAGGTCAAGGTCATGGTGATGGGCAACCATGGCGTGCTGGTCATCGGTGACAGCGTCGCCGACACCTTCAACCGCATGTTCTATTTCGAGCGCGCCGCCGAAACCTATATCAAGGCGCTGTGGACAGGCCGGACGCTGCGGGTTCTGTCGGATGAGATCGCCGAAAAGGCGGCACGGGAACAGGAA
Organism: Mesorhizobium sp. M1348; assembly: GCF_040317925.1. Taxonomy (NCBI): domain Bacteria; kingdom Pseudomonadati; phylum Pseudomonadota; class Alphaproteobacteria; order Hyphomicrobiales; family Phyllobacteriaceae; genus Mesorhizobium; species Mesorhizobium sp. M1348. The sequence goes on along the minus strand of NZ_JAMYLH010000003.1, from coordinate 176,864 downwards.
GACTATCCCGGCCAGGCCGAGCGCCACCTTTCCGAACTGAAGGCGATCCTCGACGAGCAGGAGCCTGCCTACCGGAACTGAGTGCAGTCCCGCCGGGCCTGGCTTAAAGCCCGAGCTTGGCCCGCAATTCGTCGGCGCTGTTGATGACAATCGCCCCCGGCGGCCCTTCCATGGGCACCTCTGGCCAGAAGATCGTCTTCATTCCCGCTGCCAGCCCCGCCGTGGCGCCGGTCACGCTGTCATCGACCGCCACGGCCTCGGCGGGATCGACGTCGGCCAACCAGGCGGCGCGCAGGAAAGGTTCGGCATGCGGCTTGCCTTCGCGCACGTCGTTGCGGCTGACCGTCTTCATGCCGGGATAGACGAGGCCTACGGCGCGCAGATTGGCATCGACGATCAGCCTGTCCGAGTTGGACACCACCGCTTGCGGCACGCCAAGCTCCCGCAGCTCATTGAAAATCTCGATCGCGCCGCTGCGTGGCGTCAGCGTTTCGGCCATCGGCAGATAGTGATCGTATTTGCGCACGATCCAGTCGTCGAAAGGCAGGTCGAGGCCGAACTCGTCGCGCAGCATTTCGTAGACCGGCCATGCGGCGATGCCGAGCACCCGCTCGTGCAGGTTGGCCGGCGGTGCGATGCCGACGCTGTGCAGCGCCGCAATCAGCGCTGCCTCGTGCAGCGGCTCGCTGTCGACCAGCGTGCCGTCCATATCCCAGAAAACCGCTTTCGGCGTCATGCAAGGCTCCATTCTCCAAAATCCCTTAAAGCGTTTAGCGCGGGAGATAAACCGCCGCGTCCCCGCTAATGCATGTCGCGCAAAAGTGTGCAGCGGTTTTGCGATAACGACATGCATGAGGCCGATCGAACACGTCGCGCTTTGGAACCGAGATTGGTGCGACCTCGACAGCCTTGCTGTTGCGACGAGACTAGGTCGACCCCGTCACTTCGTTCGAACCACCAAGTCCTTAAGCAATTGCTCGTACAATAGGCAATTGCGCGCAAGTTCATTCCCTGCGAAACTATGGTACTCCGCCTCTTATGCTCGGCGGGTTGGGAGGCAGGAACTTGAATTCGCGGCAGGACAGCGGCGGCAACAGGCTGGACGACGCGGCGCGCGCCGGATGGCTCTATTACGTTGCCGGCAACACCCAGGACCAGATCGCCGCCACGCTTGGCATCTCGCGGCAGACGGCGCAGCGGCTGGTGTCGCTCGCAGTCTCCGAAGGGCTGATCAAGGTGCGCGTCGACCATCCGATCGCCAATTGCCTCGACCTTGCGGCACGGCTGAAATCGCGCTTTGCCCTTGATCTGGTCGAGGTGGTGCCGAGCGACCCGTCTTCGTCCTCCACCGTCATCGGCGTCGCAGAGGCGGCGGCGGCCGAGATCGAGCGGCGGCTGAGGTCGCCGACCCCGATTGTCATGGCGATCGGCACCGGCCGCACGCTGAAGGCCGCGATCGAGCAGCTGCCGCCGATGGAATGCCCGCAGCACAAGGTGGTATCGCTGACCGGCAACATCTCGCCGGACGGCTCGGCCGCCTTCTACAACGTCATCTTCACCATGGCCGACAGGGTCAAGGCGCGCTCGTTTCCGATGCCTTTGCCGGTCATCGCCTCCTCGCCGGAGGAGCGCGAGATGCTGCTCAGCCAGCCGATGATCCAGCCGACGCTGGCGCTTGCGGCCGAGGCCGACGTCACTTTTGTCGGCATAGGCGATCTCGGCCCGAAGGCGCCGCTTTACGAGGACGGCTTCATCTCGGAGGGTGAATTGAAGGCGCTGCAGAAGGCCGGCGGCGTCGCCGAGATCGTCGGCTGGGTGTTCGATCGCGACGGCCGCATGATCGACGGCATCACCAACGACCGGGTGTCGTCGGCGCCGCTGCCGTCGCGCGAAAAGTCGCTGGTGATCGCGCTTGCCATGGGCGACCGCAAGCTGCCGGGCATCTTCGCCGCCGTCAACCGGCGGCTGGTCAACGGCCTGATCACCGATGAGCGGACCGCCGCCGCCCTGCTGGCGGGCGCATGATCTCCGAGCCCCTGACGGTCGGAAACGATCATGTGAAATCGAAACGCATCTGAACCCCCGATAAAACGAGCGACACTACTGGCGACGGCCGCAAGGATCATTGCCGTCGAGGAAGCCCATGTCTCGCTGCAGATGCGGCGGCAGTTCCCGGACGTCGAGATAGGCCCGTTTCCGCGCCGCGTGCCTTGCCAATCCCCGCGCCAGCCGTGAAAACCAGCCATGGGCTGGAGCAAGAAGCAGCTTTTCCTGTATTGTGGTCATGATCGTCAGCCTTCGCTATCTCTAGGCGTAATTGATCTTCAACACGGAATATCGGTAGGACCGGCCGGTGCCGCCAATCAAACGTCGATCACTGCCCATAAGGAGGGCTTATGCCGGAGCTCAATTCACGACAGCTGGTTTCGCAGCTTCCTCCGCTTCAGGCGATCCGGGTGTTCGAGGCCGTGGCGCGGCATCTCTCGTTCACCAAGGCCGCCCAGGAGCTTGGCATGACGCAGGCGGCGGCAAGCTATCAGATCAAGCTTCTGGAGGAGCGCATCGGCGCGCCCTTGTTCCTGCGCCAGCCAAAACAGATCGTGCTGACCGAACCCGGCCAACGCCTGGCGCCCGCGGTCAGCGAAGCATTCGCGCTGTTGAGCGGCGCCTATGCCGCCGCGCGCACCGGCGCCGACGGCGTACTTTGCGTTTCGACGCTGCTGACCTTTGCCTCCAATTGGCTGGCGCAGCATCTCGGTTCGTTCCAGGTCGCGCATCCGTCGCTGGCGGTGCGCGTCGACACCTCGAACAGGGTTGTCGACTTTGCCAGAGAGGATATCGACATCGCCATCCGCTCCGGTGGCGGCAACTGGCCGGGCGTCGAGACCCATATGCTTTTCAGGGCCGATTTCACGCCGGTTCTCAGCCCAAAGCTCGCGGCAAGCATCGGCGGCGTCAAGGAGCCGGCCGACTTGCTGCGGCTGCCGATCCTCGACCCGGGCGACATCTGGTGGCGGGACTGGTTTGCCGCCGCCGGCCTGCCGGTCGAGGAACTGGCCAAGCGCCCCGGCACCAGCATGGGCGCGCAGGCCTATGAGGCCAACGCCGCGATTGCCGGCCACGGCGTGGCGATCGTTACCAAGGCGCTGTTCAAGACCGAACTTGCCGACGGCCGCCTGATCCAGCCCTTCGATCTTGTTGGTGACGACGGCCATGCCTATTGGCTGGTCTATCCGACAGCGCGGCGCAACGTGCCGAAGATCCGCGCCTTCCGCGATTGGATCCTGAGCGAGATCGCTTGCCAATAGGCTGAATCCCAGCCACCCGGACAGCAAAGCTCCGGCTTTTGGCGGCGCGATGAGCCCGACCGAACCCCTCTCACATATCCCGCGAGTGGCCCAGGCTTGCCGCTGCACGAGACCGACGTGCTGCGCTGCAGCAACGAATCCGTCTTGACATAATTCACCTTAAGTGAGTAATTGCTCACAGCCAAGGCAAATGCTCATCTTGGTTTATGGGAGGAATTTTGATGAAACTTCGCACGTTCACCCTAGGCCTGTTCTCGGCCAGCGCGCTTGCTTTCGCCGCGCATGCCGAATCCATCACCATCGCCACGGTCAACAATGGCGACATGGTCCGCATGCAGAAGCTGACCGACGACTTCACCGCAACGAATCCCGACATTCAGCTGCAGTGGGTCACGCTCGAGGAAAATGTCCTGCGCGAGCGCGTCACCACCGACATCGCCACCAAGGGTGGCCAGTACGACGTGATGACCATCGGCACCTACGAGGTGCCGATCTGGGCCAAGCAGAGCTGGCTCTTGCCTCTCGACAAGCTCGGCGACGATTACGACGTCAAGGACATCATCCCGGCCATAGCCGGCGGCCTGTCGGTCGACGGCAAGCTCTATGCAGCGCCGTTCTACGGCGAAAGCTCCTTCGTCATGTACCGCAAGGACCTGATGGAAAAGGCCGGGCTCAAGATGCCCGATGCACCGACTTGGGACTTCATCAAGCAGGCCGCCGACAAGATGACCGACCGCGCCAACGGCGTGAACGGCGTCTGCCTGCGCGGCAAGGCAGGCTGGGGCGAGAACATGGCCTTCCTGACCGCCATGTCGAACTCGTTCGGTGCGCGCTGGTTCGACGAGAACTGGAAGCCGCAATTCGACCAGCCCGAATGGAAGAACACGCTGCAATTCTATGTCGACCTGATGAAGGCCGACGGCCCCGAGGGCGCGTCGTCCAACGGCTTCAACGAAAACCTGGCGCTGTTCCAGCAGGGCAAATGCGGCATGTGGATCGACGCCACCGTCGCTGCCTCCTTCGTCTCCGACCCGAAGAACTCCACCGTCGCCGACAAGGTCGGCTATGCGCTGGCGCCGGACAATGGCCTCGGCAAGCGCGGCAATTGGCTGTGGGCATGGTCGCTGGCCATCCCCGCCGGCACCCAGAAGGCCGACGCCGCTCAAAAGTTCGTATCCTGGGCTACCAGCAAGCATTATGCCGAGCTCGTCGCCTCGAAGGAAGGCTGGGCCAACGTTCCGCCGGGAACGCGCTCCTCGCTCTATGCCAATCCCGAGTACCAGAAGGCAGCGCCTTTCGCCAAGATGACGCTGGACTCGATCAACTCCGCCGATCCGACGCACCCAACCGTCAAGCCGGTGCCTTATGTCGGCGTCCAGTTCGTCGCCATTCCTGAGTTCCAGGGTCTCGGCACCACCGTCGGCCAGCTCTTCTCAGCGGCACTTGCCGGCCAGTCGAGCGTCGACGATGCCTTGAAGCAGGCGCAGGACGCCGCCACCGCGACGATGACCGAGGGCGGTTACATCAAGTAGGTTCCTCCCGGTGCCGGTTGCCAATAGCAATCGGCACCGGCCGCCCGAATCCCAGTTCGGGCGGCCAGCTTCATACCGCTGAAAAACTTGGCTGACCTCGAAGGGTGACCGTCATGGCTACTCAGCAGACCCGTTCGCTTGCCCGTTTCATGATGGCGCCATCCGTGGTGCTGCTGCTGGTTTGGATGATTGTGCCGCTGGCATTCACGCTGTGGTTCTCCTTCCAGCAGTACAATCCGCTCAATCCGATGCGCGACGGCTTCGTCGGCTTTTCGAACTACGCGCTGTTCTATTCCAACCCGGCATTCCTGCAGTCGATCCTCAACACGCTCACCATCGTCGTCAGCGTGCTTTTGATCACGGTGATCGGCGGTATCTTGCTGGCGCTTCTGCTCGATCAGCCGATGTGGGGACAGGGCATCGTCCGCATCCTCGTCATCTCGCCGTTCTTCGTCATGCCGCCGGTGGCAGCACTGGTCTGGAAGAACATGATCATGCATCCGCAGTACGGTGTCTTCGCCGATATTGCGCGCTTCTTCGGCGGGCAGCCGATCGACTGGTTCGGGCAGCACCCGCTCCTGGCGATCATCATCATCGTTGCCTGGCAGTGGCTGCCGTTTGCGACGCTGATCCTGTTGACCGCGCTTCAGTCGCTCGACGGCGAGCAGAAGGAAGCCGCCGAAATGGACGGTGCCGGCTTCATCAGCCGCTTCATTTATTTGACGCTGCCGCATATGTCGCGCGCCATAACCGTCGTCATCCTGATCCAGACGATCTTCCTTCTGTCGGTCTATGCCGAGATCCTCGTCACCACCAATGGCGGCCCGGGTTACGCCTCTACCAACCTGCCCTTCCTCGTCTACCAGAAGGCATTGCTGGAGTTCAAAATCGGCCAGGCGTCCGCCGGCGGCATCATCGCCGTCATTCTCGCCAACATCGTCGCCTTCTTCGCCATGCGCGCCGTCGGCAAGAACCTGGACAAATAAGGGAGGCTAAGATGGCACGTGCAGTCACCACCCAGCACAAGACGATTGCGACCGCGGCCGCCTGGATCGTCGCGCTACTGATCTTCTTCCCGATCCTCTATACGATCATCACTTCGTTCAAATCGGAGCAGGAGGCCATCCAAGGCTTCAACCTGTTCCCGTCGGGAACCACGGAGAGCTATTCCGAGGTCCAGGCGCAGAGCGGCTATTTCAAATTCTTCCTGAACTCGGTGTTCCTGTCGGTCGGCTCGACCGTCCTGGCTCTGCTTGTCGCCGTACCGGCGGCATGGTCGATGGCGTTTTCGCCGAGCAAACGCACCAAGGACATCCTGATGTGGATGCTTTCCACCAAGATGATGCCGGCCGTCGCCGTGCTGTTCCCGATCTATCTGATCTTCCGCGATACCGGACTGCTCGACAGCCGCATCGGCCTGATGGTCATGCTGATGCTGATCAACCTGCCGATCGTGGTCTGGATGCTCTACACCTATTTCCGCGAGATCCCGGGCGAGATCCTGGAAGCGGCGCGCATGGACGGCGCATCGCTCTGGAACGAGATCATCTACGTGCTGACGCCGATGGCGGTGCCCGGCATCGCCTCGACCATGCTGCTCAACATCATTCTCGCCTGGAACGAGGCGTTCTGGACGATCCGGCTGACCACCACCGAGGCCGCGCCGCTCACCGCTTTCATCAGCTCCTTCTCCAGCCCGCAGGGGCTGTTCTGGGCCAAGCTTTCGGCCGCCTCGACGCTGGCGATCGCGCCGATCCTGATCATGGGCTGGTTCAGCCAGAAGCAGCTGGTCCGCGGCCTGACATTTGGGGCAGTAAAGTAACGGAAACTGCCTGACGCAAAACGACGAAATAGCCCTTCGGGGGAGGAAATCATGGGAAACATCACGCTCAAGAACGTCTCCAAATCCTTCGGGGCGACATCCATCATTCCCGGCCTCGACCTGGTCATCGAGAACGGCGAGTTCGTCGTCTTCGTCGGCCCGTCAGGCTGCGGCAAGTCAACGCTGTTGCGTCTGATCGCTGGCCTGGAGGATACCAGCGGCGGCACCATCAATATCGATGGCCGCGACGTCACCGGTGAGGCGCCGGCCAAGCGCAAGCTGGCGATGGTGTTCCAGTCCTATGCGCTCTACCCGCACATGACGGTGGCCAAGAACATCGCTTTCCCGCTGAAGATGGCGGGCGAGGACAAAGCCACCATCGACAAGAAGGTGAAGGACGCCGCGCGGATTTTGAACCTCACCAACTACCTCGACCGCCGCCCCGGCCAGCTCTCCGGCGGCCAGCGGCAGCGCGTCGCCATCGGCCGCGCCATCGTGCGCCAGCCATCGGCCTTCCTGTTCGACGAGCCTTTGTCCAATCTCGACGCGGCGCTGCGCGGCACCATGCGGCTGGAGATCAGCGAGCTACACCACCAGCTCAAGACAACCATGGTCTACGTCACCCACGACCAGATCGAGGCGATGACCATGGCCGACAAGATCGTCGTGCTCAATGCCGGCAATATCGAGCAGGTCGGCTCGCCGATGGAGCTCTACAAGACGCCGAAGAACCTGTTCGTCGCCGGTTTCATAGGTTCGCCGAAGATGAACCTGATCGAAGGCGCGCCGGCCGCCAAATATGGCGCCAAGACAGTTGGCATCCGCCCGGAGCATATGAACATTTCGAAGACGTCAGGCGACTGGAAGGCGACGGTCGGCGTTGCCGAGCATCTCGGCTCCGACACGTTTTTGCACGTCCAGGCAGATGGTGTCGGGCAGCTGACGGTGCGTGCCGACGGCGAATTGCCCGCCCATCACGGCGACACGATCTACCTGACACCGGACAAGACCAAGCTGCATCGTTTCGGCACCGATGGGAAGGCGATGCTGCAATGAGGCTCGGAGGTAAATCGGCGCTGATCACCGGATCGGCGCGCGGCATCGGCAGGGCGTTTGCCGAAGCCTACATGCGCGAGGGGGCGACGGTCGCCATCGGCGACATCAATCTCGAGGCTGCCGAGAAGACGGCTTCGGAAATCGGCGGCAATGCCTACGCGGTGAAGCTGGACGTCACCGATCTCGCGTCTATCGATGCGGCCGTCAAGGCGGTCGAAGCCAGGGCCGGCGGTCTCGATATCTTGATCAACAACGCTGCCCTGTTCGACCTGGCGCCGATCGTCGAGATCACCAAGGCAAACTACGACAAATTGTTCTCGGTCAACGTTGCCGGCACGCTGTTCATGCTGCAGGCCGCCGCCCGTTCGATGATTGCCCGCGGCAAGGGCGGCAAGATCATCAACATGGCGAGCCAGGCCGGGCGCCGCGGCGAGGCGCTGGTCGCCGTCTATTGCGCCACCAAGGCTGCGGTCATCTCGCTGACCCAGTCGGCAGGGCTCGACCTGATCAAGCACCGCATCAACGTCAATGCCATCGCCCCTGGTGTCGTCGACGGCGAGCACTGGGACCATGTCGATGCCTTGTTCGCCAAGTTCGAGAACCGGCCGAGGGGCGAGAAGAAGAGGCTGGTCGGCGAAGCCGTGCCTTATGGCCGCATGGGCACGGCGCAAGACCTCACCGGCATGGCGGTGTTCCTGGCCAGCGATGAGGCCGAGTACATCGTCGCCCAGACCTATAATGTCGATGGCGGCCAGTGGATGAGTTGAGGGGGGCGAAGGCGCTCTTCTCCCCGTCTCCTCCACGGGGGGAAGAGCCGTCCCGCTAAAGGGTAAAAGCAGATGACCGTGAAACTCTCTTCTTCCATCCTCGCCAAGCTGCCGCCCAAGGTCGCCGGCCCGAAATATGATCGCGTCGCGCTCAAGGCCGGCATCGTGCATTTCGGCGTCGGCAATTTCCATCGCTCGCACCAGGCCGTCTATCTCGACGACCTGTTCAATTCGGGCGTCGGCCACGACTGGGCCATTGTTGGCGCCGGCGTCTTCGAGGGCGAGAAGGTCGGCCGCGGCAAGTTGCAGGAGCAGGACTGGCTGACCACCGTGGTCGAGCAGGACAGCGGCCATATGAGCGCGCGCGTCACCGGCGTCATGATCGACTTCCTGGTGCCTGGCGACGCGATCGCAATCGTCGAGCGGCTCGCCGATCCGGCGATCAAGATCGTTTCCCTGACCATTACCGAGGGTGGGTATTTCATCGATCCGGCTTCAGGCGTCTTCAATCCGACGCATCCCGACATCGTTGCCGACGCGCAACCCGGGGCGACACCGAAGACCGTTTTTGGGCTCATCCTCGCCGGGCTGCTGCGCCGCCGCGCCGACGGTATCGTGCCCTTCACCGTCATGTCCTGCGACAACATCCCCCATAACGGCCACGTCACCTCGGATGGCGTCATCGGCCTTGCGCGGCTGATCGACGAGGATCTGGCAAACTGGGTGAGCGAAAACGTTGCCTTTCCCGACGGCATGGTCGACCGCATCACGCCGGCCACCACCGACCGCGAGCGCGGCATTCTCTCCAGCGAGTTCGGCCTCGACGACAATTGGCCGGTGTTTTGCGAGCCGTTCAAGCAATGGGTGCTGGAGGACCGTTTCACCGACGGAAGGCCGCCGCTGGAACAGGTCGGCGTGCAGTTCGTCAGCGACGTCGCGCCCTATGAGCTGATGAAGATCCGCATCCTAAATGGCGGCCACGCGACCATCGCCTATCCGGCCGGGCTGATGGACATCCATTTCGTCCATGAGGCGATGCAGGAGCCTCTGGTACGCGGCTTCCTCGACAAGCTCGAGCATGACGAAATCATCCCGACCGTGCCGCCGGTGCCGGACACCGACCTCGAAGATTACTACCAGCTCATCGAGCACCGCTTCTCCAATCCGAAGATCGGCGACACCATACGCCGGCTTTGCCTCGACGGCTCCAACCGCCAGCCGAAATTCATCATTCCGACCATCGCCGACCGGCTGAAGGCTGGCAAAAGCGTCGTCGGCCTGGCGCTGGAATCTGCGCTCTGGTGTCGCTACTGCTTCGGCACCACGGATTCCGGTGCCGTCACCGAGCCCAACGACCCGAACTGGGGCCGGTTGCAGGCGACAGCCAAGGCGGCCAGGGGCATGCCTGCCGCCTGGCTTGCCATGGAGGACATCTATGGCGACGTCGGACGCTCGGCGCCGTTCGCCGAAGCGTTCGCCCATGCGCTCAAATCGCTGTGGGCGGACGGCGCGCGCGCGACACTGACGCGCTATCTCGCCGGCGAACTCTGAAGCCGATCCAGCGCGATGACGCCTGAACTGGTCATTTTCGACTGTGACGGCGTGCTGGTGGATAGCGAGATGCTGTCCGTCTCGGCATTGCTGGAGATGATCGCGCTTGCCGGCGGCAACGTCAGCGAGGACATTGCCTACGAGCACTTCCTCGGCAAGAGCATGAAGAGCGTCCGCGAAATCCTCGCAAGCGACTTCGGGCTCGATATTACCGACCAGCATCTGATCGAGATGCGCTCCGAACTGATGCGCAAGTTCCGCGAGGAGCTGAAACCGATGCCAGGCATCGCACAGGTCCTGCCGAAGCTCGGCGTGCCGTGCTGCGTCGCCTCCTCCGGCACGCTGGAGCGGATCCGCTATGCGCTCCAGGTTACGGAGTTGCTTGGGCTGCTGGAGCCGCATTTGTTCAGCGCTGCCATGGTGGCGCGGGGCAAACCGGCGCCCGATCTCTTTCTCCATGCAGCCGACAAAATGGGGGCTGTTCCGCGAAACTGCCTCGTCGTCGAGGACAGCCCGGCTGGCATCGAAGCGGCGCGGGCGGCCGGCATGCGCGTCCTTGCCTTCACCGGCGGCTCACACACCGGCAACTCGGCATTGAAAGCGCGGCTTGCGTCGAGTGAGCCGGACTTTATATTCGCTGACATGCTGCAATTGCCCGATCTGATTGCAGGCCTGGGAGCGAGAGCAAGAACACCTTGACCAACAGTTTCGTTTGCGCGGTCGATGTCGGCACCGGAAGCGCCCGTGCCGGCATTCTCGACACCGGTGGCGCCTTGCTCGGCCGCGCCGAGCACCCGATCGCCATGCAACAGCCGAAGGCCGACCACGCCGAGCACGATTCGCAGGATATATGGTCGGCGGTGTGCATGGCCGTCCGCGCTGCCCGCGAAAAGGCGCGCGTGAAGGCTGAGGATATCGTCGGCATCTCTTTTGACGCCACCTGCTCGCTGGTGGTGCGGGACCGGCATGGCGGCCAGCTCAGCGTGTCGCTATCAGGCGAAAGACGCTGGGACACCATCGTCTGGCTCGACCATCGCGCCATTGCCGAGGCCGACGAATGCACCGAAAGCGGCCATGCCGTGCTCGACTATATCGGCGGCGTCATGTCGCCGGAAATGGAGACGCCCAAGCTGATGTGGCTGAAGCGCAACCTACCCGGAACATGGAACGAAGCCGGCTACCTATTCGACCTCACCGACTTCCTGACCTGGAAGGCGACCGGCTCGCTCGCCCGTTCGCAATGCACGCTGACCGCCAAATGGACCTATCTGGCCCATGAAGAGACCGGCTGGCGGCGCGACTTCTTCGAAGCGGTCGGGCTCGGCGACCTTTTCGAGCACGGCAATCTGCCGGGAAAGGCAAGCCCGGTCGGTGCCGATATCGGTCCGCTCGGCGCACGAGCCGCGGCGGAGCTTGGCCTCACCGAAAAATGCCGGGTCGGCGCCGGCGTCATCGATGCCTATGCCGGCGCGCTTGGCGTGCTCGGCGGCTTCGCCGGTGAAGCGCAGGACATCGGCCGCCATCTGGCCCTGATCGCCGGCACGTCGAGTTGCGTCATGGCGATGTCGCCCGATCCGCAGCCTTTCGCCGGTGTTTGGGGGCCGTATTATGGCGCCGCCCTTCCCGGACTGTGGCTGTCGGAAGGCGGCCAGTCGGCCACCGGGGCGCTGCTCGATCACATCATCCGCTGGCATGGCGCCGGCGGCGAGCCGGATGCCGTCATGCATGCCAGGATCGCCCGCCGCGTCGCCGAGCTGCGCGCCGCCGAAGGCGACAATCTCGCCGCCAGGCTGCATGTGCTGCCCGATTTTCACGGCAACCGTTCGCCGCTCGCCGACCCGCATGCCGTTGGCGTCATCAGCGGGCTGACGCTGGATTCCTCCTTCGACAGCCTGTGCAAGCTCTACTGGCGCACCGCTGTCAGCATCGCGCTTGGCGTCCGCCATGTGCTGGAAGCGCTGAACGAGAACGGCTATCTGATCGACACGCTGCACGTCACCGGCGGCCACACCAAGAACCCGCTGTTGATGGAGCTCTATGCCGACGCCACCGGCTGCACGGTGGTCGAGCCGCTGGCGGACGAGGCGGTGCTGCTCGGCACCGGCATGATTGCCGCCACCGCCGCCAGGCTTTTCCCCGATTTGAATGCCGCCTGCGTCGCCATGCAGCAGGGCGGCAAGACACGAGAGCCCAATCCGGCTGCCGCCGGGCGGTTCGATCGCGATTACCGCGTGTTTCTCGAGATGCATCGGCAAAGGCAGGCGCTGGACGCGATCCGATAAATCGGGATCGGTCGCTATCTCTGGTTCCAGCGCCGGATGACCGGCTCGTCAAGATCGTGCTCATAGCCGAGCACGCTTATGCTGGCGGTATCCAGTACGAACAGCGCACCGGCTTGCGCCGGCAGGCCGAGCCAGCGTGCAGCCAGCACCCGCAGGAAATGCGAGCTTGAAAACAGCAGGACGTTGCCGCTGGCTTCGCGCAACTGGCTGACGATCCGGTCCGCCCTCGAGCCGACATCCACGGCTGACTCGCCGCTCGGGCAGCCGTCGCGAAAAAGCCGCCAGCCGGGACGCTCGACGATGATTTGCTTGGTGGTCAATCCCTCATAGGCACCATAATCCCACTCCGCCAGATCGTCCTTCTTCACGCCTGACGAGCCGAAGCCGGCCAGCGCACAGGTGTTGAAGGCGCGCTGCGACGGGCTCGACCACACCGCCGAGAAGGACAGGCCCTTGAGCCGGTCGACGAGCTGCCTCGCCGCGTCCTCTCCGGCCGGCGTCAGCGGTATGTCGGTTCGGCCGGTATGTTTTCCGGACGCACTCCATTCCGTCTCGCCATGCCGAACCAGATAGATTTCGGGAAACGCGCTCATCAGGGTGCCTTTCAAATGGATCTGCCGTGACCATAGCGGCTTCCATAGCCTCTCCAATAGCGTGCATTGAGTTGACTGGCTTAACCCTTCCGCAAGTCAGCCTCTTGCCACCGGTGCCCATTTCGTAGACAAACCCGCCGTAATGCGGAATCCGGCCGATCATGGCCGTTTCCGCGCTGAGACGCGGCTTCCGGCTCTTGCCGACGTGCCGCAATCGGATAGGCGGAAAACTAGAATGTCTGCGATCGAAGCCGACGCTCGCGCGCCGGAAAACCTTTGGCGTCGGGAAATCAGGGCGATGCTGGCGCTCGCCTGGCCGATGGTGCTGACCAATCTCGGCCAGACCGCGATGACCGCTACCGACGTCATGATGATGGGGCGGCTCGGACCGGACACGCTGGCCAGCGGTGCGCTTGGTGCCAACCTCTATTTCATGCCGCTGATCTTCGGGCTTGGCCTGATGCTGGCGACCTCGCCGATGATGGCGACCGAGCTCGGCCGTCGCCGCCACTCGGTGCGCGACCTGCGCCGCACCGTGCGCCAGGGTCTGTGGCTGGCGATCCTCATTTGCATTCCGATTTGGGTCTTTCTCTGGCACGGCGAGGCTGTGTTGCTGGCCATGGGTCAGGAACCGGCACTGGCGCATCAGGCCGGCATCTATCTGCGCTGGCTCGAATGGGCGGTGCTGCCCTTTTTCGGCTACATCGTCCTGCGCTCGTTTATTTCGGCGCTGGAGCGGCCGGGCTGGGCACTGATCATCGTTTTCGTTGCCGTCGCCTGCAACGCCTTTTTCAACTGGCTGTTCATGTTCGGCAATCTCGGCATCCAATCGATGGGCATCGCCGGCTCCGGCCTTGCCACCACGCTTTCCAGCACACTTATGTTCGCCGGCATGGCGGCGGTGGTGATGCTTGAGAAGAAATTTCGGCGCTATCGTCTGTTCGGACGCTTCTGGCGGGCCGATTGGCCGCGCTTCAAGGGCCTGCTGCGGCTCGGCCTGCCGATCGCCGGCCTGCTGGCCTTCGAGGTGACGATCTTCAACGCGGCGGCCTTTCTCATGGGCCTGATCGATGCGGCTTCGCTTGCCGCCCATGCGATCGCCATCCAGATCGCCTCGATCACCTTCATGGTGCCGCTCGGCCTCAACCAGGCGGTGACGGTGCGCGTCGGACTTGCCCACGGCGCCGGCAATCCGGAAGGTGTCAGCCGGGCTGGCTGGACCGCCTATGTCGTCGGTGTCTCCTTCATGGCGCTGATGGGGCTAGTGATGATCCTGTGGCCGCATCTCTTGATCGGCGCCTTCATCGACCTGGGCAATCCGGCTAATGCCGAGGTGGTGGCGCTTGCCGTGTCGTTCCTCGCCTTTGCCGCGCTGTTCCAGGTTTTTGACGGTGCGCAGGCGGTCGCCAGCGGCATGCTGCGCGGCCTGCACGACACCAAGGTGCCGATGATCTATGCCGCGATCGGCTATTGGGGCATCGGCCTGCCGCTCGGCGTGCTGCTGGCCTTCCGTTTCGGCTTCAATGGCGTCGGTATCTGGATCGGCCTGTCGTCGGGACTGGCGGTGGTGGCGGCGCTCTTGCTGGGGCGCTGGCTGCGGCGCGACCGTATAGCGCCGCCTCTGGTATTCGGGCGTTGAATTGCTGGTCGCCCGCTCAGCGGGCCGCCGCCCGCTGCTCGAGCGAACGTGCGTATTGCGTCAGCGGAAAGCACATGACGAAGAAGATCAGCGCTACCAGCCCATAGACTTTGAACGGTTCGAAGGTCGCATTGTTGATCGCGTTGGATGTCCTCACCAGCTCCTCGAAACCGATGATCGAGGTCAGCGCGGTCGACTTGATCAGCTGCACCAGAAAGCCGACGGTCGGCGCGCGGGTGATCGAAAACGCCTGCGGCAAGATGATCAGCCTGAGCTCCTGCAGATAGTGCAGGCCGAGGCTGGCGCCGGCGTCCCACTGGCCGCGCGGCAGCGCATCGACGCCACCGCGCCAGATCTCGGCGAGATAGGCGCTGGCGAAGAAGGTCAGGCCAAGCACCGCCGCGGTCCACGGCTCGATGCGCAGGCCCAGCATCGGCAAGCCGAAGAACATCAGGAACAACTGCATCAGCAGCGGCGTGCCTTGGAAAAGCGCGATGTAGCCCGAGGCGAACCGCCGTGCCCATTTATTCTTGGCGATCCGGAAGAACAGCACGATCATGCCGACCACCACGCCGCCCATAAACGCAGCCAACGACAAGAGCACCGTCCAGCGCGCCGCCAGCAGCAGGTTGCGCAGAATGTCCCAGAAGGTGAATTCGATCATGACACACCGGCTCCAAGAAGCCGGCGCCCGCCGCCGACCAGCAGCCGGCGCAGCCCAATCGACAGGGCGAGATAGACCATCGTCACGACGAAATAGGTCTCGAAAGCCCGGAACGTGCGTGCCTGCAGCATGTCGGCCTCGTAAGTCAGCTCGCGCACCGCGATCTGCGACACCACGGCGGATTCCAGCATCATGATGACGATCTGGCTGGTCAGCGCCGGATAGATCACCTTGAGCGCCTGCGGCAGCACGATCTTAACGAAGACCTGGCGCGGCCTGAGGCCAAGCGCCAGTGCCGCTTCCGTCTGCCCGGGCGGCACCGCGTCGAGCCCGGCGCCGACGATCTCGATCGTGTAGGCCGCCATGTTGAGCGTCATCGCCAGCATGGCTGCCAGCACCGGATCGAGCCTGACGCCGATGCTGGGCAGCCCAAAGAAGATGAAGAACAGCTGCACCAGGAAAGGCGTGTTGCGGATCACCTCGACATAGACGCCGATCGCCCGCTTGAGCAGGAGCGGACCGTTCCGCCGCCCTGCCGCGCCGAGGATGCTGAGCAACGTTCCCGCCAGCGTGGTCACGGCGATCAACAGGATCGTCGTGGCCGCGCCGCGCGCGATCGCCCCTGTCGCCCCGGCAAGCCAGCCGAAGTCGAGGCTATAGGTCACTGGCCGTCAATCCTTGAGATTGGCGGGATCGAGCGGTGTCTTCAGCCAGGCCTTCGAGCTTTCGTCCAGTCTGCCGTCGGCCAGCATCTTGGCAACTGCATCGTTGACCGCTTGCTTGAGGCGGTCTTCCTTCTTGTTGAGGCCGATATGCGAGGGCGAGGTGAGAAGCTGGAATTTCTGTTCCGGCTTCAGCGCCTCCTGGCGGGCGAGCACCTGGGCGCCGACATCGTTGCCGACCACCATCAGCTGGGTCTGACCCGAGATGAAGGCCTGGATGACGGAATTGTAGTTGTCGAAGCGGCGGATGTCGGCCGAGGCCGGTGCCGCCTCGGTCAGCGAGGTGTCTTCCAGCGTGCCGCGATTGACGGCGATCGACTTGTCGGCAAGGTCTTCCTTGCCTTTGACGGCAAGCGCGGCCGGGCCGATGACTGCGATGTAATAGGGCGCGTAGGCGGCGGCGAAATCGATCACCTGTTCACGCTCCTTGGAGTAGCCGACGCTCATCAGCAGGTCGACACGCTTGTCGGTCAGGTACGGAATGCGGTTCTGGCCGGTCACGCTGACCAGATTGAGCTTGACCTTGAGCTGGTCGGCGATGGATTGCGCCACGTCGATGTCGTAGCCCTTGATGCTCATGTCGGCGCTGGCCGAGGAGAAAGGCGGGAAGTCGGAAAAGATGCCGACATTGATCGCGCCGGCCTTGGCGATGTCGTCGATCGCGTCGGCATTGGCGGCCTGGGTGGTGAAACCAAGACCGGCCGCACCGAGCATCAGCACGGCGGCGATAGAAGATTTGAGTTTCATGTGAAGTGTCATTTTAATTCCCCTGCTGGAAGCTTGTTTGTTTGAGTGCAACCGCCGGCTCCAGCGCGGCGGTCGCCTTTGGATTCTCTAGTGAACCATGGTCTTCTCCGAAAACCGGTTCCCACTTTTCGGGATCATGGTCGAGCGTGTCAGCCCGCCTTGCCGGTGATTGCCGGGCTGAAGACCATCAGGCTGAGGATCTCGAACAGCACCTGCGCGCCGGCGTGCGCCGTGTTGGTGGTTGCGTCGTACTGTGGTGCCACTTCGACGACGTCGCCGCCGACGATGTTGAGGCCTTTCAGGCCGCGCAGCAGCTCGAGCACTTCGCGTGTCGTCAGCCCGCCGACTTCCGGTGTGCCGGTGCCCGGCGCGAAGGCCGGATCGACGCTGTCGATGTCGAACGAGACATAGGTCGGGCCGTCGCCGACTATCCTGCGCGCCTTCTCGATAATGGCGGGAATGCCGAGGCCGGTCACCTCTTCGGCATGCACCACGGTCATGCCGGACTCATAGGTGAACTCCCAAAGGTACTCGGCCGAGCCGCGAATGCCGATCTGGATGGTGCGGCTCGGGTCGAGCACGCCGTCCAGCACCGCGTTGCGGAACGGCCCGCCATGGTGGAACTTGGTCATGTCGAACAAGCCGCTGGTATCGCAATGGGCGTCGATATGGATCATGCCCACCGGCGCCTTCTTGCCGACAGCCTTCAGGATCGGGTGGCTGATCGAATGGTCGCCGCCGACCGAAAGCGGAAGAACCCCTGCGTCGACGATCTGGTTGGTGCGGCGTTCGATGTCGTCATGGCTGGTCTCCAGCCGGTAGCGGCTCTGGAATGGCACGTCGCCGATGTCGGCGACCTTCAGCTCATGCGTCGGCGCGCATTCCAGCACATGATTGTAGGGGCCGATGCGCTCGATGGCGCGCAGCGCCCTTGGCCCGAAACGGGCGCCCGGTCGGTTGGTGACGCCCAGATCCATCGGCACGCCGATCATCGCCACCTGCAGATCGCCGAAATCCGGATTGTCGGCGGCGATTTCGCGATAGGGCGCCGCGAGGAAGGTCGGGATGCCGGAATAAGGCGCCAGCCGCGTGCCGCTCTTGGAGAAGATCTTGTCGGCGACACGCTGGAATTTCGGGTCGAACATTTCGCCGCCATGACTCTCGCCATATTTGCGGCGCAACGCTTCGAGCTTGCCGCGGTCGTAACCCATGTCGGTCCTCCATGGCTGGTGCAGCGCGCGGACGGCGGCCTCGATAGCCGCAGCCGTCGGCTGTCTGCAGATTTCACGTCTTGATGCAAGGCTTGGGCAAAGTGTCCTGTAGCTGCATTGAAAAATCAATTGATATTGTTAGGGTGTCCGCTGTGAGAAAATCTCACAGAGCCTAGGTTCCAAATGGCCAAGCGTTTGCCCCCGCTCAACCCGCTGCGCGCCTTCGAGGCGACGGCGCGCCATGCCTCACTGACCAAGGCGGCGGCCGAGCTGAACGTCACCCACGGCGCCATCAGCCATCAGATCAAGGCGCTCGAGCAATCATTGGGCGTCAAGCTGTTCGAGCGTGCCGGTCAGCGGGTGAAGCTGACACCGCACGGCGCCGAATTGCTGCCGGCGGTGTCGACCGCCTTCGACGGCATCGCCGCCGCCACCCAGCGCATGACGAGGCCGGCCAGCACCGGCGCGCTGTCGGTATCCTGCGTGCCGGCGCTGCTGTTGCTGTGGATGATCCCGCGGCTGGGCAGCTTCACCTCGCAATATCCGGATATCAGGCTGACGCTGATCCCATCCAATGACGCCAAGGACGTCCGCGCCCCGCATATCGATGTCTGCGTGCACTATGGTGACGGCAGCTGGACCGACTGCTGGATGCGCAAATGGTCGGGCCTCGAACTGTTCCCGGTGGTCAGCCCGACGCTGATCAACAACCGCCCGATCCGCACCGTCCGCGACCTCGCCGATCACGTCTTCCTGCATGGCGACGATGGCCGCGAATGGCACACCTGGCTGGCCGCCGCCGACGCGCTGGACCTGGAGCGCGGCCGCCGCCACCATCTTGGCGACGCGCGCATGGCGACCGAGGCCGCGGTCCACGGCCATGGCGTGGCGCTCGGCGACACGGTGACCGCGAGCGGACTGCTCGCCAGGGGTCTGCTCGTCGCCCCGTTCAGCCTTTCCGTTCCGGCGGTCGACGATTTCTACGTCGTCTGCCGCAACGAGATGCGGTCGGCGCCGATCGTGCAATTGTTCATCGACTGGCTGTTTGCCGAGAAAGAGCAGGCCGACCGCCGCGCCGACGCGCCGGTGGCAGGCCGCATCGGCATTCGCCGCAAGCGTCCGGCGCTCAAGGTGGTTGGCGCCAAGACCGCATCCTGAGGCCGAAACGGCCATAGGCGCCGCTTGCCGCAGCGGCTTCTTTTTGTCGGGCCAGCCCGCAAAGCGGGAGGCGCTTTCAAAAATTCGATGCTAAGAGCCATTTGGAGCAATTCCAGGAAAAGTGCGCAGCGGTTTTCCGTCCGGAATTGCGCTAGACAAAAAGCTAGAGCGAGCAGCGAAGGCGGCATTGAGCGATGGCAAAGACCGATATAGCGCGGCGCGTCTACAACCACACCTGGAAGCTCGACCCGATCGTCCGCAGCTTGCTCGACACCGATTTCTACAAGCTTCTGATGCTGCAGATGATCTGGGGCATGTATCCCAAGGTCGACACCACCTTCTCGCTGATCAACCGGACCACCTCGGTCCGCCTTGCCGAGGAGATCGACGAGACGGAGCTGCGCGAGCAACTCGACCATGCCCGTACGCTGCGCTTCTCGAAGAAAGAGATGATCTGGCTCGGCGGCAACACCTTCTATGGCCGCAAGCAGATCTTCGAACCGGAATTCCTCGCCTGGCTGGAAAATTTCCGCCTGCCCGAATACGAGCTTTCCAAGCGCGACGGCCAATACGAACTCGCCTTCAGCGGTCCGTGGATGTACACGACGCTATGGGAGATCCCGGCGCTGGCAATTATCAATGAACTTCGATCTCGCGCGGCCATGCGGGCGTTCGGGCCGTTCGCGCTCGACGTGCTCTATGCCCGCGCCAAGGCCAAGATGTGGGCCAAGACCGAGCGGCTGAAGGCGCTGCCCGGCATCCGCATCTCGGATTTCGGCACCCGCCGCCGTCATTCTTTCCTGTGGCAGCGCTGGTGCGTCGAAGCGTTGAAGGAAGGCATCGGCGAGGCCTTCACCGGCACCTCGAACGTGTTGCTCGCCATGGACAACGACCTCGAAGCGCTCGGCACCAACGCGCATGAACTGCCGATGGTGTTCGCCGCGCTCACCAATTCGGAAAAGGAATTGAAACAGTCGCCCTACAACGTGCTGCAGGACTGGCAGCGCTACTACGGCGGCAATTTGCTGATCGTGCTGCCGGACACCTTCGGCACCGCGGCGTTCCTGCGCGATGCGCCGGACTGGGTCGCCGACTGGACCGGGTTCCGCCCCGACAGCGCGCCGCCGATCGAGGGCGGCGAGAAGATCATTTCCTGGTGGCGCGAAAAGGGCAAGGACCCCAAGCAGAAGCTGCTCATCTTCTCCGACGGGCTTGAGGTCGAGACCATCGAGGAGACCTACCGTCACTTCCGCGGCAAGGTGCGCATGTCCTTCGGCTGGGGCACCAACCTGACCAACGACTTCGAAGGCTGCGCGCCGACCGAGACCAACCGGCTCGACGCCATCTCGCTCGTCTGCAAGGTTACCGAAGCCAACGGCAGGCCGGCGGTCAAGCTTTCCGACAATCCGGCCAAGTCGACAGGCGACGAGAAAGAGATCGAGCGCTATTTGCGCATCTTCGGCCAGAAGGACCGCGTGGAGCAGTTGGTGAAGGTGTGAGGGCCGACAAGAAGTATTTCTTGGAAAGCATGAGTTCCCGCCCACCCCCCTCTGTCCTGCCGGACATCTCCCCCTCAAGGGGGGAGATTGGCTCTCATCTCCGCTTTGGCCAACCCTCAACAAGGCAAGAAAAGCGCCGGCCGATTCAACTGCCAATCTCCCCCCTTGAGGGGAAGATGTCCGGCAGGACAGAGGGGGGCGCCGTAGAGCGCTGCATTTCTGCAATCAGGCTCTTTCCCGGCCCCATCGCTTCCTTGGCTCTCCTGTCGCCCACTCCCGCCTTCGCTCATGCCTCCGACCGCGGCCACGTCCTGCTCCTTCCCACCGGCTACTACGTCGCCGGCGGCGCGCTCGCCGTTGCCGCCAGCTTCCTGATCCTGGCTCTACTCCCGCCGGACTCCCTCGACCGCTTCTGGCGCAAACGCCTGCCGCTTTTCGCCTTCGGCGACGGCGCGCGGACTGCCGTCAGCCTGGTAGCCTTTGCCGGCTTTGCAATTCTTGTCGCGGCCGGCCTGTTCGGCAGCCGCGACCCACTTTCCAACCCGCTGCCGCTGACCATCTGGACGCTGCATTGGGTTGGCCTGGCTCTGCTGCAGGGGCTCGCTGGCGATCTCTGGTCGTGGCTCAATCCCTGGTACGGGCCGTGCCGCGTCGCCTCGCGCCTGTCCGGCAGAACGCAGCCGTATCTGCTCCCCCAGTGGCTCGGCTATTGGCCGGCTTTCATGCTGTTCTTCGCCTTCGCCTGGTTCGAGCTTATCGACCCGGCGCCCGACGATCCGGCGCGGCTGGCCTGGGCCGCCGGCCTCTACTGGCTGCTGAGCTTTGCCGCCATGCAGGTCTTCGGCTACCGCGACTGGAGCCGCAGCGGTGAGTTCCTGACCGTATTCTTTTCCATGGTGGCGCGCTTCGCCATCGTCGAACGCAACGAGGACGGCCGGCTCAAACTCTGCTGGCCGGGCGCCAAGCTGCTTGGTGCCGCGCCGCTACCGCTCAGCGGCGTCGCTTTCCTGCTGCTTGCGCTGTCGTCGGTGTCCTTCGACGGCCTGTCGAAAACCTTCTTCTGGCTAGGCTGGTTCGGCATCAATCCGCTGGAGTTTCCTGGACGCACCGCTTTGATCGGCATCGGCAGTTTCGGCCTTGTGCTGAGCTTTGCCGTGCTTGCGGCCGTGTTCGCGCTCGCCGTCTTTCTTGGCCAGCACCTTGCCGGCAGCAAGCATTCGCTCGGTCACGCCGCCGGGCTTTTGGTCTGGTCGATTGTGCCGATCGCGCTCGCCTACCACTTCGCGCACTATCTGACGGCGCTGCTGGTCGACGGCCAATATGCGATTGCCGCTCTCTCCGACCCGTTTGCGCTGGGCTGGAACCTGTTCGGTACCGCCGACATGCCAATTGAAGCCGGCGTCGTCGCCGGCGCCGGTTCGGCGTGGTGGCTGTGGAACCTCCAGGCCGGCGTCATTATAGCCGGCCACATGTTTGCAGTGCTTGTCGCCCATGGCTTGGCCTGGCGGCTGCACCCCATTCCGGCTCGCGCCGCGCTCAGCCAGTTCCCGCTCACCGTGCTGATGATCGCCTACACCGTCCTCGGCTTGTGGCTGCTTGCCACGCCGAGCGCCGGATGAACGAGGTGCGCGATGGCCGTCAATCGAACCTGGGGGAAAGCTCGCTTGCCACGTCAGAGCTTTGGTGATTTAGTTTGTACACATGCAATTTTCGGCCCTCTTAGCAAGAGCGGCCCGCCTCGCTACAGCCATTGGTCAAAGCTCAAAAACAAGGGGAACTGCCGTGACTGACAAGAATGGGTTTTTCGATCTCTCCAGATCCGCTCTCACCCGCCGCACGGCGCTGAAGGGCCTTGCCGCCGGCGCCGGTCTTGCCGTCGCGCCGGGTTTCGTGCGTTACAGCCAGGCGCAGAGCTCGGCGCCGATCAAGATCGGCTTCCAGTCGCACCGCACCGGCATCGGCGCCGCCTATGGCCGCTGGTACGAGAAAACCACGGCGGCTGCCGTCAAGGCGATCAACGATGCCGGCGGCATCAACGGCCGGCCGGTCGAGGTGATCATCGAGGATGACGGCACCGATCCCGGCCGGGGCGCCGAAGTCGTCGGCAAGTTCGCCTCCCAGCACAAGACCGACATCGTCTACGGCACGCTGTTTTCGCATGTCGTCATCGGCTCGGCGCCGGCCGCCGGCGAGGCCAAGATGCCTTATTTTGTTGTCAGCGAAGGCCACCATGTCGCCTCGACCAAATTGAACCGCTACGTCTTTCAGCCCGGCATCACCGATGTGAAGAGCCAGATCCAGTCGATGGCGCCGTGGATTGCCGCCAACGCCGGCAAGAAGGTGACGCAGATATTCCCCGATTTCGCTTTCGGCTACGACCATCGCGACTACCTGCCGCCAGCGCTGAAGGCGCAAGGCGCCGAGGTTATCGCCCAGATCGCCATTCCGCCGACGGAATCCTCCTTCACCAAATATTTCCCGCAGATCCCCGCGGAGACCGAGGTGATCTACCACGTCATGGTCGGTCCGGCGGTGCTCACCTTCGTCAAGGAGCTCGGCGAGTTCTACGGCTCCAATCGGCCGCAGCTGTTCGGCTTCATCGATTCGCTCGAAGCCACCGACATCAACAGCCCCGGCCTGGAATTCCTCGACGGCAGCCATTTCTGGGAAGGTTCGCCGCGTTATGCGCAGCCCGATGACTCCCCTGCGCAGAAAGCCTACCGCGCCGCCGTCGGCATCGACGACAATGGTGCCGCCGTCGGCGATCCCAAGGACGTCTCCACCGCCGCGCACATGTTCGGCTGCTGGGAAACGCTCTACGTCGTCAAGAAGGCGATGGAGGACGCCGGCTACAAGGGCCCGGAAGACCGCGCTAAGCTGGTCGAGGCGACCGAGGCGTTGACAGAGTTCGCCGAGGGCCCCGAGCACCCGCAGGGACCGAAAACCTTCAACGGCAAGATCCACCAGTGTTTTGGTATCCAGAACATCTCCAAGGTCGAAGGCGGCCGGCTGAATGTCGTTCACAAGACCAAGATCGAGGACGGCCTCTACGAGCCGGAAGGGGATTACACGACGCAGGCGCTGTGAGCTTGGCTGCTGCAGCAAGGGTGAGCGCCAAGACACCCCCCTCTGGCCAGAGGGGGGTGCTTCGCGCATCCGCCGGTGCTTAGCCGATGCACTTCGGACCTCACCTGCTCCTCGCCGCCCTCGAAGGCCTCGTCACCTCCGCCGTCCTGGCGCTGACGGCGCTTGGCCTGTCGCTGGTGTTCGGCGTCATGCGCATCGTCAATGTCGCGCATGGCGAGTTCTTCATGCTGGGCGCGGTGCTTGCCTGGGCGATCTCTACGGCGATATCCGGCCATCCGGCGCTCGGCTTCCTGGCCGCCCTGGTGCTGGCGCCGCTGATCGTCGGCCTGATCGCATTGCTCGCCGAACGGCTGGTGCTGCGCCGGCTCGACTACAATCCGGAAGCCACCATCGTCGCCACCATCGGCATGCTCTACATCATCCAGCAACTGGCGCTGACCTTCTATGGGCCGGAGGCGCGGCCGGTGGAGCCGCCGTTCAGCTACCGCATCCTGCTGCCGTGGTTCGGCTATTCCGGCTACAAGCTGTCGATCATCGCCGCGTCGGCGCTGCTGCTGGTCGCGACCTGGCTGGTGCTGACGCGCACGAAAATCGGCCTCATCATGCGCGCCACGCAATATGACAGCGAGACGGCGCAGGCCTTCGGCATTCCGGTGACCAGAGTCTATGCCGGCGTCTTCGCGCTCGGCGCCATGCTGGCGGCTGTGGCCGCGGTGCTGATCGTGCCGATCAGCCAGGCGCATTATCTGATGGGGCAGGATCCGCTGCTGCTGTCGTTCATCGTCGTCATCATCGGCGGCCTCGGCTCGCTGCGCGGCACGGTGGTCGCCGCGGTGCTGATCGGCCTTTCCGACGGCATTATCTCGGTGTTCTTCTCGCCGACGCTGGCCAAGATCATCGCCACCTTGCTCGTCGCCATGGTGCTGGTGTTCCGGCCGCAGGGCCTGTTCGGGACGACATCGCGATGAAGGATGCTTCGCCGGCAAAGCCATATGCGCTGCATCTCGGCGTCATCGCCCTGCTTTTCACCCTTAGCTTCGTCCTGCCGGAATACCATCACGGCCTACTCGCCCGCATCATGGTGCTGGCGGTCTTCGCCATGGGCTACAATCTGCTGTTCGGCTATGCCGGGCTGCTCAGCCTCGGCCATGCCATGTTCTTTTCGGCCGGGCTCTATGGCGCCGGCCTTGCCGTCATCCATCTCGGCTGGAGCGTGCCGGCCGCCTTCGCAGCCGGGCTTGCCTGCGGCGCGCTGCTTGCGCTGGTGATCGGGCTGCTGGCGCTGCGCACCTCCGGCGTCGCCTTCATGATCGTCACCATGATGTTCGCTCAGGTATTCTATCTCGTCATCCTCTATCTCGCCGCCTGGACCGGCGGCGACCAGGGCATGGTCGTACCGCAGCCGATGCGGGTCCTGGTCCTGGGCAGCACGTCGCTCGACCTCACCAACCCGACCGTGCGCTATATGAGCGCGCTGGCGCTGTTCTCGATCGTGCTGCTTATTAGCTTGGCCACAATCCGCTCCGGCTACGGCCGCGTGCTGGTCGCCATCCGCGAGAACGAGGAGCGGACCAAGATGCTTGGCTACGATACGTTCTCCAACAAGCTCGTCGCCGTCGTCATCTCAGGCAGCATCTGCGCGGCTTCCGGCGCGGCCTATGCGCTGCTGTTTGGCTATGTGGGCTCGAGCTTCGCCTCGGTGCAATATTCCATCCTGCCGCTGCTCTGGGTGCTGCTGGGCGGTGCTGCCACCACGCTCGGGCCGCTGATCGGCACGCTGTTCATGTATTACGTCATCGACGTCGCCAGCGGCTACACCTCGGCCTATCTGCTGATCGTCGGCATTGCGCTGATCCTGCTGGTGCTGTTCTTCCCTAGGGGCATTCTCGGCAGCATCCGCCAGCGCTGGCTCGGGTGGTTGCCATGATGCCGCTTTTGACGACCAAAGGCCTGTCCCGCAGTTTCGGCGGCTTGCGCGCCGTCGACGGCGTCGACTTCGCGCTGATGCCGGGCGAGATCCGCGCCGTCATCGGCCCCAACGGTGCCGGCAAGACCACCTTCGTCAGCCTGGTCAGCGGCCGCATCCAGCCCTCGTCGGGCACGATCGTCTTCGACGGCGCCGACATCACCAATCTGCCGGCCTACGCCAGAGTTCGCCTTGGCATCGCCTACACCTTCCAGATCACCAGCGTCTTTGCCAATCTCAGCGCCTACGACAATGTTGCCCTGCCGGTGCAGCGCACGCTGACCGACGGCCGCTCGAAGGGTGCTGTTCACATCGGCGTCATGGCGGCGCTCGAGCGCACCGGCCTTGCCGATCGGGCGCAAATGCCGGCCGGGCAATTGTCCTACGGTCACCAGCGGTTGCTGGAAGTGGCGATGGGGCTGGCACTGAAGCCGCGGCTGCTGATCCTCGACGAACCGACGCAAGGGCTGGCCGACAGCGAGATCGACAATTTCATCGAGCTGGTGCGCGAGATCGCCGATAGCGCCACCGTGCTTTTGATCGAGCACAACATGCCGGTGGTCATGCAGCTCGCCGACCGCATCACCGTCTTCAACGCCGGCAGGATTTTAGCTGAAGGCACGCCCGAGCAGATCCGCGCCAATGCCGCGGTGCAGGACGCCTATCTGGGGACCACCCATGGCTGAGGCCCAGTCCAAGGCACTGACGATCTCCGGGCTTGATTGCTTCTATGGCGAGGTCCAGGTGCTCTATGGCCTCGATCTCGTGTTGAACGAGGGCGAGGTGCTCTGCCTGTTCGGCCGCAACGGCGCCGGCAAGACGACGACGCTGAAGGCGATCATGGGCCTGGTGCCGGCAAGCGCCGGCTCGATCCGGCTCGAAGGGCGGGAATTGACCGGCCTGCCGGCGCACGAGGTGCCCAAGGCCGGCGTCGCCTACGTGCCGCAGGGCCGGCGGCTGTTCGCCGAGATGACGGTGGCTGAAAACATCGAGATCGGCCTGATGGCCCGCGACAAGGGCAGGGCGACCCGCGAAAACGTGCTCGATCTTTTCCCGCTGCTGCGCCAGCGCCTCAGGCAGCGTTCCGGCACGCTGTCCGGCGGCGAGCAGCAGATGCTGGCCATGGCCCGCGCCCTGTGTCTGGAACCGCAGGTGCTCCTGCTCGACGAGCCGACCGAAGGGCTGATGCCGTCGATGATCGCCAAGATCCGCGAAACCGTGTCGAAACTGCGTGCGCTTGGCGTGTCGACAATTCTTGTCGAGCAGCGCGTCGATGCTGTGCTGTCGGTTGCAGACCGCGTTTGCTTCATCGAAAACGGCCGCAACCGCGAGACGGTCGATGTCGAGGAACTGCGTGCCGATCCCTCCGCGGTCCGTCGCTATGTCGGCGTCGGCTGATCAGGCAAAGAACAGTAAGCCGGCGAGCAGGAAAGTCGGGATCAGCACGGCGCCTGACCACGCCATGTAGCCAAAGAAGCTCGGCATCTTGATGCCGCGATGCCGGGCAATGGCATAGACCATGAAATTCGGCGCATTGCCGACATAGGTGTTGGCGCCCATGAATACCGCGCCGGCCGAGATCGCCGCCAGCGTCGAGGCGAGCTCGGTCATCAGATGTTGCGCATCGCCGCCCGCTAGCTCGAAGAACACCAGATAGGTCGGCGCATTGTCGAGGAAGGACGACAGCGCCCCGGTCAGCCAGAAATAGGCAAGGTTGTCGGGCGCGCCGGCAGGCGAACTGACCAGCAGCACCAACGGCGCCAGCGCGCCGTCGAGGCCGGCCCGCAATATGGCGACGACCGGCACGATGCAGATGAAGATGCTGGCGAACAGCTTCGCCACCTCGGCGATCGGCCCCCAGTTGAAGGCGTTTGCGCCGCGAAACTCCTTCGGCGAGACGACAAGCGACGTGAAGGCCAGTATCAGGATGGCGGCGTCGCGCACCAGATTCTGCAGCTCGAGGCTGACGCCCTGGAAAGCGAAGCTCACTCCCGGCTTCCAGGCAGCGGAAATCAGGATCGCGGCGATCACCCCGGCCAGCAGCGGGATGTTGGCCAGGCCACGAATGCGCACCTTGCTGTCGGGCGTCGGATCCTTGATCTTCGGCGCGCCTTCCTCGCGGTGATGCAAGATGATGTCGATCGCCAGGAAAACCACCAGCACCACGCCGGCGACGAACAGCGTCTCGGGCAACAGGTGAACTGTCGTCCAGAAGAAATCGACGCCGCGCAGAAAGCCGACGAACAGCGGCGGATCGCCCAGCGGCGTCAGCGACCCGCCGATGTTGGACACCAGGAAGATGAAGAAGATGACGACATGGGCGTTGAAGCGCCGGTTGTCGTTGGCGCGGATGAGCGGCCGGATCAGGATCATCGAGGCGCCGGTTGTGCCAATGACCGAAGCAAGCACAGCCCCGCCCAGCAACAGCCCGGCATTGACCAGCGGCGTGCCGTGTATGTTGCCGGCAACGAAGATGCCGCCCGAAATGGTGAACAGCGCAAACAGCAGGATGATGAACGACATGTATTCGGTGAGCAGCGCATGCAGCACCGCCTGCGTGGCCGACGGGATGCCGAAGGCGATGGCCAGCGGCCCGATCACCAACGCTGCCCAGAAGGCAGCGATCTTGCCGTAATGGTGTTCCCAGGCATGACGGAAGAGCAGCGGGCCGGTCGCGATGCAAAGCAATAGCCCGGCAAACGGCAGCACCCACCACAGCGACATGGCGGCGCCCGGCAATTCGTGCGCTTCGGCCGCGAGAACCGCTCCCGGAGAAAAGATTGCGGCAACAAGTGCAGCACTTGCCGTCAACGCCGCAAACCGCATGAAGCCCCTCAAAAGTCTGTCAGCTTCGGCTGGATGACGTTCAAATCAGCGCCACGCCGGCATCGCGCATCCGGCCCAGCATCCTCTCCACGGAGCCGTTGAGGTCGATGCCGCGGCAGGCGTCGAGCCGCACGGACGTCTCAAAACCGAGCTTGACCGCGTCGAGCGCCGAAAAGGCGACGCAGAAATCCGTCGCCAGGCCGACCAGGGTCAGCGTCTCGATGTTCCGATCACGGAGATAGCCGGCAAGGCCGGTCGGCGTCGTCCGGTCGTTCTCGAAGAATGCCGAATAGCTGTCGATCGCAGGACGGAACCCCTTACGGATCACCAGCTCGGCCTTGCTCCAGGCGAGGCCCGAATGGAAATCCGATCCCAGGCTGCCCTGGATGCAGTGATCCGGCCACAGCGTCTGGTGGCCATAAGGCACATCGATCGTTTCGAACGGTTGCTTGCCGGGGTGGCTGGAGGCAAAGCTCGAATGGCCGGCAGGGTGCCAGTCCTGCGTCAGCAGGACGTGCTCGGTCCGCCGGATCAGGTCATTGACCAAGGGCACGATTTCGTCGCCACCGGCCACTTCCAGGGCGCCACCCGGGCAGAAATCGTTCTGCAGGTCGATGACGACAAGCGCTTCGTCGGCCATGGAGCCTCCTTATTTTCTTGGTCTTGAGCTTAGGCTCCAATGAAAACGCGACCGGACGCAGAAACTTGACCAGATGGCCGGCTGCGTCAACCTCTCATGGCATAACAAATGCGTTCCGGGCGTACCGGTGCCCATAGCCGTGCAAACTCTGGCTTTGACAATTCCTGCCGGCTTGATATCATTTGCATACGAATGAATTTCCTGCCTTGCATGCTCGGGAAAATCTTTCGGCAGGATCCCCTCTCGGGAAGCCCATTCTGGGAAGGCAAAGCGTGATCCGTTACGCAAAACCCACCACGGTCGACGACGCCCTCGCTTTGCTGGGCGAAGGGCAATGGCGCATCCTCGCCGGCGGCACCGACTTTTATCCGGCACAGGGCAGCAAGCCTTTCCGCGACAATGTCCTCGATATCAATGGCCTGGTGGCATTGCGCGGCATTGCCGAAGCCGAAAACCATTGGCTCGTTGGCGCGCGCACCACCTGGACTGATCTCGTCCGCCATCGTCTGCCGGCGGCTTTCGAGGCGCTGAAGCAGGCGGCGCGGGAAGTCGGCTCGGTGCAGATCCAGAACGTTGCCTCAATTGCCGGCAATCTTTGCAATGCCTCGCCAGCCGCCGACGGCGTGCCGGCGCTGCTGGTGCTCGACGCCGAAGTCGAACTGCGTTCCGCGGTGGCGAGCCGGCATCTGCCCCTTGCAGAATTCATCCTCGGCAACCGTCGCACCGCACTGCAGCCCGGCGAAATGGTCACGGCAATCCGCATTCCCAAACCCGCGACCGCCGGCAGCTCCGCCTTCGTGAAACTCGGCGCGCGGCGTTATCTCGTCATCTCCATCGCCATGGCCGCCGCACGCCTGGCCGTCGAAGATGGTGTCGTCAGGAACGCGGCCGTCGCCGTCGG
The DNA here is from genome assembly GCF_040317925.1 of Mesorhizobium sp. M1348. Taxonomy (NCBI): domain Bacteria; kingdom Pseudomonadati; phylum Pseudomonadota; class Alphaproteobacteria; order Hyphomicrobiales; family Phyllobacteriaceae; genus Mesorhizobium; species Mesorhizobium sp. M1348. Next base: position 146,893 of record NZ_JAMYLH010000003.1, on the reverse strand, counting down.
GTCCTGCTCGGTCGTCGCCGGGCGCCTGGCGGGTGTCGAGGCGGCGCTACGCGGCCTGCCCGTCGGCCACGCGCTGGCCACTGCGATCCAATCCGCGCCAATGGACGAGCTGTCGCCGATCGGCGACGTGCGCGGCAGCGCCGAATATCGGCTGGATGCGGCGCGCGAGATCGTTGCCCGTGCCGTGCTTGGTGCTGTGGGCGCTGTTCCCGACGAAAGGGCGGCAGCCTGATGGGCATGGAGCACGCCAACATCGCCTTCGAGGTCAACGGCGCCGCCGTCAGCGTTTGCGTGCCGCCGGTGCGGCGGCTATCCGCGGTGTTGCGCGACGAGCTGCGGCTGACCGGCACCAAGATCGGCTGTGATGCCGGCGATTGCGGCGCCTGCACGGTGCTGGTCGACGGCGAGCCGGTCTGCGCCTGCCTGATGCCCGCGGCTTCCGCCTCCGGCACCGTGGTGACGACCGTCGAAGGTCTCGGCGATGGCCGGCTGTCGGCGCTGCAGGCCTCGTTTCTCAGCCATGGCGCAGCACAATGCGGCGCCTGCACGCCCGGCCTGCTGGTCGCCGCAACGGCACTCCTGGACAGGACGCCTTACCCGAGCGAGGCCGAAACGCAGGATGCGCTGGGCGGCGTGCTCTGCCGCTGTACCGGCTACCGCAAAATCGTTGCGGCGGTAATGGATGCTTGGCGCCACGCCGATGGTCTCGATCAGCGCATGCCATTGTCCGGCCATGCCGTCGGCTCCTCTCCGATCCGCCTCGATGGCGTGCCGAAAGTCACCGGCGGCGAAAAATTCGGCGGCGATTCCTTCCCCATGGATGCATTGTCGGTGCTGGTGGTCCGCTCGCCGCATTATCATGCGGCCTTCAGCTTCGGCGATCTCGATGCCTGGGTGAAATCCCGTCCCGGCATTGCCGGCGTCTTCACCGCCGCCGACATTCCGGGAAGGAATTGTTTCGGCGTCATCGCACCCTTCGCCGACCAGCCGGCGCTCGCCGAAGGGTTTTCGCGCTTTCGCGGCGAGGCGGTGGCGCTGGTTGCCGGCGAACGCGAGACTATCCTCGATCTCGACCTTGCCGATTTCCCGGTCAGTTGGACCGAATTGCCGCATTTTCTGGAAACTGGCGAAGCGCAGGCCGGCGGCGCGCCACTGGTCCATGAAAACCGGCCCTCGAACCTGCTCACCTCCGGCTTTGTCGAGCGTGGCGACCCCGAAGCCGCGCTCGCGGACGCGGCTTTCGTCGTTTCCGGCGCCATCGACACCTCCTATGTCGAGCACGCCTATATCGAACCGGAAGCCGGCTATGCCTTCATGGACGGCGACACGCTGGTCGTCGTCGCCTGCACGCAGGCGCCCTATATGGACCGTGACGACACGGCAAAAGTGCTCGGCCTTGCCCCGGAAAAGGTGCGCATCGTGCCGACCGCCACCGGCGGCGGCTTCGGCTCCAAGCTCGACGTCTCGCTGCAACCGCTCATCGGCCTCGTCGCCATGAAAACCGGCCGGCCGGCGGCGCTCGCCTATACCCGCACCGAATCGATGATCTCGACCACCAAGCGCCATCCCGCTCGGATGAGAGCGAGCATCGGCGCCGATGCCGACGGCCGCGTCACCGGCATGGTCTTCGCCGGCGATTTCAACACCGGCGCCTATGCCAGTTGGGGGCCGACGGTCGCCAATCGCGTGCCGGTGCACGCCTCCGGCCCCTATGCGACGCCGAACTATCGCGCCGAAGGCCGCGCCATCCACACCAATGGCCCGATTGCCGGCGCCTTTCGCGGTTTCGGCGTGCCGCAGGCGACGATCATGCAGGAGACCCTCTATGACGAGCTGGCCGACAAGCTCGGCATGGATCGGCTCGACTTTCGCCTGAAGAACTGCCTTCGGAACGGATCCGAAACAGTTACCGGGCAGCGGCTCGAGTCGGGCGTCGGCATCGCCGACTGCCTGGAGGCCCTCCGCTCACATTGGCAGTGTGCCCTTCGCGATGCCGAAGCGTTCAATGCCGGCAGCAGCATCAAAAAACGCGGCGTCGGCATCGCTTCTTGCTGGTACGGCTGCGGCAACACCTCGCTGCCCAATCCGTCGACCATCAAGGTCGGCATCTCGGTATCGGGCGAAGTCGTCCTGCATCAGGGCGCCGTCGATATCGGGCAAGGTTCCAACACTGTCATCGCGCAGATCTGCGCCGACGCGTTGGGTCTTCCACTTGAACAACTCCGGCTGAAAGGCGCCGACACGGCGATCACCCCCGACGCCGGCAAGACCTCGGCCTCGCGCCAGACCTTCGTCACCGGCAAGGCCGCCGAAAAGGCCGGCCGCGCCTTGCGCGAGGAGATCTTGCGTTTCGCCAATGTCTCGGAAAAGGCGGCGATTGCGCTGGACGGCACAAGCCTGAGCATCGGGGAAGGCGAAGCGACGCGCCGCATCGATCTTTCCTCGCTGAAGGCAGACGCCGAAGGATTCGTCTTCCGGGCCGAGGAAAGCTACGACCCGCCGACGCAGCCGCTCGATGCAAAAGGTCAGGGCAAGCCTTACGCCGTCTATGGCTATGGCGCCCAGATCGCCGAACTGGAGGTCGACCTCAGGCTCGGCACCGTGAAGCTGATAAAAATCACCGCCGCGCACGATGTCGGCAAGGCCATCAATCCCTTGCTTGCCGAAGGCCAGATCGAGGGTGGCATCGCCCAAGGCATCGGCATGGCGCTGATGGAAGAATACATCCCCGGCCGCACCGAAAACCTGCACGATTATCTGATCCCGACGATCGGCGACGTGCCACCGATCGAGACGATCCTGATAGAAGTTCCGGACCCGGAAGGACCCTTCGGGGCCAAGGGTTTGGGCGAGCATGTGCTGATCCCGACGGCGCCGGCGATCCTCAACGCCATACGCCATGCCGCCGGTGTGCTGGTCACCAAAATTCCGGCGACGCCGACCCGCATCCGCGCCGCCATCCTCGACAAGGAGGCGCGCCGATGAGCGAGCTTGCCGAACGCTTCGAGACACACGATCCCGGCGAAAAGCTGGTGGCCGAGAAGATCCGCTGCGATGCGTGTCCGGTCATGTGCTACATCGCCGATGGCCGCACCGGCGCCTGCGACCGCTACGGCAATGTCGGCGGCAGGATCGTGCGGATGGATCCGCTGACCATCCTCGACCACGCGGCCGAGACAGGCGGCGCGGTCGTGCCCTTTGCGGAGGAAGGCAAGGGCTGGGACGGCGAACTGGTCAACACCGGCCGCCGCTTCGTCACCGCGATCGGCGCCGGCACCACCTATCCCGACTACAAGCCGGCGCCCTTCATCGTCAGCCAAGCGGTCGAAGGCGTCGATCTGGTCACCGTCGTCACCGAGGGCATCTTCTCCTATTGCGGCGTCAAGGTGAAGATCGACACCGACCGTCATATCGGCCCCGAAACGGCAACGGTCCATGCCGAAGGCGAGGCGATCGGCCATGTCACCACCGGCGAATACGGCTCGCAGATGCTGTCGCTGGGCGGCGTGCATCATTTGACCGGCGGCTCGAAAGCTGAAGGGCGCGCCACCTGTGACGCCATGCTCAGCCTGTGCAACCGCAAGCCGGTCGAGCTCGTCATCGACGGTGGCGCCACAGTCATCGTCGAAGCCGGCAAGCCGCCTGTCATCGACGGCAAGCTCGAGCAGCGCATGCGCGTCGGCTGCGGTTCGGCCACCATCGGCATGTTCGCCACTCAATGGCGCGGCCTTGTCGACGAGGTGGTGGTGGTCGACGACCACATCACCGGCGTCGTCTCCGAGCATCAGGCTGGCAAGGTGCTTGGCTGGCAGGACACCGGCATCAAGATCATCGGCCGCCGTTCGACGCCGGGCCGTTATTTCAAGGTGTCGGAGCCCGGCCTCGGCTGGGGCGGCACCAGCATCTCCGACCCGCTGTCGATCCTTGGTGAATGGAACGCCAAAAAGGGTGCGCGCCCCGGCATGTCGCTGCTGATGGTCTCGACCACCGGTGAGCAATTCGCCTATTACGAGCTCGACGACGAATTGAAGCCGGTGCAGAAACCGTTCCCGGAGCGGCTGCGGAAGTCGGTTGAACTGATTGAGGACAATTGCGAGCCGGCGCTCTGCACCGTGCTTTTCGTCGGCGGCGCCGGCGGCTCGCTGCGCGCCGGCGTCACCGAGAACCCGGTCAATCTGACCCGCTCGGTGCAGGGCCTCAAGACCTATGTGACGGTCGGCGGCGCGCCGGTCTATGTCTGGCCGGGCGGCGGCATCACGCTGATGGTCGACGTCACCCGCGTGCCGGAAGGTGCCTTCGGCTATGTCCCGACGCCGGCGCTGGTGGCGCCGATCGAGTTCACCATGCGCCGCGACGATTATGTCAGGCTCGGCGGCTACGAAGCCGAAATCCGCAGCGTCGATGATATCCTGGCTAAGGGCGGCGAGTATCTCAACCCGCGCCGCGGCACGGCCGCACCCCGTGACAATCCCTGGCCGCCGCTGGCGCAGTTGCGTCGCGCGGCCGCAAACGGGGCCGGGCGATGAACGGCCCACAGGCGCATTGGCTCAAGGACGGCCGGCGACTTCACCTCAATCATGGGCCGATTGACCTGATCGTCGAGGCATTCGGCGAGGCGAATGAATGCAGCGCCGCATATCGCCAGGCAATGGCGCGCTTCCAGACAATCCTGGTTGAACTGGTCGAAGAGTTGCCCGGGCTGCGCTGCCCGGCCTCCTCGCAGCCCCGTGCTTTCGCAGGCCCGACGGCACGTCGCATGGAAGCGGCGGTCGTTCCGCTAGCGAAACAATTCATTACGCCGATGGCTGCCGTCGCCGGTTCGGTAGCCGACGAAGTGCTTGGCGCGCTGCTTGCCGGCCACCGGCTCGAGCGCGCCTATGTCAACAATGGCGGCGACAGCGCGATCTATCTCGGCCACGGGCAGTCGATGACGCTTGCCATTGCCGGGACAGGTCATGGGTTGGCAGATCGTCTCACGATCCGCGCCGAAGACGGGATCCGCGGTGTCGCGACAAGCGGCTGGCGCGGCCGCTCCTTTTCGCTGGGCATCGCCGACGCGGTCACGGTGCTGGCGCGAACGGGTGCTGAAGCCGATGGCGCCGCGACCTTGATCGCCAACGCCGTCGATCTGCCCGGTCATCCGGCCGTTAGGCGCGTACGGGCGCGCGATCTCGCACCTGACAGCGACCTCGGCGACCGTTTGGTGACACAGGGCGTCGGGCCGCTTTCCGCCGCTGAAATCGCTCTTGCGCTGGAAGGCGGATTTGCCGTTGCCGAGGAGTTTCGGCGGCGCGGCCTGATTGCCGCCGCGGCGCTTTTCCTCGGCGGTCAGGTGCGCATCGCAGGTCCGATGGCGCTCGCCAACAAAGTTTTAGAGAGGGAAATTGCTCATGCCTGAGTTTCCGATCCGCAAGATCGCCGTGCTGACCGAAGAGATTTTTCACGAAGGCGGGCCGATGGCGAAGGTGCCGCGGCGCCGCGCCGCGGCCATGGCTGTGGTGAAGAACCCGTTCGCCGGCCGTTACGTCGAGGAACTGCAGAGCGCCATGGAGGATCTGAAGCCGCTCGGGCTGCTACTCTCCGACAGGCTCATTGCCGCATTGGGCGGCGACGTCAAACAGATCGACGGTTACGGCAAGGGCGCCATCGTCGGCATGGCGGGCGAGCTGGAGCATGGCGCGCTGTGGCATGTGCCGGGCGGCTATGCCATGCGCGAGCGGCTCGGCGACGCCAAGGCGATCGTGCCGTCGGCAAAGAAGGTCGGCGCCTTCGGCGCGCGGCTCGATGTGCCGCTCGGCCACATCAACGCCGCCTATGTGCGCAGCCATTTCGACGCCATGGAAATCGGCATCAGCGATGGTCCGCGTCCTGACGAGATCCTGTTTTGCCTCGCCATGACCTGCGGCCCGCGCGTGCACGACCGCATGGGCGGGCTGGCGGCCAAGGACATCAAGGCATGGGATGGGCTGCGGTGAGCGCCGAGGACAATCTGCTCAAGCTGGTCGAGGCCGAGGAGCCTGACGAAAACGACTATCGCTTGCAGGAGCAGGTCGGCTTCATTCTGCGCAAGGCGCATCAGCGCCACGTCTCGATCTTCGCCGCACATATCGCCGATCTGACGCCGCCGCAATTTGCCGCTCTGGCCAAATTGCGCGACGTCGGCGAGACCTCGCAGAACCAGCTTGGCAGCCTGATCGCCATGGATGCGGCGACGGTGAAGGGCGTCATCGACCGGCTGAAAGCGCGTGGCTTTGTCGAACTTAGCAAGCACGAAGTCGACAAACGGCGCCTGCTGGTCAGTCTGACGGCCGAGGGGCGCGACGCGATCGAGCGGCTGATCCCGCTTGCCCGCGAGATTACGCAGGAAACGCTGGCGCCGCTTTCCGCCAGGGAAGCGGCCATTTTCATGAAGCTGCTGGCCAAGCTGGCTTAATCTGCTGCCTGCCGGCGTTTGGTTGTTGTTCCTGCCGGGCGCTGAACGCCCGGCAGGAAAGCCTCGTCTCAGAGGCCGTTGTCCTTCAGGATCTGGGCGGCATTTTCCTTGGTGATCTTCTGCGTCGGCAGGGTGATGGTCTTTTCCACCTTCTCCCCGTTCAGGAACTTGATCGCCTGCCGCAGCCCTTCGGCGCCCGGCGTCACATAAGTGAACGTCGCCGTCAGCTCGCCATTGGCGACCAGCTGCACGCCTTCATTGGGCAGGCCGTCGATGCCGATGAACTTGATGTCCTTCTCACGTCCGACGTCCTTGGCGGCAAGATAGGCGCCATAGGCCATCGGATCATTGTGGCCGTAGACAAGATCGATCTTCTCGTTGTTGCGCAACGCGGTCGCCATGATGTTGTAGGCCTGGTCCTGCTTCCAGTCGCCCGACTGCTGGTCGAGCAGGTATTTTATGCCGGGCTCCTTGTCGGTGAATTCATGGAAGCCGTCATGGCGATCGTGTGCCGGCTGGGTGCCCATGCCGCCCCAGATCTCGACGACGTTGCCGGCAGCCTTGCCCTTGCCGCCAAGCAGCTCGACGGCATATTCACCGGCAGCCCGGCCGATCAGCTTGTTATCGCCGCCGACGAACTGCGTGTAGTCATTGGTTTCGACGTTGCGGTCGAGCACGAAGACCGGAATCTTGGCATCGATCGCCTGCTGCACGACACCGGTCAGGCCGGCGGATTCTTTCGGTGACACCAAGAGCGCATCGACCTCCTGACGGATCAGGTTTTCGACATCGGCGACCTGCTTCTCGGTCTTGTCCTCGCCGTCGGTGATGATCAGCTCGACTTCCGGATGCTTGGCCGCTTCGGCCAGGATGTCCTTGTTGAACTGGGCGCGCCAGGGTTCGATGGTCGTCACCTGCGAGAAGCCGATCTTCCACTTCTTGTCCTGCGCATGGGCGCCGCCGGCAAGCATGGCGGTCGTGGTCAGGAGTGCCGCTGTCAGCCCGGCGAGCTTCAACAATTCACGTCGTTTCATTTCTTGTTTCCTCCAATATTCAGAGACGCGGTCTCTTGCGACGGCCGCTTTGCCGCGGCCGTTTCCTTGTGCGCTTGCCCACCGGGCAGTCGCAGATAGAAGAGAAGATCACCGGCATTGCGCTCCTGTACGAGCACGGTACCGATGATGATCATCCCCTTCAGCACCAGCTGAAGGTTCGAATTGATGTTGTGCAGCTGCAGGATGTTGGAGAGCAGCCCGAAGATCAGCACGCCGCAGAACGTCCCGGTGAGGCTGCCGCGTCCGCCCATCAGGCTGGTGCCGCCGATGACCACGGCGGCAATCGCGTCGAGCTCCAGCCCGGCGCCGGCGTCCGGCTTGCCTTGCCGGTACTGCGCGACATAGAGCACCGCCGCGATACCGGCCAGCAGCCCTGACACGGCATAGGTGGCGATCTTCACGCGGCCTGCGGCGATGCCCGACAGCCGCGCCGCCTCCTCATTGCCGCCGATTGCGTAGACATAGCGGCCGAACGGGGTGAAGCGCAGCACGGCGCCGTAGATCAGGATGGCGCCGAGGAAGAACAGGCCCGGCATCGGGATCACGCCGAACACCAACGAGCGCAGCATTTCGAAATCGGCTGTGGCGTTCGAGCCGGTATAAACCGGCAGCACCGCATTGTTCTGGCCGGCGGTCAGCCGGGCGATGCCGAGCGCAGTGACCATCATCGCCAGCGTCACGATGAAGGGCTGCAGCCGCCCGGCGACGATGATAAAGCCGTTGAGCGCGCCGAACAGCAGGCCGACGCAAGGCGCCACCAGCAGCACGCCGAGCACGCCGAATTTTGAGCCTACCTGCGGCAGCAGGAACCACAGCACCAGACTGCACAGGATCACCCCGACAATGCCGGGCGTCACCAGCCCGCGAACGCTGTCCAACCTGATGTCGTGCGTGGCCTGCGCGCCGGCGCGGGATTTTTCGATGTTCAGCAGGATGAAACGAGTGACGAGAATGCCGAGGCAAAGGGCTGCCACGGCAACTGTCGGCACCCCCAGCACCACCGCCGGCGTCACGCCTGGGACCGTCAGCAGCATGGCACAGACAACCGTGCAGATCGCCATCAGCGAGCCGACGGAAAGGTCGATACCGCCGGTGATGATCACCGCAGTCATGCCGGTGGCAATCAGGCCGGTGGTCGACACCTGGCGCAGCACATCGAGCAGGTTGCCGTAGGACAGGAAGATGTTGTTGCCCTTGGAGCTGATCGGCGAGCCGAGCACGCCGATCAGGAAAATGGCGATCAGGCCCCAATAGAGCTTCGTGCGGGACAGGATATGCAAAATGCTCATGCGGCAGGCCTCGTCATGGTCCGTCGCGGCGCCGCAAGCCGCATGATGGCCTCCTCGCTGGCTTGCGCGCGGGACAGCATTCCCGTCTGGCGGCCGTCGGCCATGACCAGGATACGGTCGGAAAGATGCAGCAGCTCCGGCAATTCCGAGCTGATGACGGCGATCGCCAGCCCGTCTCGCGCCAGCTTGAAGATGAGATCGTAGATTTCCCGCTTGGCGCCGACATCGATGCCGCGCGTCGGCTCGTCTAGCAGCAGCACCCGCGGCCTCGTCGCCAGCCATTTTCCGATGACGACCTTCTGCTGGTTGCCGCCGGACAGCGTGCCGGCCGGCTGCTCGACGGTCTCGCAGCGAATGCCGAGCGCCTTGACGGCGTCCCGTGCCAGCCCTTGCTCACCGGCCAGCGAGCGCATGCCGAACCGCGCCAGCGCGCCGACCAGCGGCAGCGCGACATTGTCGGTGATCGAGGCCTCGAGATGCAGGCCTTGCGTCTTGCGGTCTTCTGTGACCAGGGCGATGCCGAGCCGGCGTGCATCGCGCGGCGAACGGATTTCTACTGCCTCGCCATCGAGCCTGATCTCACCGCCGGCACGTCCGCCGCTGGACCCGAAGATGGTTTCCAGGATTTCGGTGCGGCCCGAGCCCAGCAACCCGCCGATACCGAGGATTTCTCCTGCGGCAAGATCGAAGCTGACGCCATCGAGCACGGTGCGCCAGCCATGGCGATTGGGCTTCGACAGCGACAGCTCGCTTACGGAAAGGACCGTGTTGCCACTGGGGATGCGGTGCTCCTGGGGGGAAGCAAGCAGGTTTCGCCCGACCATCGCTGAAATTATGGCGTCTTCGTCGAGCTTGTCCATCGCCTGCGTCAAGACGTGGCGTCCATCGCGAAGCACCGTGACCCGGCTGGCCAGATGCATGACCTCGTCGATGCGGTGCGAAATGTAGACGATCGCCACGCCGCTGTCGGCGAGCTGGCGGATGATGCGGAACAGCCGCTGGCATTCGGCCGGCGAAAGCGCCGAGGTCGGCTCGTCCATGATCAGAATGCGCGCCGACATCGACAGCGCCTTGGCGATCTCGACCAGCTGCTGTTCGCCGACGCGCAAGGCACCGACGCGCGCATCCGGGTCGAGCTCGATGCCGAGCCTTTGCAAGAGCGCGCCGGCGGCGCGGCTGCTCGCCTTGCGGTCGACGATCAATCCGGCGATCAGCTTCTCGCGGCCGAGAAAGATATTGTCGGCGACGCTGAGTTCGGGGACGAGGTTCAGCTCCTGGTGGATGATGGCGATGCCGGCACGCTCGGCTTCGCGGACGCCGGCAAAGCGCACCGCATGGCCATCGATACTGACCGTTCCGTTATAGTCCGTATAGACGCCGGACAGGATCTTCATCAGCGTCGACTTGCCGGCGCCGTTCTCGCCCATCAGCGCATGAACCTCGCCGCGCCGCAGCTCGAAGCCGACATCGACAAGTGCGGCGATCCCGCCGAAGGACTTGGAGATGTGCTCGGCGCTCAGCACGACAGCCGAGCCGTCCGCCATAATGCCTTGTGCAGGGATGGAATTGCCGTGCTGCATGACAAGGACGGCCTCCCTCCGTCGTCACCGAACACCTCAAACGCTAATCTAAACGTTTCGATCATGTCAAGCCAATATCTGGAGTCTGAGATTGTTCCATTTCAATTCTTGCGCAAAACCATAAGATTCCGTAGGTATTGCTGCCGCGGAGTGGTGAAACGTTTCGAAAATGACAGCGTCAGGGCGAAAAAGGCAGCGTAAATCCACTGCACCGACCATGCTTCATGTGGCCGAGGCCGCGCGTGTTTCCGTGGCCACCGTATCGGCGCTGATCAACGGCACCGCGACCGTCAGCCCCGAGCTCAGCCAGCGCATCGAACAGGCGATCCGCGACATCGGCTATAAGCGCAACGCCATCGCCCGCAGCCTCAAGATGGGCACCACACGCACCATCGGGCTCACCGTCCCACACATCACCAACCCGTTCTTTACCGACGTGGTCTCGGTCATCCAGCAGGCTTTCGACCGGGCCGGCTACGCCGTCATGCTGTGCTGCACCGACGAGCACCTGAACACCCAGGACGACCAGATCAGGCTGCTGCTCGACCGCATGGTCGACGGACTGATCGTCGCGCGTGTCGGCGACGGCGCGATCCTCAAACGGATTGTCGACGACGCCAATGTGCCGGTCGTGCTGCTCGACCGTGTTTGCCAGGGTGTCGACACCGATGCCGTCGTTCTCGACAATCAGCGTGCGGTGTTCGACGCCATCACCTACCTGATCGATCTCGGCCATCGGCGCATCGGCTACATCTCCGGCTCTTTCGACATCTCGCCGATGCATGACCGCATGGCGGGATACCGCGAGGCTCTCCAGGCCGCCGGCCTGCCGGCCGAGGCCGAGCTCGTCCGCTTCGGCAACTTCCATGAAGTCGACGGCTACAACGCGACCATGCAGCTTCTTTCGCTGCACGACCGGCCGAGCGCCATCTTTTCGGCCAACAACCCGATGGTGATCGGCACGATGAAGGCCATTCGCGATATCGGCCTGTCCTGTCCGGAGGATATTTCGGTCGCCTGCTTCGACGATTTTCCGTGGTCGGATGTGTTCCGGCCGCAATTGACCACGGTCGCACAGCCAGTGCAGGCGATTGGCGAACAGGCGGCCAATCTGCTGCTCGACCGGCTCGCCGGAAACAGGGACGCGCCGCCGCGCAAGCTGACGCTCAAGGGACGCTTGATGATCCGCAATTCATGCCGCCCGCTAGGTGCGACTGCGCAGAGCGTCAGCGCGTAGCGCTTGGGCTCTGTTCAGAATCTTTGTAATGCCGGACGGACAGCGCTCCCTCTGTCCTGCCGACCCCGGCCCTTCGCAGCCGCTACGGGCGTTCGTCGTTCGAAAAACCGAGCAATTGAAGGGCGCGGCGCCGATCGAGCCAACAATCAGCCCGCCGATAAGCAGGAAAATCTTGGCAATCGAAGCATGTCGGATTAGGAATATGACGAGATGCGGCTGATCGCCTACACGGGCGCCGGCTTGAGTCATGTGCGTGAAATCGATCCTAATCGGGCTGGTACTTGCTGGGATGGTCGCATTCTTCGGCTGCACCACCGGCGGCGCATTAAGGACTTTCCCCTCGGCCTATGGCGGCCTCACCGATTCCGGTTTTCGCGTTCCGCCGGTTCCGATCTACAAGGTTGACCAAAAGTTCCATCGGCAGACAGTGCCTTATGCGACTGAAGAGGCGCCTGGCACCATCATTGTCGATACAGGAGCGAAGTTCCTCTACTACGTGTTGGGAGACGGTCAGGCGCTGCGCTACGGAATCGGCGTTGGCAAGGCGGGCTTCGAGTGGCATGGCACTGCTCACGTTGCGAGGAAGCGCGAATGGCCGGATTGGAGCGCGCCGTCTGCGATGATCGTGCGCGAGCAGAAGCGAGGCCGCATCATACCGGCTCATATGGAGGGCGGACTCATGAACCCGCTCGGGGCGCGCGCGCTCTATCTTTTCAACGAGAAAGGTGACACTGGATATCGCCTGCACGGTAGCCCTGAATGGTGGTCCATCGGCAAAGCGGTGTCGGCGGGCTGCATTCGCCTCATGAACCAGGACATCATCGATCTCTATAACCGCTCTACAATCGGCACCAAGGTGGTCGTCATTTAGTAGACGCCGCGTTTCCGTCTAACAGACGAGCATGACGGATCGAACACTCTCCGCGTAGAACGCGCGAACTGTTCGCGATGTTCCCCTGCCTGAGGCCGGCCTTGACCGCAACAGTGCCAAGTGGCGAACCAACTCTTAGGCAGCTTCCGACAGCGATTTGTGAGCGTCGGCCAGGATCTCGAACGAGCGCACCCGCGCCGCATGGTCGAAAATCTGCGCCGTGACCATCAGTTCGTCGGCGCCGGTGCGGCCCACGAATGCCTCGATGCCTTGCCTGACCGTTTCGGGAGAGCCGACGACGGCGCAGGAAAGCGCTTGGCCGAGCATGGTCTTGGCCATCGGATCGAGGTCGCGCTCATATCCTTCGACGGGCGGCGGCAATCGGCCGGGCCGGCCGGTGCGCAGATTGACGAAGGCCTGCTGCAGCGAGGTGAACAACAGCCGCGCCTCGGCATCGGAAGGAGCGGCGAAGACGTTGAGGCCGAGCATCACATAGGGCTTGTCGAGCTGCTCCGAAGGCTGGAAACGCGAGCGGTAGATCTCCAGCGCATGGTCGAGCTCGGCCGGCGCAAAATGCGAAGCGAAGGCGTAGGGCAGGCCGAGCATGGCGGCAAGCTGCGCGCCGTAGAGGCTGGAGCCCAGGATCCAGATCGGCACTTTTTCGCCTTCGCCGGGCACCGCGCGGATGCGTTGGCCGTCTTCGGCCGGCTGCAAGTAACCGATCAGCTCGACGACGTCCTGCGGGAAATTGTCGGCGCCAGCCTCGAGGTTGCGGCGCAGCGCCCGTGCCGTGGCCATGTCGGTGCCGGGCGCCCGCCCGAGGCCGAGATCGATGCGGCCGGGATACAGAGCGTTGAGCGTGCCGAACTGCTCGGCGATGACTAGCGGCGAATGGTTGGGCAGCATGATGCCGCCGGCGCCGACGCGTATCGTCTTGGTGCCGCCGGCGACATGGGCGATGACCACCGAGGTGGCGGCGCTGGCGATGCCCGGCATGTTGTGGTGCTCTGCCAGCCAATAGCGCCGGTAACCCAGCCGCTCGGCATGACGGGCGAGATCGAGCGAATTGGCGAGTGACTGCGAAGCGTTGCTGCCTTCGACGATCGGCGACAGGTCGAGAACGGAAAGAACGGTCATCGGCGCGGGTTTCCTGTGGGCCGAAGGGATGTAGGAAGCCGTTGCCGAGGCGGCAAATTCAAAATGTTGATGGAGCACTGGGGGCACACAACGGACGTGCGGCCGATGCAAGGTCGTGATCTGCCCCAATCGGGGGACGCTTTTGACCCTTTAAGTCGCTACTTTTTCACCTCGGGAATCTCTTCGTCCTCGAGCACCGTCGTGTGTTGCGCCGCCAGGAAATTGCCGACATGGCTGAGACCGTCGAAATGATCGCAGAACACCTTGATGACGACCAGCAGCGGCACCGCCAGCAACGCGCCGACGAAACCCCACAGCCAGGACCAGAAGGCGATGGCGATGAGGATCGCCACTGCGTTGATCTCGAGACGGCGGCCGACCACCGTCGGCGTCACGAACTGGCCTTCGACGACATCGCACATAAGGACGAAGGCCGGCGCCAGCAGCGCATAGGAAATCGTGTCGAAGCTTATCAGCGCGATGATCGTGACCAGCGTGATGGTGGTCAGCGCCCCGATATAGGGTAGGAAATTGAGCAGAGCCGCTGCCGCGCCCCAGACCTGCGCGTTGGGCACGCCGAGCGCCCACAGGCCGAGCCCGATGACCACGCCGAGACATGTGTTGATGACCGTGACAGTAAGCAGATAATGCGAGATTTCACGTTCTACGTCGTAGACGACGCGCAGCGCCCGCTTCTTTTCGCTGAGACTGGGGAAGGACTGGACAATCTTTTCATAGAACATCGTGCCCGAGGCGAGCAGGAACAGCGACAGGACGAAGACGATGGTAACGCTGGCGCCGGCCGACAGCACATTGCCGGCGGCCTGCGAGAGAATACCGGATGGCGCCATCGCCACCCTCTGGACGCCCGGCTCCTGGGATGTCTGTGTCAGGCCCTCGATCTGGCGTGAAATCTCCACGATCCTTTCGAGCGGACGGCGCAGTTGTGCCAGACGTTCGGTAAGCTGCTGGCCGATCGTCGAGGTGTTGTTGATGAGGTCGATGACCGGGCCGCTGAGCAGATATCCCGCGACGGCGACGAGGCAAAACGAAAGCAGCACCAGCAGTGTCGCCGAAATGACATCGGGCATGCCATGCTTGCGCAGGAAGCGAACGATCGGCGTCAGCGTCAGCGCCAGCAGGAAAGCCAAAATGACCGGCATGAAGAAGGCGCGGGCGAAGTAAAGCGCGTAGATCGCCATGAGGATGAAGATGCCGACGAGCAGCGAACGCATCAGATGCGCATCCGCCCGCGCCTCGGCGCGCGGATCCGGGCTTTCGGCAGCGCTTGCGCCCGAAGCGGCGGGTTCGGCTTTCATTCTGACCCTCGGCGGTACACCGCGATTGGTGCAGACCGTTGGCGAAAACGCCTCTGTGGCTTCAAGGTTCCGTTAGCCGGCGTCACCGGAAGGGCTGCCTCGCGGCCTTGCCGGTGAATCAGGCAACCGGCGTCGCCACGGCGGGAACGGCCTTCGCCGTTTCCCGGCGCACGATCGGCGCCACCTTGGTGCCGTAGAGTTCGATGGCCTTCATCACCTTGGCGTGCGGCATGGCGCCGATCGCCATTTGCAGCAGGAAGCGGTCGTTGCCGAATATCCTGTGCTGGGCAATGATCTTCTCGGCCACCTGTTCTGGATTGCCGACGAACAGCGCGCCGTTCGGGCCGCGCGATTGGTCGAAATGCGCCCGCGACGTCGGCCCCCAGCCACGCTCGCGGCCGATGCGGTTCATCGCCTCGGCCTGCGGCCCGTAAAAATCGTCGGCTGCCTGGTCCGGGGTCTCGGCGATGAAACCGTGCACGTTGAGGCTGGTGGCAAGGCTCGCCGGATCGTTGCCGGCCCGCCTGGCTGCATCCCTGTAGATGTCGAACAGCGGTGCGAACCGCGCCGGCTCACCACCGATGATCGCCAGCGCCAGCGGCAGCCCGAGCACGCCCGCGCGGGCGACAGATTGCGGTGTTCCACCGATCGCGATCCAGATCGGCAATTTGTCCTGCAAGGGCCGGGGATAGACGCCGCGATCGTTGATCGGCGCGCGCAGACTGCCCGACCAGGTCACCTTGACATGATCGCGGATGGCGAGCAGCAGGTCGAGCTTCTCGGCGAAGAGCTCGTCATAATCTTCGAGATTGTAGCCGAACAGCGGAAAGGATTCGATGAACGAGCCGCGCCCGGCCATGATCTCGGCCCGGCCGCCGGACAGAAGATCGAGGGTGGCAAACTGCTGGAAAACGCGCACCGGATCATCGGAGGACAGCACGGTGACGGCGCTGGTCAGCCTTATGCGCTTGGTCCGTTCGGCAGCCGCCGCCAGCGCCACCACCGGAGCCGAGGCAGCATAGTCGGGACGGTGGTGCTCGCCGAGACCAAACACGTCCAGCCCGACCTGGTCGGCCAGCTCGATCTCCTCGATCAGGTTGCGCAGCCGCTCATGCGCACCGATCGCACCGGGACCCGGTTCCGGGCTGACGTCGGCGAAGGTGTAGAGACCGAGTTCCATAGTGTGTCATCCCAGCGTTTGTCTTGGCGCTACAGGTAGCGATCAGTCCGTCGCCCCGCCAGAGGCCTGGATGGTGAACAGTGCGGGTGGCTTTCAGTCGAATTCAATCGAAATGGCGTCTCCCGGTTGCAACAGATCAGAATTTCATGGCTGGCATACCGTTTTGGCGCTTGAACTCTCGGTTTTCACGCGTATGTAAGCCTCGCAAATTGACTCCAGGGAAGTGGACTTGGCTATCTACAGGGAAAAAGACGTTTTCGAGCGGCGCAATGCCGCAAACGAGGCAAAGAAGGCGCTTCTGGAGCGCTTTAAGGCAAAGCCGGCGGCAGATGATCCAGCGGTGCTGGCACGACAGGCGGAGCGCAAGGCGATCCTCGAGGCCCGCGCGATACGCGAGGCCGAAAAGGCCAGGCTGAAGCAGGAAAAGCTGGCGCGCGAAGCAGCAGAAAAGGCCGAGCGCGAGGCAGCTGCCGAAGCGGCACGCATCGCCGCGGAAGAAGCTGCACAGGCCGAAGCGAAGATCCGGGAAGCTGAAGAGAACGAGCGCATCGCCCGTTTTCTTGCCGACGAGGCCGAACGCAAGGCCAAGCGTGATGCGCGCTATGCCGCGCGCAAGCAGCGCACTGGCAGGACGCCGCCCGGCTTCTCCGCCCGATAGCGCCTTCCGGCGCTGATCAGCCGAATTCAAGAATCAGGGCCGCCTTGCAGCGGCCCCGAGCGCGTTCGTCTGTCAGAATCGGCTAAGCCGCGAGCTTCAGTCCCATGATGCCGCAGACGATTAGCGCGATGCAGGCCAGCCTGATCGCCGTCGCCGGCTCCCCGAGCAGCCATATCCCCAACAGCGCCGTGCCGACGGTGCCGATGCCGGTCCACATCGCATAAGCGGTGCCGACCGGCAACGCCTTCAGCGCCAGGCCGAGCAAGGTCAGGCTGACGATCATCGAGGCTACCGTCAGGACGGTCGGCAGCGGCTTCGAGAATCCGTCGGTGTACTTGAGGCCGATCGCCCAGCCGATCTCGAACAGGCCGGCGAGGAACAGGAAAATCCACGACATCGGAACGCTCCGTTTCGATGGCTTCCGGTCGATTTCTTGAACGCGCAAAACTGTCTTCGCCCCATCCATAGGGGATGCGCGTGCGCTTAATGAACAATCATACCGGCCGCGTTTGCGGCCGGTCGAAATCAGCCGAAACGGTAGCTGCGGCCCTACTTGTCCTTCAGCTTCATCGCCTTCACCGGCGGTGCCTTCAGGGCCGGCGCCGGAGCGGGTTTCTTCGCGTCCTTCTTCGGCTTGCGGGCTTCCTTGCCTGCCTTCATCGCACCCTTAGCCATGATTCGTTCCTCCAGTTGATGTCTGGCGAAGTGAAACAAGAGAAAACGCTCGACTGCAAGAGGCCGCTGCCGTGCAGTCGCCCTGGCCGATGGCTGTCAACCGGTTTCTAATTCCCTCGTAAACCGCAGCGGTCCGTGCCATGGTCTTCTTCGCCCTGCAGCATCAGCCCTTGCGATTCGCCGGCTGATGATCAGGCAGGCCGGTCAGGACGACAATGCGGATCCACATCGGTTGCCAGATGAGCTTCGATTTCCCGCAGGAAACACCGCTGATCGCGATGCTAAATGTCCATTATTCGCGCGCATCCGATCTTGAGCGGCCGGACTTCCTGACGTCGAACCCGCCGGTGCCGATCGAAAGCTACCGCGACAGTTTCGGCAATTGGTGCAACCGTCTCGTTGCGCCGGCCGGGCGCTTTGCGTTCGGCACGGACGCGGTCATCCGCGACCCCGGCTCCTTCGAGACGCGCGAGCTGACGGCGTGGCAGCACGAGGTGCGCGATCTGCCGTCGGAGACGCTGCTGTTCCTGCTGCCCAGCCGTTATTGCGAGAGCGACGTGCTGGCGAATGAAGCGTGGCGGCTGTTCGGCAGCACCCCGCTCGGCATTCCGCGCGTCCAGGCGGTCTGCGACTTCGTCCACAACCACATCGTCTTCAACTATTTCAATGCGCGCCCGACGCGCACCGCCGCCGAGGCCTATCGCGAGCAGAGTGGTGTGTGCCGCGACTTTGCCCACCTCGCTGTTGCCTTCTGCCGCGCCCTGAACATTCCGACCCGCTACTGCACCGGCTATATCAGTGATATCGGCCTGCCAAAGCCGTGGTCGGACATGGATTTCGCCGCCTGGATGGAGGTCTATGTCGGCGGCCGCTGGCACGCGTTCGACCCGCGCAACAACGCGCCGCGCATCGGCCGTATCCTGATTGCCTCCGGACGCGATGCCGCCGATGTGCCGCTGACCCACATTTTTGGGCCGGGCGCGCTGGCTGGCTTCAAGGTCTGGACGGACGAGGTCGTCGAATAGCCCCGCGCCGCCCTTTTGAACAACTGACCTTTTGAACAACTCGACACTTCGGGCGTTGTGGGAACTGTGGAGCGTGGGCGGGCGCTCCGCCAATCTCGGTGCATCAACCAAGGCAGCACACCATGGCGGCGCATGGCGGGTCGAAAAAAGTGATCTATGCGGCGCTCGCCGGAAATCTTGCGATCGCACTGACCAAATTTGCCGCTGCCTTGTTCACGGGCAGCTCGGCAATGCTCTCGGAAGGCGTCCACTCGCTCGTCGATACCGGCAATGGCAGCCTGCTGCTTTACGGCATGCACCGTGCCGCCCGGCCGGCCGACCGCACGCATCCGCTCGGCCATGGCCGCGAGCTGTACTTCTGGAGCTTCATCGTCGCGCTCCTCGTCTTTGCACTGGGCGCCGGCATATCGTTCTACGAAGGCGTGACGCACATCATGGCGCCGGAGCCGATCGCCAACGCCAAGGTGAACTACGCTGTCCTTGGCCTTTCCTTCCTCTTCGAAGGCACCTCTTGGCTGGTGGCGCTGAAGGAATTCCGCCACCAAAAAGGCAGCCACGGCTGGCTTGAGGCGGTGCAGCTCAGCAAGGATCCGAGTGTCTACACCGTACTCTTCGAGGACAGCGCGGCACTTCTCGGCCTCGTTGTCGCCTTCGCCGGCATATTGGCAGCGGAACGGCTGGACATGCCTAAGCTCGACGGCGCCGCGTCGATCGGCATCGCGCTCATCCTGGGCGCGACCGCGATCTTCCTGGCGCGCGAAAGCAAAAGCCTGCTGCTCGGTGAGCCGGCCTCGCCCGAGGTGCAAACAAAGGTGCTGGCCATCGTCCAGCAGGACCCGGCGGTGCAACGCGCGAATGGCGCACTGACGCTGCATATGGGTCCGCAGGAGATCGTAGCCGCTTTGAGCATCGAGTTCGAGGATCATCTGTCTGCGCCGGAGATAGAGACCTGCGTCGAGCGCCTCGAGACACGGCTGAAGGCGGAGATGCCGGAGGTGACGCGGCTCTTCGTCAAGCCGCAGACCACCGGCACCTGGGAACGCCGGAGCAAGGCCTTGGCGGGGGCATCCGGACAAGAACCGGCCTAAGGAAAATGGCTTGAGGAAACCGATGCGTCATCGGGCAGTCCCGGCTATGATCGCAGGCAAAAGCTAGGGAGGAACGAAGATGAAAATCGACGGCGGGTGTCATTGCGGCGCCATCACTTACGAGGCCGAAGTCGATCCGGAAAAGACCACCATTTGTCACTGCATCGATTGTCAGAAGCTAACCGGAACGGCCTTTCGCGTCACGGTGCCGGCGTCCGAGGACAATTACAGGATCACCAAGGGCACGCCGAAGATCTACATCAAGACCGGTTCGAGCGGCGCCAAGCGCGCTCAGGCATTTTGCGGTGAGTGCGGCTCGCATCTCTACGCCACGTCGGCGGGCGAGGGACCGAAGGTTTACGGCATCAGGGTCGGGACGGCACGGCAGCGCGATCAACTGGTGCCGAGAAAGCAGATCTGGCATCGCTCGGCGCTGCATTGGCTGCCGGAATTCGAAGGCATGACCATCATCGAGGAGCAGTAGCGCCAGACCCGGGCGAAGCGCTCGCCTCCGGTTCCGGCGGAGCTCTCAATCGTCGCCTTCGACGACCCTTAGCCTCAACTGCCCGGTTTTCGAATCGGCGACGCGCGGGCTGCTTTCCGCTTTTGCTCCGCTGCCATTCGAACCAGTGGTGTTCTCCGCCGGCTGCACGCCAAACTCCAGCGCCTCGATCTTTTGTCCGCGCCTGGTCACCTTCGATGTCGAGACCAGAATGTCGTCGATATCCTTGGCCGATTGGCCGAAATGCGTCTGCAATTTGCGCACCCGCTCGTCGAGCCGAGACACGTCTTCCATCAGCCGGATAACCTCGCCCTGGATCAGGTGCGCCTGCTCGCGCATGCGTGCATCCTTGAGGATTGCCTGGATGACCTGGATCGACAGCATCAAAAGCGATGGCGAGACGATGACGATCCGCGATCGATGCGCCTTTTGGACAACGGCTTCGAAATTCTCATGGATTTCGGCGAACACCGATTCCGAGGGCACGAACATGAAGGCGGTGTCCTGCGTCTCGCCCTGGATCAGGTATTTTTCGGAAATATCCCGGACATGCACCTCGATGTCGCGGCGGAAAGCCTGTGCGGCGGACTTCTGCAGGTCGGCGCCTTCGGCGGCCCGAATGGCATTCCAGGCCTCGAGCGGAAACTTTGCATCGATGGCAAGCGACGGTGCGCCGTTCGGCATCTTCACCAGGCAGTCGGGCCGGCTGCCATTCGACAAGGTCGCCTGGAATTCATAGGCGCCGTGCGGCAATCCGTCGGCGACGATGGCTTCCATGCGCGACTGGCCGAAGGCACCGCGCGTCTGCTTGTTGGAAAGGATCGCCTGCAATTGCACGACCTGGCCGGCCAGCGACTGGATGTTGCCTTGCGCGACATCGATAATCGCCAGCCGTTCCTGCAGCTTGGCGAGGCTCTCATGCGTCGATCTCGTCTGCTCGGTCATGGTCTGGCCTAGGCGGCCGGTCATGGCATCGAGGCGCTGGCCGATCGACTGTGTCAGTTCCGCTTGGCGCGCCCCGAACACTTCTGCGATGGCGCCCATGCGGCCCTGCATTTCCGCCTGGCTTGCCAAGATGCCGGCCATCCGCACCTCGGCGTCGCGGGCGTGGTCGGCGGCTTCGGCGGCCGCCACCGCACGCGCCTTGGCCGATCGCCAGAGCGCAACGACGAGCGCCACGAACAGTCCGAGGAACAGCATTGCGCCGAAACCCAGGGCATGGCCGAGCGTGATCGTGGTGGCGCCGAGCCGGGCGACAGGTTCGGACAGGATGGTGGCCAGATCGTTCATGCCGACAGCATAGATGATTCGGTCTACCGGCACAGATCAAAACGTGAACGACCCGAAGGCGCCCCGGTTGACGCTTTTCCTGCGAGGTCTTAGGTGAGACGCCATGTCGATCAAGCCGCTTATCATCCTCCCCGATCCCGTCCTGCGCCAGGTTTCAAAACCGGTCGAGCGTGTCGACGGCGACTTGCGCAAACTGGCCGGCGACATGCTGGACACCATGTATGACGCGCCCGGCATTGGCCTCGCTGCGATCCAGGTCGGCGAACCCTTGCGCATGCTGGTCATCGACCTCGCCAAGGAGGACGAGACGCCGGCACCGCACGTCTTCATCAATCCCGAAATCCTCGAAAGCTCCGACCAGCGTTCGGTCTATGAGGAAGGCTGTCTGTCGATCCCGGACTACTACGCCGAGGTCGAGCGTCCGGCAGCGGTGCGGGTGAAATATCTCGATCGCGACGGCAAGCTGCAGGAGATCGAAGCCGAGGGGCTGATGGCGACCTGCCTGCAGCATGAAATCGACCATCTCAACGGCGTGCTGTTCATCGATTACATCTCCAAGCTGAAGCGCGACATGGTGGTCAAAAAGTTCAAGAAGCTCGCCAGGGACAAGGCGCCAGGCAAGATGGTGGGATAGGGGTCGACGAATGCCCCTGCGTGTCATCTTCATGGGTACGCCTGAATTCTCCGTGTCGACGCTGCGGGCGATTGCCGAGGCCGGGCATGAATTGGCAGCCGTCTACACGCAGCCGCCGCGCGCCGGCGGCCGGCGCGGGCTCGAACTGACGCCGTCGCCGGTGCAGCGCGAGGCGGATCGGTTGGGCGTCGAGGTTCGCACGCCGGTGTCGCTGAAGGGCGAGGCGGAGCAGGAGGCGTTCCGCGCGTTGGGTGCCGACGTCGCCGCGGTAGTCGCCTACGGGCTGCTTCTGCCGAAACCCATTCTCGAGGCGCCGCGGCTCGGTTGCCTCAATGGCCACGCATCGCTGTTGCCGCGCTGGCGCGGCGCCGCCCCTATCCAGCGCGCCATCATGGCCGGCGATACCGAGACGGGCATGATGGTGATGCGGATGGAGGAAGGCCTCGACACCGGGCCGGTGGCAATGGTTGAAAAATGCGCCGTTGGACCCGACATGACGGCCGGCGATCTGCACGACCGGCTGATGGTGTTGGGTGCGGCTCTGATGGTGCAGGCGCTCGAACGGCTGGAACGGAATACACTGACATTTACCACACAGGCCGAGGTGGGGGTGACCTACGCCAAGAAAATCGATAAATCGGAGACTCGCATAGACTGGCTGCGACCTGCCGGCGACGTGCACAACCAGATTCGCGGCCTGTCGCCCTTTCCCGGTGCATGGTGCGAGGCCGAAATCGGCGGCCGCATGGAGCGGCTGAAACTGCTTCGCTCGACGCTCTTGCAAGGCGCCGGCGAACCGGGAGGAATTCTCGACGATCGGCTGACGGTCGCCTGCGGGTCAGGCGCGATCAGGCTGGTCGAAGTTCAACGTGCGGGCGGAAGGCCCATTGCCGCGCAGGAGTTTCTGCGCGGGGCCAAGCTCGAAAAAGGAATGAAATTGTCATGAGCATGATGTCCATACGCGCGGCGACGCCGCGGGACCGCGAGGCGATCCGCCTTGTCGAAGAACACGCATTCGGCCAGCAGGCGGAGGCCGGACTGGTCGACGCGCTGGTCACCGGCGGTGATGCCGTCGTCGAACTGGTGGCGGACGAAGACGGGCAAGTGGTCGGCCATATCCTGTTTTCACGGCTCTTCGTGCAGAATGGCGGCAAGAGCTTCCCGGCGGTGGCTTTGGCGCCTCTGGCGGTCGAGCCGTCGTTCCACGGCACCGGCATCGGCGGTGCGTTGGTCCGCGAGGCTCATATCCGCCTGAAAGCTGCCGGCGAGACGCTCGCCGTGGTGCTCGGCGATCCGGCCTATTATGGCCGCTTCGGCTACAACCGCGCCCGTGCAGTAAAATTCGAGAGCGAGTACCAAGGCGAGGCTTTGCAGGCGCTTGCCTGGGGCGAGGCGCCGGAGACCGGCAGGCTGGTCTACGCCTCGGCCTTCGGCTCAGCCCTCGCCGCCTGATTTCGCCTCGATCCGGGAATGCCGCGTTTTCGCCTCGACATCGAATATGACGGCAGTCTCTTCGCCGGCTGGCAGCGCCAGGCCAACCAGCCTTCGGTGCAGCAGGCGATCGAGCAGGCGATCGAGAAGTTCTGTGGTGAGCAGGTTTCGCTGCGCGCCGCCGGCCGCACCGATGCCGGCGTCCATGCGACCGCTCAGGTGGCGCATTTCGATCTGATCAAGGCATGGCCCGGCGACAAGGTGCGCGACGCCGTCAACGCGCATCTGCAAGCGGCCAAGGTGCGCATCGCCATCCTGAAGGCCGCCGTCGTGCCGGATAGCTTCGATGCGCGTTTCTCGGCGATCGGCCGCCATTACCTCTACCGCATCGTCAACCGCCGCGCGCCGGCGGCGCTCGACAAGGGCAGGATCTGGTGGGTACCGAAGCAGCTCGATGCCGGTGCCATGCACGAAGCGGCAAAGGTGCTGCTTGGCCGGCATGATTTCACCACCTTTCGCTCGACCCAGTGCCAGGCCACCAGCCCGGTCCGCACGCTCGACCGGCTGGATGTCAGCCGGGCGGGCGATTTCATCGAAGTCCGCGCTTCGGCGCGGTCATTCCTGCACAACCAGGTGCGCTCGATGGTCGGCTCGCTCAAACGTGTCGGCGAAGGCGGCTGGACCATTGCCGACCTCAAGGCGGCGCTCGAGGCGCGCGACCGTGGGGCCTGCGGTCAGGTGGCGCCGCCCGACGGGCTGTTTCTCGTCGGCGTCGATTATCCTACGCCTGGCTGATCCGGCACGCTGATACCGAGCAGCGCCTGCAGGCCGAACAGGACGATCAGCGACGCCACGAACATACCGGCAAAAACAGCGCTGCCGACAGCCGCACCCCTGCCGATCGCGACGTTGGTCATCCGCCAGGTCAATACCATCGACAGCGCGAACAGCAGCAGCGACACCAGTCCGGAGACTTCGTTGGCCGACGTCAGGAAAAGCCGGATCAACGCTGATGGCAGCATCATCCAGGCGATGATCGCCGAGGCCCAGTTGCTGGCCACGACATAATGGACGAAACGGCCGCCGACGCCGACCCGCGGCGCCACCAGGGCGAGGCCTATGAGCGGCAGCACCCAGGCGCCGATATCGACAGTGGCCAGGCGGATCAACATGCTGAAACGGCCGACGAATGCGTTGGGATCGCCGATCTCGTTGGCAATACCGACCCAGCCGACGATCAGTGCCGGCGCCGCGACGACGATGGCAAAAAAGGAGTTCCAGAAACCGTCCGCCGAAAGGTCGAGCAGGCGAAATCCGTCGGCCTTGCCGAGCATCAGCCGCCAGGCGCCGGCAAGCGAAGCGTAGGTTTCATCCGCGGAAAGCATCACTAGGATATGTCCTGCGCAAACCAGTCTTCAACGAAGCGCAGATAAATCTGCGTCAGCGTCTCGAGGTCGGCAATCGCCACGCGTTCGTCGACCATGTGCATGGTCTTGCCGACAAGTCCGAATTCGACCACCGGACAATAATCCTTGATGAAGCGGGCATCGGAGGTGCCGCCGGAGGTGGAGAGCACCGGCTTCCTGCCGGTCACCGCCTTGACCGAACCGCCAAGCGTCTCGATCAACCTGTCGTCGCGTGTCAGGAAAACATGGCTCGGCCCGTCGCGCCAAGCGATCTCGTAGTCGACCGGCGTCTTCTTGCCGGCGCGGTATTTCTTGCGTTTCGCCGCCCGGTCGAGGCGATTGTGGATCTCGGCCTGGATTGTCTCGGCGGTCCATGTGTCGTTGAAGCGAATATTGAAGGTAGCCGCCGCCTTCGCCGGGATCACGTTGGTGGCAGGGTTGCCGACATCGATAGAAGTGACCTCAAGATTGGTCGGCTGGAAATCCCTTGTTCCGTTATCGAAGACCGGGTGAAGCAAGGCGTCGACCAGCGTTACCAGGCCACGCACCGGGTTGTCGGCTAGCTGCGGGTAGGCGGCGTGGCCCTGGCGGCCGTTGACGGTGACCGTGCCCGACAGCGAGCCGCGCCGGCCGATCTTGATCATATCGCCGAGCGCGTCGGGATTGGTCGGCTCGCCGACGATCGCAGCATGCCATTTCTCGCCTTTGGCAGCCGCCCATTCGAGCAGTTTCGTCGTGCCGTTGATCGCCGGCCCTTCCTCATCGCCGGTTATCAGCAGCGAGACCGACCCCTTCGGGCCGCCCTTCTGCGCGATATGTCGCGCTACCGCCGCGACGAAACAAGCAATGCCGCCCTTCATGTCGACGGCGCCGCGGCCGAACATCTCGCCATTGGCGATCTCGGCGGCAAAGGGCGGGTGCGTCCAGGCTGTTTCATCGCCCACCGGCACCACATCGGTATGGCCGGCAAACATCAGATGCGGGCCGTTGCCGGAACGCCGCGCGAAAAGGTTCTCTATGTCCGGTGTGCCGGATTCGGAAAACACCGGGCGCTCGACAGCAAAGCCGAGCGGCTTCAACATTTCTTCCAGCGCGCTCAGCGCACCGCCTTCGGCGGGCGTCACGGAAACGCAGCGAATGAGAGCAGCCAGATTTCTAGTGGGATCGGTAGGCAGCGTCATGGGCAAAAGCGATAGTCGAAAGCGCAAGGCCTGTCACGGCCAGACATAAGGGCCAGCCATGCCGCCGACATTATGGTTTTCATGTCGTATAACTGTGACAAGGCCTCTCGACCAGGACAGGGCCATCGCATGGTCGCGCGTGGCAAGACGATCGTAATCGCCGGTGCCGGCAGTATCGGATGCTACGCCGGCGGCTGCCTGATACTTGCCGGGCGAAAGGTGGTTCTGCTGGCGCGACCGCGCATCGAGCACGCGCTGCAAAAAGGTGGATTGCGCATCACCGACCGTGATGGCCGCGACCGTTCCGTCAAGTCGGAGGCATTGTCGGTCACGGCTGATCCGGCCGCGGCGTTCCCCCGTGCCGATGTCATCCTGGTAACGGTCAAGAGCGGCGCGACGCAAGACATGGCCGGGCTTATTGCGGCCCATGCCCGACCGGACACGATGATACTCAGTCTGCAGAACGGCGTCGACAATGCCGATAAATTGCGAGCCCATCTCACCGCCCGGCCGGTGCTCGCGGGTATGGTGCCGTTCAACGTGGTCCAATCGCCGGAGGGCGAATTGCCGCTTCGCCTGCACCGCGCCAGCGGCGGCAAGGTGATGATCGAACAGGGTCCGACAGGCCTTGACGAAGTGCTTGACGTCGAGGGCTTTGCCGTCGCCACGCATGGTGACATCGAAGCGGCGCTATGGGGCAAGCTGCTACTCAACCTCAACAACGCACTGGTGGCGCTTTCCGGCCTGCCGCTGACGGCAGAGCTTGCCGATCGCCGCTGGCGGCTGATCCTGGCCGGCCAGATCGACGAAGCGTTGGCGGCAATGACGGCGACAGGCATCGAACCCGCTCGCATCGCCGGCCCGCGTCCCGCACTGCTGCCGAAAGTGCTTCGCCTGCCCGACTGGCTGTTCAAGTTCTTGGCGCGGCGGATGCTTGCCATCGATCCGGCCGCGCGTTCGTCGATGTGGGATGACCTTCAGCGCCGCCGGCCGACGGAGATCGGCGAACTGCAAGGCGCGGCCCTGCGCTTGGCCGAAAAGGCCGGCACGCCGGCACCTTTGCTGAAGCGTGTGACGGCACTGGTGCGCGCGGCCGACCAGGAGAGGCGCGGATCGCCCTGCCTGACGCCGGAAGCCGTCATCGCGACCGTCAGATCGTAGCCCGCACAGGCGCCCAATAACGGCCCTTGCCGGTGCGCTTGGCTTCGTAGAGCGCATGGTCGGAACAGGTGAGCAGGATTTCCGGATCGCCGCCGTCTGCGGGTGCGAATGCGCTGCCGACACTCAAGCCGACATGGATGGCGGAGCCGACCCCGAGGTCGAAAGGCACCGAGACCTTTTCGATGGCCCGCTTTGCCAGGTAGGTGGCCTCGATCTCCGAGGTTGCGGGCAAAAGGATGACAAATTCATCGCCGCCGATGCGGAAGACCACGTCCCCCGGCCGGAAGCCGCGCTTCAATCGTTCGGCCACCTTGCGCAGCAGCACGTCGCCGACGGCGTGGCCAAAACGGTCGTTGACCTGTTTGAAGCCGTCGAGATCCATGCTGAGCACTGCAAACGGCTTGCCGCCATTGGCGGCCGGCGCCGCAAGGTCGCGGCACATGTCGCGCAATTTCTCCTGCAGGAAGATGCGGTTTGGCAGGCCGGTCAGCGCGTCCTTGATGGCCAGGTCGCGATTGTCCAGCTCGGCGCGGATCATGCGGGCGTTGATCGCGTGGTTCTGAAGCAGCACGATGATGACGCCGGCAACATAGAACAGCGTCTGAATTCCGACGATCGGCATTCCGGGCGCCGCAGAAAACAATGCACCGACCACGTAAGGCAGGCTTACGGCCAACATGACGAATATGGCGAAGCGCGGGGTCGCCGCATTGCGTGACGACACCACGCCAACGACACCTGCGACATTCAAGGCAGCCAGTACGGACAGCGCCATATTCCCGCTGGCAACACAGCCATAGCAGCCGAGGCCGAAAACGACCGACCAGACGCCGCTGGCTGCCATCAGGCCTGCCAGCGGCCCTTTCGAGCCGCGCCTGCGGGCCCGCTCGCATTCCCGCATCAGCAGAACGCGGACGACGAAAAGCATCAGGTCGGCTGCGATCCAGGCGTAGGGCCACCAATCCTTGGTGGCAAGTGCGGCGCTGACCGCAACCACCAGAACGCTGATGGTGCCGAACAGGACTGCGAATTTGCGGTCGAAAGTGGTGTCGAGCAGCCGGGCGCGGACGGCTTCCGGTTCCAATCTCATCGGCGAAGAGAACCAGGCAAACAGGCGAGCGCCGGCGGTCCACGTTTTGCGCGGCTCCTTGGTGGTCAGAGATAGGTCGCTTGTCAGTCGAGCGCTCCGTGCCGGTCGACACAGTCTTCGCCGGCATGCTGGGCGAGGGTGATTAACATTCGCTTAGAGCATCCGGCGCAAAACCGGGGTTTCGGAACTCCCCGCTCTGCCGCTCTAGCGGATCTGCCGCCGGCTCGCGGGTTTTAGCTTGCCGGCCCCGGTTGTTTGCGGACCGCAGGCCGACGCGGCGGACCCGGCTCGGGATCGGTCTTCGCCGCACGTGCCGGCTGCCCATGAGGGGTTTCGATCAGCGTGATCTTCTGCCAGATCTTTCGAGAGAGGTTCGAAGCCAGGTTCTCGATGTCATTGACGCCGTCGATGACCACGGCGTCGTTCACCGATTGCGCGAACAGCGCGGCGATCTTGCCGGTGATCGACAGCATTTCGGAGCAATAGTCGAGATAGCGGGCAAGGTCAGCGGCGTTGGTGATGCGGGCTGGCGAATGCGCAGTCGGCTTGAAACTGGCTGAAAGTGCTGCCGGATCCTTGGTCAGCTGGTGCATGTCAATGACGTGGATCAGCGACCGCAGCCCGTGGAGCTGGCGAAACACCCGCTTGCGCTTGATCCGCTCCTCGGAGCGGATCAGGGCCAGGAAGCCCAGCACGGCGAGGATGATCATGTTGAGCGAGGCTTCGATGCCTTGCACCGACTGGAAGGCATCGTGGTTTCCAGAAATGCGGCCAAGCGGCAGGATTGTGCCGACGAAAAGGAACATCAGCGCTCCGACGACGAAGGCGGCGATGATGAGGCCGCGCAGCCACCAGATCGGCGCCTCCAGCGCCTTGGCTGCCTTTGCCAGATCGCGCGACAGCGACACGAGCTCGGCGGCGACGCCGCGCAAGCCTGCATTGGGAAAGCGCTCGGCGACACGCCCTTCCAGCCGTTCGGCGGTTTCGAGGATCAGTTTCGGATCAAGCGAGCGGTAGCGCATGACGAAATGTCCAATCGGCGCTCAGGGTTCGGCCGGTGCATTGGTGCGCTTGCCATAGCGGTTGGGGCCGGGTTGCCCCGGAAACAGGCAAAGCACGAGGAAAGCGATGATCGATACAACCGGTACGAACAGCACCAGCGCCGCAACACCCGGCTTGTCGAGGTCATGCAACCGCTTCACCGCCAACACGACGTTCGACCAAAGCGAGGCAATGAAGGCGATGAAGAAAATGAACGACCACATGTTGCTCTCGGTGGTGCCTTCCGGCACCAGCGTGAAACGGTAGAGCGGGAAGGCCTGTATGATGGCCACCAGCAGTCCTCCAAGAAAATAGGCCGCGCGGCTGACGCGGCCCGAAGCTTTGAAGAAAAGCCAGATAAGGTCAGATCCGTCAGGCAAGCGAATTCCATCCGTATTCGTTGGGAAAGATCAATCGCGAAGCAATTCGTTGATCGAGGTCTTGGAACGGGTCCTGGCGTCGACCCGCTTGACGATGACGGCGCAGTAGAGGCTGGGGCCGGGCTCGTTGTTTGGAAAAGGCTTGCCCGGCAGTGAGCCGGCGACGACGACGGAATTGGCCGGCACCTCGCCGTAGAAGATCTCGCCGGTGGCGCGGTCGACGATCTTGGTCGACTGGCCGATGAAGACGCCCATGCCGAGCACCGAGCCCTCGCGCACGATGCAGCCTTCGACCACTTCGGAACGGGCGCCGATGAAGCAATTGTCCTCGATAATGGTGGGACCCGCCTGCATCGGCTCCAGCACGCCGCCGATGCCGACGCCGCCCGACAGATGCACATTCTTGCCGATCTGGGCACAGGAGCCGACCGAAGCCCAGGTGTCGACCATGGTGCCGCTGTCGACATAGGCGCCGACGTTGACGAAGGACGGCATCAGCACGGCGCCGGGCGCGACATAGGCGGAGCGGCGCACGATCGACGACGGCACGGCGCGGAAGCCCGCCTTCTCGAAATCGACGGCGCTCCAGCCGTCGAATTTCGAGGGCACCTTGTCCCACCATACTGCCTGACCGGGACCGCCCTTTATGATCTCCATCGGGGTAAGCCGGAAGGACAGCAGCACCGCTTTCTTCAGCCACTGGTTGACATGCCATTTGCCGTCGGCCTGCCGCTCGGCAACGCGGGCGACGCCCCGGTCGAGCAGGTCGAGCGCCGATTGGATGGCCTCGCGCGTCTCGCCGCGGGTTGCGGTCGAAATCGTGTCGCGTTCCTCGAAGGCGTTCTCGATAATCTCCTCGAGGCTCGCGAGATCGGGCTTCGACATGAATTCGCTCCATTACCAAGCTGTTAAGGGCCGGCGCCTTAACCTGTTTGAAAGTCGCGCGGACCCTATGTGAAGGCTTGGGGAGGGTCAATCGCGGCAGCGTCACGGGACGGCGCAAGTGAATGATTGGACGGGTAAAGCAAATATGACTCCCATGGAAAAGGCGGGATGGACGCCGCTGCCGCATTCGGACGAGGATCTGGAGCGGTCGAGAAGCGTGCCGGACACGCCGCAAACGCGCGCGGAGACATATCGGCTGGCCTGGAACGATCCCGATTTCATGACGCGGCGCGAGTTGCGCGCGGTCAGGCTGCAGCTCGAACTGCTGAAACCGGAGATGATCCTGGCCGAGCGCGGCATCCAATCGACCGTCATCCTGTTCGGCGGCGCCCGCATTCCCGAGCCCGGCGGCGAAGCCTGGGCGGCCAAGAACGAGACGCAGAAGAAGAACCTCGAGCAAAACAGCAAATATTACGAGGAGGCGCGCAAATTCGCCCGCCTCTGCTCACAGCAGTCGGCCACCTCGTACTATCGCGAATTCGTCGTGGTGACCGGCGGCGGGCCGGGTGTCATGGAGGCCGGCAATCGCGGCGCCGACGATGTTGGCGCGCCGTCGATCGGTCTCAACATCGTGCTGCCCCACGAGCAGGCGCCAAACGCCTACGTGACGCCGGAACTCTGCTTCAACTTCCACTATTTCGCGGTCCGCAAGATGCATTTCGTTATGCGGGCCAAGGCCGTTGCGGTATTTCCAGGCGGCTTCGGCACGATGGACGAGTTCTTCGAAACGCTGACCCTGATCCAGACCGGCCGCATGGAACGCGTGCCGGTCATTCTGTTCGGCAAGGCTTTCTGGGCAAGGGCAATCGACCTCGATTTCCTCGCCGAGCAAGGCACGATCACGCCCGGCGACCAGGATATCATCGATTTCGTCGACACCGCCGACGAGGCCTGGGGGATCATTAGCCGCTTCTATAAACTTTGACATGCAAGCAAGGACTTGAAGCGCGCCGGCTGCCTCAAGCAGTGACTTCGACGATCGCCGTGAGAAAGCCGGCGAGATCGTCGGTGACGAAGTCCACATCGTCCTCGTTGGCCGGGTCGCGTTCCCAGATTTCCGAGAAGGTCGGCTCGAAATTGCGCGGCACCACCAGCACCGTGGTCATGCCCAGCGATTTCGGCACCGACAGGTTGCGGGCGAGGTCTTCGAACATCACCGCATTTTGCCCGGTAACGGCGTGGAGTTCGGCAAATTTCTCATAAGATTGCCGCGCCGGCTTGGGGTTCAGTCCGGCAGCGACGATATCGAAAATATCGTCGAAATGCTCAAGAATGCCCAACTGCCGCGCGGTGCGTTCGGCATGCCGGCGATCCCCGTTGGTGAAGATGAATTTACGGCCGGGAAGCTGGCGTATGGCGGTGCCGAGGACGGGATCTGGAACCAGCCAGGAATAATCGATGTCGTGGACCTTCTCGAGAAAATCATCGGGGTCGATGCCATGGCGCGTCATCAATCCGTTCAGTGTCGTGCCGTATTCGCGGTAGAGCTCCTTTTGCAGCTTGCGTGCTTCCTCGCGCGGCAGCGTCAGCAATTCTCCGACATAGGCGGTCATCTTCACATCGATCTGCGAGAACAGATTCGAATGATGCGGATAAAGGGTGTTGTCGAGATCGAACACCCAGTCGGTGACATGGGCAAAGCGGGCGGGGTCGGGAAGTGTGGTCATACCGTCCTTATGGCACGAAACGATCTTTCTAACAGGAGGTTTATCCACAACCTATGCGCGCCCTGGGTGGTGAAAATGGCGCCATAATTAAAATCTTAAGCATCGCCGAAAGGTGACATTCAGCGCTTGCTGTGACCAAGACGGATCAGTGGGAGCAAGCGATGAATCGCATATTTCTAAAGTCTGCCGCCATCGCTTTCGCCTCTGTCGCGGTCTCGCTTTTGCTGACGCTGATCGTCGTGCCAGCAATGGGTTTTCCGATCAATCGCACCATCTGGCTGACATCCACCGTCTGCCCGCTGGCCCTTGCCTGGGGCGTCGGCGCCTATACGTTCTGGCAGGGCGAAAGGTTGCAGACCGCCCATCGCGAGCTTTCCCGCGCCCATGCCCAACTAGCCGCCGCGCACAGGCGCTTGGCGGAAAAGGCGAGCCGCGACGACATGACCGGCATGCTCAACCGCGAAAGCTTCTTTGCCGCGCTCGACGGCTCCCGGCGTAAATTCGATCGCGGAGCATTGCTGATCATCGATGCCGATCATTTCAAGACCATCAACGACAGCTACGGCCATCTGATCGGCGACGATGCGCTGCTCCTGATCGCAAACGCGATAGAGCGTGGCGTGCGCAGCGGCGACGTGCTTGGCCGCATCGGCGGCGAGGAATTCTGCGCCCTTCTGATCGGCGCTACCGAACACGAGGCCAGGCGCGTCGCCGAGCGCATCCGCCGTGAAGTCGAGCGTATCCGTTTCCGGCCCGTCGACGAACGAACGGTTCCGCTGACGGTCAGTATTGGCGGCATCACCTGCGGCAAGGACGCCGCAGTGTCGGAGCTGATGCGCGCCGCCGACCAGCGGCTTTACGAGGCCAAGCATCGCGGCCGCAATCTGTCGATCATCGACCGCGATATTTCCGAAGCCGCCTGAGCCTTGGCGGTCGCTAACAAGAACTAACCTTTCAGACCTTTTGCCGGATCGAGCGCCGGCTCGCCTTTGCGGCGCGCCACGATCGCCGCAAGATCGGCGGTCTCGAAAGCATCACGCAGGGCGTCGAACGACGGCAGCACGAAATAAGCACGCTGAAACTTGTCGATCTCGTAGCCGGTGCGCATTACGGTTTCCAGGTCGAAGGCGACATGGTGCGCCTCGCCGCCTTCGACCGCGAACTGAAGCTCCGTGAAGGATGACATCAGCCCGGCGCCGAACGCCTTCAGCGGCTGGCCGGGTTCGCGCATCAGCCCGTATTCGACGGTGTACCAGTAAAGCCTGGTGATCATCTCGTCGCCGCCGAGCGCAATCACGCTGTCGGCCTTCTTGCCATACATCTGCATGAAGTCGGCAAAGACCGGCTGCGTCAGGATCGGCACGTGACCGAAGAAATCGTGGAACATGTCGGGCTCGACAATGTAGTCGAGCTCCTTTTGGGTTCGCAGCCAGTTGGTGACCGGGAAGCGGCGGTTGGCGAGGTGGTCGAAGAACGGCTGGGCGGGAATGAGCCCCGGCACGGCGACGATCTCCCAGCCGGCGAGCTTGCGCAGCTTCTCGCTGACCTCACCGAAATCCGGGATCTTGTCGAGAAGGCCAAGCGCCGCAACGCCATCGAGATAGGAATGATGGGCGAGCTTCCTGGTCAGCTTCGTCTGGCGGTCGCACAGCGTGCGCCACACCGCCTGTTCTTCGTCGCTATAATTGTAGCCCTGCGCCACGGTGAAATCGGCACGGCAGACCGAATAGTCGCCGCGAAGGCCTCGCGCGGCGCATTCGCGGGCATAGTCGGCAACGTTCATGGTCATGGCTGCTCTCCCTGGAAATCATGATCAGCGGATTGTCGGCAATTCTAGCGGAATGGCGGGAGGCAAATCAGCTTTGATGGTGGCTCAAATGCGGGGTTGGAGGTAAAAGACTCCACGATCGAGCTTTGGGAGAGTGAAAATGCCTCAGTTTGACGAATTCGAGATCAAGATGCTCGACATCCTGCAGCGCGACGGGCGCAAGCCGGTATCCGAACTGGCGCAGCAGATCGGCCTGTCGACGACACCTTGCGCGCGGCGCTTTGAGGTTCTTCAGCAGGCGGGCATCATCAAGCGCTTCGCCGCGGTGCTCAGCCGTCGCGCCGTCGGGCTGATGGTCGAGGTGTTCATCCAGGTGCGCCTGACCAGCCACAGCGACGGCTCGCCCGAAAGCTTCATCGCCGCCGTCCAGCGCATGGACGAGGTGTCCTCATGCTGGACCATGACCGGCGACCATGATTTCTTGCTGCACGTGATGGTGCCGTCGGTCGACGAGCTCAATGCTTTCGTCATGCACCGTCTGATGCGGCTCGAAGGCGTGCGCGACGTCCACACCCAGCTTGTGCTGCAGAACATCAAGGGGCCCGGCCATGTCCCGCTTGCACATCTCAGACGATAGGCATTTCTGCGGAAAGGCTGCACACAAACTGCTGAAGCTGGCCAATCTCCAGAGCTAGATCGCCGACTACGACATGCGGACCGCCATTGAAGGTCCGCCATGAAAATCGTCCTGATCAACCCGCCACATACAGTCATCGGCAGCCGTGTGCCGGACGACCATCTGCCGCCGCTCGGTTTGCTGGCACTGGGCGGTCCGCTGATCGACGCGGGACATCAAGTGCGGCTTGTGGACGCCGAATTCGGGCCGATGGCGCTTGCCACGCTGGTCCGGGACGCCTTGAGCGACCATCCCGACTGCATTCTGATCGGCCATTCCGGCTCGACCTCTGCACATCCGACAGCCCTGCTGATCGCCGGCATGGTCAAGGACATCGAGCCGGCGACAATCCTGATTTATGGCGGCGTGTTTCCGACCTATCATTGGCGCGACATACTGAACGAAACAGATGTCTTCGACTTCATCGTGCGTGGCGAGGGCGAGGCGACAATCGTCGCGCTGGTCGAAGCGCTGGAAAAACGCAAGCCGCTGTCGGATGTGACGGGCATCGCCTTTCCTGATGATTTGCGCCGGCCCTTTGCCACCCGGCCGACAAGGACGATCGCCAATTTCGACGATTACCGCATCGGCTGGGAACTGATCGACTTCAGTCGCTACAGCTATTGGGGAGGCAAGCGCGCGGTGGTCATGCAGTTCTCGCGAGGCTGTCCGCATCTGTGCAACTATTGCGGCCAGCGCGGCTTCTGGACGCGCTGGCGGCACCGCGACCCCGTGAAGTTCGCGCGGGAGATTGCCTGGCTATACCGCGAGCATGGCGTCGAGCTGATCAACCTTGCCGACGAGAACCCGACGTCGTCCAAAAAAGCCTGGCGCGCCTTTCTCGATGCGATGATCGCCGAGAACGTGCCGGTG
Source organism: Mesorhizobium sp. M1348 (assembly GCF_040317925.1). Taxonomy (NCBI): domain Bacteria; kingdom Pseudomonadati; phylum Pseudomonadota; class Alphaproteobacteria; order Hyphomicrobiales; family Phyllobacteriaceae; genus Mesorhizobium; species Mesorhizobium sp. M1348. The sequence goes on along the minus strand of NZ_JAMYLH010000003.1, from coordinate 111,301 downwards.
CTGATCGTCGGCTCCACCCGCGCCGACGACATCGTCCGTGACGCCGACAGCCTGCATCTCTATCGCCAGGCCGGCGTCATCCGCTGGCTGCTTGGCATGGAAAACACCGACGAGCAGACGCTCCAGTTGATCCGCAAGGGCGGCAGCACCTCGTCCGACCGCGAGGCGATACGGCTGTTGCGCCTCAACGGCATCTTGTCGATGGCGACCTGGGTGGCCGGTTTCGAGGACGAAGGCTTTCGCGACCTCTGGCGCGGCTTCCGCCAGCTGATCGCTTATGACCCCGACCAGATCCAGGCGCTCTATGTGACGCCGCATCGCTGGACGCCGTTCTTCAGGATTGCCAGGGACCGCAAGGTGATCCAGCTGGACGCCCGCCTGTGGGACTACAAGCACCAGGTGCTGCGGATGACCCGCCTCAAACCGTGGATGCTGTTCTTCGCCGTCAAGCTGATCGAACTGGCCGTGCAGTTGCGGCCCAAGGCGCTGGTGCGTATCCTGTTCCACAAGGATCCGGAGCAACGGCATTCGATGCGCTGGTACACCAAAATGGGCCGCCGCGTCTGGTTCCGCGAGGTCTGGGGCTTTCTGGTCCGCGACCGCCGCCTCAAAAATGGCCCGACGCTTGCCGAATTCTGGGGCGCGCCGCAAGACGAGGAAGAGGAATCGATGGTTGTCGAACGCCTGTCGCGTAAGTCCGTGACCGCTATTTCGCCAAACGCTTGAGCCCCTCAGGCACCCGGCCAGTCACGGCACGATCAGCGTGCCGGCGCCGTGTTCGGTGAACAGCTCGAGCAGCACCGCATGCGGCGTCTTGCCGTTGAGGATGACGACGCCGGCGACGCCGCGCTCGATTGCCTCGATGCAGGTCTCGACTTTGGGGATCATGCCGCCCGAGACAGTTCCGTCCTTGATCAGGGCCTTGGCCTCGGCCACGGTCAACTCGTCGATCAGCTTCTTGTCCTTGTCGAGCACGCCGGGCACGTCGGTGAGGAACAGCAGGCGCGTCGCCTGGCAGGCCCCGGCGATGGCGCCGGCAAAAGTGTCGGCGTTGATGTTGTAGGTATGGCCGTCGCGGCCGGGCGCCACCGGCGCCAGCACCGGGATCATTTCGGACCGCGCCAGGAGGTCGAGCAATGTGCGGTCGACCTCGACAGGCTCACCAACGAAGCCTAGGTCGAGCACCCGCTCGATGTTGGAATCCGGATCGATCATGGTCTTGCGCGCCTTTTCGGCAAACACCATGTTGCCGTCCTTGCCGCACAGGCCGATCGCCCACTCGCCCTCGGCGTTGATCAGCGCGACGATTTCCTTGTTGATCGACCCGGCCAGCACCATCTCGACAATCTCGACGGTCTTCTGGTCGGTGACGCGCAAGCCGCCCTCGAATTTGGATTCGATGCCCATCTTGCTGAGCATGGCGCCGATCTGCGGCCCACCGCCATGCACGACGATCGGGTTGACGCCGGATTGCTTGAGCAGTGCGATGTCGCGGGCGAAAGCCTTGCCGAGCGCGATGTCGCCCATCGCGTGGCCGCCATATTTCACCACGACCGTCTTGTTCTCGTAGCGCTGCATATAGGGCAGCGCCCTTGAAAGCAGCGCGGCCTGCATTTCGGCGGTGGCGGCGACATCCGTCATCGGCGTGGTTCCCAGCTTGGAATGAACGGCGGCGTCTTAGCGGGAATTGGACGAGGGGGCAAACGGCTTTGCTGTCACGATCGATCAAATCACCGCCTATGCCGGCACCTGCAGCGGCGCCCGCCGGCCCAGCCATCCCGAGATTTTTTCCATCTGCGCGGCGAACGACAAAAGCGTCTCCTCGTCGCCGGGGCGGCCGGCGGCCTGGACGCCGAGCGGCAGGCCGGCATCGGTCACGTAAACCGGAAGCGTGATCGACGGTTGCCCGCTGACGTTCTGGATCGCCGGCCAGTGGGTGAACCACAGGCTCTTGTCCATCAGCTGGCCGAATAGCGGCTTGAACTTCAGCAGGCCGGCGAGGCGCAGTCTGTCCAGGACATTCTCGATGAATTCGTCGGCGCCTTTCGGGTCCATGGTGCCGCAGGCGAGCGGCGGATGCGCGATGACAGGCATCAGCACTGCATCGTAATGCGCGGTTTCGGTGATAAGCCGGCGCGAGGTTGCGTGCAGCCGCTGCAGGCCGGCATAGATTTCGCCGGCCGAGAGGATTTCACCGAACCGGCTCATCACGCGCGTTGCGCGTTCGATGTCGCCTGAGATGGAGCGGCCGACGCGCAGGGCCTCGCCACGCATCGTGCCGGCCACCGCCGCGGCGACGGTTCTGGCGAAATCGGCGATGAAATCGCGATCGATATAGGGCAGGTCGATCTCCTCGACGCTGTGCCCGCCTTCGCGCGCCAACGCAATTGCCGCATCCAGAGCTTTCAAGGTTTCTTCCGAAATCGGCAGGCCGAGCGGCGATTTTCGGTAGAAGGCGAGCTTGAGCTTGCCCGGATCGCGCCCGGCGGCCGCAGTGAAACTGCCGTTCGGCGAGGGTGCCGCGTAGGGCGACAGCGGGTCGGGCCCGTGGGTCAGGTCGAGCAGCAGGGCCGTATCGCGCACCGAGCGGGCCAACGCATGGTCGACGACGAAGCCGTACCAGCTTTCGGTGACGAGCGGCGTCAAGGGCACGCGGCCGCGCGAGGTTTTCAGCCCGACCAGCCCGGTACAAACGGCAGGCACCCTGATCGAGCCGCCGCCATCCGAGGCGTGCGCCACCGGCACGACGCCGGCCGCGACCAGCGCAGCCGCGCCGCCCGAGGAACCGCCGGTCGTGTGGGCGGTGTCCCATGGATTGCGGGTGACGCCGTAAGCCACGGACTCGGTCACCAGCCTCAGCCCGTGTTCGGGTGCGGTGCTGGTGGCGATCGGGACCAGGCCAGCAGCCAGATAGCGTTCCGTCATGACCGAGTTGAAATCGGGGGTGTAGGCTGGGATGCGGCTGCCGCCATGCGTCGGCACGCCCTTCATGGCAATGCCGAGGTCCTTCAGCGCAAAGGGCACTCCGGCAAGCGGCAGCTTGTGGTCGACGGTTTTCGCTCGCGCCCGCGCCGCCTCAAAAAGCGGTTCGGCGATGGCGTTGATCTCCGGCTGGGTGGCCTCGGCCCGGGCGATCGCCGCATCGACGAGATCTTGCGGTGTGATCTCTCCCTTGTGCACGAGTGCGGCCTGGCCGGTTGCGTCATGCTCCCACAGAACCCGCTCGATCGACATGGTCGCCCTCCCGCTCATGGCAAGCTAGCGGGCGGCGATTTCCTTGGCAATCGACGCTGGCGCTGCCAGTGCGCAAGACCATTTCAGTCGTTGCAAATACATTGCAATCGCCTAATTTGGCGGCCGATGACGCCGCAGGACATCAGCAACCTGATTGTCCGGACTTCCATGAAGGACCGGGCTGCGTTCGATCTGCTGTACCGGCAGACCAGCGCGAAACTTTTCGGCGTCTGCCTTCGTGTATTGAAGGATCGGGGAGATGCAGAAGAGGCGCTTCAAGAGGTCTTCGTCAAGATATGGACGAAGTCGGACCGTTTCGCCGTTTCGGATCTGAGCCCGATCTCCTGGCTGGTGGCCATTGCGCGCAATCATGCGATCGATCGGATCAGGGCGCGGCGAGAGCCTGCCGCCTATATCGATGCCGCGCTCGACGTGGCCGATCCGGCGCCGGGGCCGGAGGCCATGGCCGTGGCGGGCGGTGAGTCCGAACGCATCTACCATTGTCTCGAGGAATTGGACAAGGACCGGGCGGCGGCCGTCCGGAGCGCCTATCTGGATGGCAAAAGCTATGCCGAGCTGGCGGAGCGCTATCGCGTGCCGCTGAACACAATGCGGACCTGGCTGCGGCGCAGCCTGTTGAAACTGAGAGAATGCCTGGAAAGATGACGCTGGCTGACGACAACGGACCGGAACGTGGGGGCGACGACCTGTTCGCCGCCGAATACGTTCTTGGCGTGCTGGCCGCCGACGAACGCGAGATCGCGTCGCGCCGCATCGATGCGGACGCCGCCTTCGCGCGCCTTGTCGATAGCTGGGAGGCGCATCTTTCGCCGATGGCCGCCGCCTATCCGGAGACAGAGCCTCCGATCAGGGTCAAGGAAGCATTGGACCGCCGGCTGTTCGCTGCAGAGCCGCGCGCCGGCCTGTGGTCGAGCCTTGGCTTCTGGCGCGGCCTTGCCGCCGCCGCCATTGCGGCGCTGGCGATCTACATCGCCGTGCCTTACTTCCGCCCGCCCACCGAACCGCCGCAGACGCGGCTTGTCGCCTCGCTGGCGGCCGAAGGCAGCGACGTCAAATATCTCGTCGTCTACGATGCCGCCCGTCACGAGATCGGTCTTTCCCACGTTTCCGGCGAGCGGGCCGCCGGCAAGGACTTCGAACTGTGGATGATCGAAGGCAAGAATGCGCCGGTGTCGATGGGTGTCATCCCGGCCGGTGCGAGCGTGCATCTGGCCATCCCGCTCGCCGTCCAGGAAAAGTTGGCGCAAGGCGCCGTGCTTGCGGTCAGCGTCGAGCCTGCCGGCGGTTCACCGACCGGCCAGCCGACTGGACCGGTGGTCGCAGCGGGCGATCTGAAGAGCGTCTGACCGCTTCTTGCCTCTAGAAGCAGACCTGAAATCTATCTCCCGCGATTTAAACGCCTGCAAAGTTTGTTGGCGGCTGCCGATCCGCACTGGGCAAATTGCAGCGACACAATATTTTTTGCGGAGAGGGCGAAACTCCCACATTTCTGTCGCGTATCTCCTTGCGTTCCCGAATGAGGCGAACGATAACCCGAGGAGATTGAAATCATGCGTAAATTCGCCACCCTTTTGCTTGCCGGAACGGTCGCCATTTCTGCGCTCGCCACCATTGCCTATGCCCAAAATCCGATGGTCGGCGGCGCCGCCATGTATGCCCAGAAAAACATCGTCGAAAATGCTGTCAACTCGAAGGACCACACGACGCTGGTCGCTGCCGTCAAGGCAGGCGGCCTGGTCGATACGCTGCAAAGCGCTGGCCCCTTCACCGTGTTCGCGCCGACCAACGAGGCCTTTGCGGCACTTCCAGCCGGCACGATGGGGACGCTGCTCAAGCCTGAAAACAAGGACAAGCTGGTCAAGATCCTGACTTGCCATGTCATCGGCGCCAAGGCGATGGCCGCCGACGTCGCCAAGATGGTCAAGGATGACGGCGGCACCCACAAGGTCAAGACGGTCGGTGGTTGCGAACTGTCGCTCAAGACCGACGGCGGCAAGGTCACCGTGACCGACGAGAACGGCAATGTCGCCAATGTGACGATCGCCGATGTCGAGCAGTCCAACGGCGTCATCCACGTCGTCGACAAGGTTCTCCTGCCGAAGATGTAACAAACGCACGCTGCCGGCGAAGATATCGCTAAGGGCCTCCCTGCGCACACTCCGCGCCGTTCACGCAAGATGTGGATAGGCGCGGAGTCCCGCTTTGAGGACAGCGATCGTCACCGGCTTTTGATTTCCGTGTGGCGGTCGAATTTGGCACAAGCAATGACAGGAGGAATGGCCATGAACCGTCGCGAGCTTCTTTTGAGTGGTGCGGCAGCCCTTGGCGTTGTCGCAGGCGCCACCGCGCTGCGCATGGGCGGAGCCCAGGATGCACGCGCGGCCGAGACTTTCGAGGTCACCAAGACCGAAGCCGAGTGGCGCGCCATCCTGTCCGACGCGGCCTTCAATGTGCTGCGCAAGGAGGGCACGGAATACCCGGGAACCAGTCCGCTGCTCAACGAGCACCGCAAAGGCATCTTCGCTTGCGCCGGCTGCGACCTGCCGGTCTATTCGTCAGAGACCAAGTTCGATTCCGGCACAGGCTGGCCGAGCTTCTGGCAGGAAATCCCGAATTCCGTCGGCAAGACCGTAGACAGGTCGTTGGGCATGACCCGCACCGAGGTCCACTGTCGCCGCTGCGGTGGCCATCTCGGCCACGTCTTCGACGACGGTCCGCCGCCGACCGGGTTGCGGCATTGCATCAACGGCGTCGCCTTGACCTTCAAGCCGGCGACGGCGTGAGGACGGCTGCGCCCTGGCTTTGTCGGAGCGCGCGAGGACTTCGTAATGGTTGATTTTGCGCATGACCCCGAAAATCGCTTTTCGGGGTCATGCGCGAGGGCGCCAGGCGGGGGATCCAGCGCGCCTCAATGGCCTCCGCCACTGCCGCCCTGAGCGGCTGGCTTGCGGATCACCAGGGTGAAGAGCCCAAGCGTCGCGAACAAAACCGTCAGCATGAAGAATACGTCCATGAACGACAGCAGCGATGCCTGCTGCTGGACCATGCCTGACAGTTTGGAGATGGCCGCCTTGGAGGCGTCGAGCCCGGCGGTCTGCTCGAAGTTGAGCGTCATGTTCTGCAGCTTCTGCTGCGCAGCGGCACTTCCCCATTGCACGTGCTCGGAGAGCCTGGCGTAGTGGAAGGCATTGCGGTCGATCAGCACGGTGTTGATGACGGCCAGTCCGACGGCGCCGCCGAGATTGCGGGTCAGGTTGAACAAGCCAGACGCATTCTTCAGCCGCTCCGGCGGCAGGGTTCCGAGCGCAATGTTGTTGATCGGCACCATGCAGAGCATCATCGAGCAACCGCGCAGGATCTGCGGGATCAGCAGTTCATAGAAATCCCAGTCGGCGGTGAGATGCGTCATCCACCAGGTCCCCGTGGCGAAGCCGAAGAAGCCGATCATCATCATGATGCGCGGGTCCATCTTGTTCGACAGGATGCCGGAGATCGGCGCGGTGAAGAACATGGCCAGGCCGCTGACGAACAGCGCCTCGCCGATCATCATCGAATCGTAGCCGCGGATGCGCCCCAGGAACACCGGATAAAGATAGGTCAGACCGTAGAGGCCGATGCCGACGACGAAGGAGAACAGCGAGCCGAAGGCAAAATTGATATTGCTGAAGGCCCTCAGATCGACAATCGGCTCCTCGGCGGTGAACACGCGCCAGAAGAACAGCACCGCGCCGAAGGTCATGATGACGGCGCAGATGAACACCGCCTGATCCTGCAGCCAGTCGTTGTTGGGACCTTCCTCCAGCACATATTCCATGCAGCCCAGGAAGGCGGCCATGCCGGCAAGCCCCCACCAGTCGAACTTGCTGAACAGCTTGAGATTGGGTTTGTCGAAGTCGATCAGCGACCAGGCGGCCGTCGTCACCAGAATGCCGGGCACGACGTTGACCAGGAACAGCCAGTGCCAGGACATGGCATGGCTGATATAGCCGCCGACTGTCGGGCCGATGGTCGGCGCCAGCGTCGCCACCAGGCCGATCATCGGCGAGACGATGGCGCGACGCGACGGTGGGAAGATGGTGAAGGCGGCTGCAAAGACGCTCGGGATCATGCCGCCGCCGATGAAGCCCTGCACGGCGCGGTAGACGATCATCTGGTCGATATTGGTTGCGGTCGCCGCCAGCGCGCTGGCCGCGGTAAAGCCTGCTGCCGAGATCGTGAACAGCACCCGCGTCGACAGCATCCGGCTGAGGAAGCCCGACAGCGGGATCATCACCACCTCGGCAATCAGATAGGCCGTCTGCACCCACGGAATCTCATCCGAACTGGCGCTCAGCCCCGCCTGGATCTCGGCCAGCGAGGCCGAGACGATCTGGATGTCCAGGATGGCCATGAACATGCCGAACACCATCGCCAGGAAGGCGATGACGCGGCGTGTCGAGATGTGGTCGGCCGGCACCGGCATGGCTGGCGCCGGCGCCGATCCTGCAGTTAGGGTTGCGGTCGCCATGACCTTTGCTCCCGGTTCCGCTTTACTTCGATGCCGAAGGCGCCGTACGGCTGTCGACGGCGACGACGACGCTCAGGCCGGCGCGCAGCCTGCCCGTCTTCAGCACATCCGCGGGCACGTCGACACGAACCGGAACGCGCTGCACCACCTTGGTGAAATTGCCTGTGGCGTTTTCCGGCGGCAGCAGCGAGAACACTGCTCCCGAAGCCGGGGCCAGCGACGACACGGTACCCTCGAAGTCCTGGCCGTCGATCGCGTCGACCGACACACTGACCTTTTCACCAGGCACCAGCCGGGCAAGCTGGGTCTCCTTGAAGTTGGCGACGATATAGAGCTTGTCCATTGGCACGATGACGGCGAGCTTCTGTCCGGGGCTGATCAGGTCGCCCTGCTCGACCGAGCGGTTGCCGACCACGCCGTCATAGGGTGCGCGCAACACGGTGAAGGACAGGTCCCGCACCGCCTTGTCGTGGGCAAGCTGCAGCGAGGCCAGCGTGCTGGCCGATTCCGCGCGCTGCGCCTGGAGCACGCCGATATTGGCCTGAGCCGCCGCGATCTGTGCGTCGGCGCCGGCTAGTGCGGCATTGGCTTGCTCGACCGCCGTCTGGGCATCGTCCAACTGGGCCTGGGTGCCGACGCGGGTCTTGAGCAGCTGGGCGGCACGAACCTGAGCCCGCTTCGCATTGTCGGCCGCGGCCTGGTCGGCGGTCTTCTGCGCCTGCGCCTGCTTGAGCGAGGCGCGCGCCGCCTCGGTCTGGGCATCGATGCGGTCGAGCGTCTTGCTCAACGTGGCGATCTGCGCCTCGGCCTGGGCAACGGCTATCTTGTAGTCACCGTCATCGACGATTAGCAGCGGGTCGCCGGCCTTCACCTGCTGGTTCTCGGTCACTTTGACCTGATCGACATAGCCCGAGATTTTTGGCGAGATGAACGCCGTGTCGGCCTGGACATAGGCGTCGTCGGTCGTGATCATGAAGCGCCCGTCGGTCCAATAATCATAGCCATACCAGGCGCCGGCGCCCAGCAGGGCCAGGCCGATGATGGGCAACAACAGGGAGCGCATCGAGCGCTTCTTCTTGGCGGGCGCCAGCGGGGTGACGTCGGCGGGTTTGACGGGGGCTTCCGGCGCTTCGATCGCAGGTTGGACCTTGGCACTGGGGAAAGGGCGGACTTCGGCACTGGTGGGCGCGTTCGAGGACATGATATCTCTCTAAATTAACTGGCGCTGAACTTCATCAGACTGAACCGTTCGGTTCGATCTCGGCGTTGACTTAGCGCTTAAAGAGGCCCATATCAAGAGCAATCGAACCGGATGGTTCGAATTATTTTACGAGGTGTGACATTATGGCCGAAGCCCCCAAGGCCGCTCCTTTGCCTGAGTCAGGCCCATTGTCCAGCGCTGGCAAGGACCAGTGCGATCTGCTGGACAGTCTGCCGCGCGGCCGCCCGGCCGCGGGGCAAGACCCGGTCAAGCGCAGCCAGATCATCGAGGGTGCGCGCCGTGTCTTCATCGACAAGGGCTTCGAAGCCGCGTCGATGAACGACATTACCCGCGAGGCCGGCGTGTCCAAGGGCACCATCTATGTCTACTTCGCCAACAAGGAAGAGCTGTTCGAAGCACTGATCGAGGAAGAACGCGGCACGATCTTCAAGAACATGTACGAAGTGCTGGACCAGATAGGCGACCTTCGCCAGACGCTGGTGAAGTTCGGCATCGTGCTGTCCATGAAGATCACCTCGGCCAGGGTCATCCTGGCGCAGCGGACGGTGATCGGCGCGTCGGAACGCATTCCGGAGCTTGGCGCGCGATTTTACGAACGCGGGCCGAAGCGCGGCCATGACAGGGTTGTCGTTTTCCTCAACATGGCTATCGAACGCGGCCTGCTGAAGATCGACGATGTCGAGCTTGCCGCCTATCAGTTCACCGAGCTGTGCCTGGCCGGTCTTTTCCGCCAGTGCATATTCGCCTATCGCACCAAGGCGCCAAGTGCGGCCGAGATCGAACATATCGTCAGGTCGGGCGTCGACGTGTTCCTGAAGGCCTACGGCACCGAACAGCTTGCAGAGCAGGAACGGGCCTCCAGCCCCGCCTGACCAGCCGTCGGAGTCCGTTGCCTATCCGCCATTGGCGGCGAGCACGATCGCCGCACGCAATTCCTCGAGGCCCTCGCTCTTTTCCGACGACGTGGCGAGCACGAAGGGAAAGGCCGCCGGGCGTTTCTTGATTTTCGCCAGCGTTTCCTCGATCAGCTGCGGTATCCCCGCCGCCTTGATCTTGTCGGTCTTGGTCAGCACGATCTGATACGACACCGCCGCCTTGTCGAGCAGCGACAGCACCTCGTCGTCCTTGGCCTTGATGCCATGACGGGCATCGATCAGCACGTAGACGCGCTTCAGCGTCACCCGGCCCTTGAGATAGTCGAACACGAGCTTCGTCCACTCGTCGACCTTTTCCTTCGGCGCCGTGGCGTAGCCATAGCCCGGCATGTCGACCAGGGCCATCGGCGGCAGATCGGCGCCTTCTCCCGAAAATCCGCCCGGCACGAAATAGTTGAGCTCTTGCGTCCGGCCCGGCGTGTTGGAGGTGCGCGCCAGCCCCTTCTGGTTGACCAGCGCGTTGATCAGCGACGATTTGCCGACATTGGAGCGGCCGGCAAAGGCGATCTCGGGTGGACCCTCCGGCGGCAGGAATTTCATTGCCGGCACGCCGCGGATGAAGATCCAGGCTCGCGTGAACAATTCGATGCCGATCGTGGTCTTGTTCAACGCGTTCAAACCGCTGCCTCCAGAAGAAAAATGTTGCTGCCACGAATGGCATCGAGATTGCGGCTGATCTTTTCCACCGGCCAGTGCCACCACGCCAGCGCCAGCAGCCGCCGGATGGTCCTTTCGTCGAAGCGCATCTTCACCACCTTGGCAGGATTGCCGGCGACGATCGCATAGGCCGGCACATCGTGCGTCACCACCGACTTTGCCGCGACGATGGCGCCGTCGCCGATCTTCACGCCCGGCAGCATCACCGCTTCCATGCCGATCCAGACGTCATTGCCGACGATTGTGTCGCCACGCACCTCTTTAGACGATGTCGCCGGGTCGAAACCTTCCTCCCAGCCGTGGCCAAAGATGTTGAACGGATAGGTCGAAAAGCCGGACATGGCGTGATTGGCGCCGTTCATGATGAAGCGCGCACCCTCGGCAATGGCGCAGAACCTGCCGATGACCAGCCTGTCGCCGATGAACGGATAATGATGCAGCACGCATTTTTCGGCGAATTTGTCGGGTCCGTCAGGGTCGTCATAATAGGTGAAGTCGCCGATCTCGATATTCGGCGCCGTCACCAGCGGTTTCAGAAAGCCGACGCGCGTGTGCAACGGGATCGGATGCTTGATCGATGGATTGGGTCCGGTCATATCGAGCTCCATCGGGCAACTGCCAGCCAGGTCAAAATAGCGCGATCCGTCCGGCAGTACCAATCGCTTAATCCAGGCCGGCAACTTGTGCAAAAAGCCCCGGACGAACCGGGGCTTTTGGGTTTCGCATCATCGGAGCGCCGGCTATTCCGCCGGCGACGGTTTCTTGCGGAACAGCGCGACCAGATTGTCCCACAATTCGATCTTGGCGCCTTGCCGCTTCATGATCACGCCCTGCTGGAGGATCGACAGCGTGTTGTTCCAGGCCCAGTAGATGACGAGGCCGGCCGGAAAACCCGCCATCATGAAGGTGAAGATCACGGGCATCCAGGTGAAGATCGCAGCCTGCGTCGGGTCCGGCGGCGTCGGGTTCATGCGCATCTGCAGGAACATCGTCACGCCCATGATCAGCGGCCAGACGCCGATCATCAGCATGTGCGGCAAGGTGACCGGGATCAGCCCGAAGAGGTTGAAGATCGATGTCGGGTCCGGCGCCGCCAGATCCTGGATCCAGCCGAAGAACGGCGCGTGCCGCATCTCGATGGTGATGTAGAGCACCTTGTAGAGCGAGAAGAACACCGGGATCTGCAACGCCACCGGCCAGCAGCCGGCGAGCGGATTGATCTTCTCGGTCTTGTAGAGCTCCATCATCGCCTGCTGCTGCTTCATCTTGTCGTCCGCGTATTTCTCGCGGATCTCGAGCATCTTGGGCTGCACCTTCTTCATGTTCGCCATCGACGCATAGGACTTGTTGGCGAGCGGGAAGAACAGCGCCTTGACGATGACGGTGGTGGCGAGGATCGCCAGACCGAAATTGCCGAAGAATTTGTAAAGCGTGTCGATCAGCCAGAACATCGGCTTGGTGATGAAATAGAACCAGCCCCAGTCGATCAGAAGATCGAACTGGCGAATATGACGGTCCTTTTCATAAGCGTTGATCGTCGAAACTTCCTTGGCGCCGGCGAATATCTCCGACTCCACGGTCGTCGATTGCCCGGGAGCGACCGTGACAGGATCGGACAGGAAATCGGACTGGTAGCTGTGCGGATGGGGCCCGCTTTTGAACTCGAAATAAGAGAATTTGGGCTGAAATTCGCGGCCGCTAGGCGGCACGAGGGTCACCGCCCAATACTTATCGGTGATGCCCAGCCAGCCGTCGGTCGACTTGCCTGGCTTGTATTCCTTGTCAGATTCGACGCTGGAGTATTTGTATTCCTGCAGGCCCTCGCTTCCGGTAACGCCGATCAGGCCCTCGTGCAGCACATAGGTGCTGGCGATAGCCGGCTTGTCGAAACGCGTAACGCGGCCATAGTTCGACAACGTCGCCGGCGCCGAGCCGCCGTTCTGAACCGTGTCGGACACGGTGAACATATATTGGCTGTCGACGGAGAAGGTGCGCTTGAAGGTCAGGCCCTTGTCGTTGGTGAAGGTCAGCGTGACCGGCGTCGCCGGTGTCAGCGTCGCCTTGCCGTCGGTCTGCCAGACGGTGTCGGGGCCGGGCAGCGTGCCGACATTCGGCGTGCCGGAAAAGCCGATCTCGGCGAAATAGCCGTTCGGCAGAGACGCCGGGTTGAGCAACGCGATCTCGGGCGAGGTCTTGTCGACCGTCTCCCTGTAGTGCTTGAGCCGGAGGTCGTCGAGGCGCGCGCCGGTGAGGTTGATCGAGCCTTCGAGGCTCGGCGTGTCGATCTTGACGCGGCTGGTCGAGGCAATCGCCTGGTCGCGGCCGGCCGGCGTCACCGCGTCGCCGCCAGGCGCGTTCGGAATGGCGCCCGGCTGCACCGGTGTTTCGCTGGCGCCCGGGCTGGTGCCTTGGGCGGCCTTCTTCTGCTCCGCCACGCGCTGCTCTTCGATGCGGGCGGCTTCGCGCTGCATCTCACTGCGCGGCATCACATAGAAATATTGCCAAAGCGCCAGGATCAGCACCGACAGTGCGATGGTGATGAAGAAGTTGCGGTTGTTTTCCATCGAAGCCCTTGGCCTATCGTGTTCCACGCAATCTGCGGGAGAGTTCGGCCTTCAACTGGCCGAACGGAGTGGTAAGCACGTCTTCGCGCCCGACGATGACATAATCATTGCCTGGCGCCATGTCATCCGCGGCATGCGTGCGCACGGCCTCTCTCAGCCGCCGCCGGATGCGGTTGCGAACGACGGCGTTGCCGACCTTCCTGGTGACGGTATAGCCGACGCGCGGCGCTTCGCTGTCGCCGCGGCCCAGAACCTCGACGAGGAAAAGCCGCCCGCGGCGCTTCTCACCACGGCGGACGGCCAGGAATTCCGCGCGCTTCAGAAGCCGCTTGGGATGGGCACCCGTTGGCTTGCCGGTTGCGGGCAACGATCTTGTCTCTCGCTTGGTGCTCAGGCGCTGAGACGCTTGCGGCCGCGGTTGCGGCGGGCTGCGACGACGCCGCGGCCACCTTTGGTGGCCATGCGGGCGCGGAAACCGTGCCTGCGTTTGCGGACGAGTTTGGACGGCTGGTAAGTACGCTTCATTTGTTTAAATACCGCGGGGTGCGGCCCTTCTTGATTCTGTCACTTTGTAACAGGAGCTTTGCCGGGCCGGTTTTGGCGCGATCGAAACCGCGCCGGGACGAATGGCCCGAGCGTGAGCGGGCTTATAGAAAGAAGGGTTTTGGAAGTCAATCCAGCGCGTCGGGCCGGTGTTGCCGGGCTGGCAGGGAAGTCTTGCGGCCCTTTGTCCGGCTTCGACCAAAGGATGAATTTGGCAAAAAAGCCGCAATCGCCTAATCTCACCCGATCAAGCGATCGTGAAGACGAGCAGTCCTTAAGACAAGCAGCCGTGATGACAGGCAGCCGTGACGACGAGCATGAGTGAAGTCCCAGCAACCGACGAGAGCATCGCCCAGGCGAAGGCGGCCACCCGCAGGGTGCCGCTGGCGCGCGGCCTGTCGACCAAGTTGCTGCTGCTCACCATCGTCTTCGTGCTCTTGGCCGAAATCCTCATCTTCGTGCCCTGGATCGCCAGCTACAGGCTGAGCTGGCTGAAGGAAAGGCTGAGCACGGCCGCCGCGGTTTCAATCGTCCTGGTGCAGGGCGAACCTGCCTCGCTGTCGCGTGCCGCCCAGAACGACGTGCTGATGGCGATCGGCGCCAAGGCGATCGCGGTGCGCGACGGCGGCGTCTCGCGGCTTCTGGTCGTGGCCGAAATGCCGCCGCAGGTCGACGATCATATCGATATCGCCAATGTCGGCATGATCAAGGGCATGACCGGCGCGCTGGACACGCTGTTTTTCGGCGGCAAGCGGATGCTGCGCGTCTTCGGGCCGGTCGGCGACAGCGACAAGGAATTCGAGCTGATCATGCCCGACCACCGCCTGCGCAATGCCATGCTGATCTATTCGCGCAACGTCGCCTTCGTCTCGCTGCTGATCTCGCTGTTCACCGCCATGCTGGTCTACGCCGCGATAGACCTGATCATGATCGGCCCGATCAGGACGATGACACGTTCGATGCTGTCCTTTTCCGAGGCGCCCGACGACCCCGGCCGCATCATTCACCCCGCCGCGCGGGGCGACGAGATCGGCGTCGCCGAACGCGAGCTGTCGCAGATGCAGGAGCGGCTGCAAAAGATGCTGACCGAGCAGAAGCACCTGGCCGATCTCGGCCTGGCCGTGTCGAAGATCAACCACGACATGCGCAACATCCTTGCCTCGGCGCAGCTGATGTCGGACCGCCTGCGCCAGGTCAAGGACCCGACTGTGCAGGCCTTCGCGCCAAAACTGCTGCGCGCGCTCGACCGCGCCGTGTCCTATTCGGAGGGCGTGCTTGCCTATGGCCGCACCCAGGAGCCGCCGCCGTCGCGCCGCAGGCTGCGGCTGCGCCAGCTGGTCGAAGACGTCCAAGGCCTGCTCGACATCGAATGCGGCATCGAATTCGTCAACGCCATCGATCCGGTGCTCGAGGTCGACGCCGATTCCGACCAGCTGTTCCGCGTGCTCACCAATCTTAGCCGAAACGCCGTGCAGGCGATGGCGGCGGACACCGAGAGCGCCGTGGTGCGCCGCCTGACCATATCGGCCGAGCGCATCGGCAGCGTCAGCCGCATCGTCGTCACCGACACCGGCCCCGGCCTGCCGCCAAAAGCGCGCGAAAACCTGTTCGCGGCATTTCGCGGCTCGGCCCGCAGCGGCGGCACCGGCCTTGGCCTGGCGATCGCCCATGAATTGATCCGCGCCCATGGCGGCACGGTGGAGCTGGTCGAAAGCATCGGCGGCCGCACCACATTCGCGGTCACCATTCCCGACCAGCCGGTCCGGCTCGACCAGGCCCGCAACGGTCTGCGCCGCCCGGCGTAACGAACCGTTTCGTTACGGGCCGTTTCAATTCGCAAATGGTTGGTCCGAGACTACGAGCCATCGGCTCGGCCGCCGTGTGGCGTGAGCTCGCCTTCGCCGGCGGGCGCGTGACGGCAAAACGTGGCGGCAAAACTTTTGGCCAGGATCGGCTTGCTTTTCGCAAATTCAGTCGCTAGGGAACAGCTCACATTCGCGGCCGGTCGCCAGGATCGGATTGCGGGGCTATGCAAAGCATGGCCTGTTGCGCGCCCGTAGCTCAGCTGGATAGAGCACCAGACTACGAATCTGGGGGTCAGGAGTTCGAATCTCTTCGGGCGCGCCATCAATCCAATGCACGGCCCGCCTCATGGGGCCTCTCGGGCGCGGTGAGCTCATAGCCGTCCGACTATGACCGTGACCGGTAGCCGGAAGGTCGCGAGGGCTGAGCGCCATCCCTGCCAAAAAGGGGATCGTCAGCCGATGCTGCTCAGTCGGCCTGCTTAATCTCCGGACCCGGTTCAGTCGGCGGAGCTGGCGTGCAATTCTGGCCGGTGCATTCCTGCACGGGATCGTTCGCCGGCGGGAGACAATTTTGGCCTTCACAATGAACGGGCGGCTGCGCTGTTGCGGCTTTATTGTTCGGCGGCACAGGCCGATCCTCAGCGCGAACGGCCGGCATTCCAAGGTCGATCATGGCCGTGCACAAGAGCGCAATCCGAAGCAAGTTCATTTTCGCCTCCGCAACTGACAGCGAGACGCAGATTATACCTTCGAACTGCGGCCAACATCCTGTCACCCGCGAACGGCGTTAACAGCGCGTTTCATTGCCGGTCGCAAGGGCGTACCGATTGAGATCGAGCGTCGTCCTCTTCCTGGCAAAATAGCGCCAGAAACGGGGCATTCGGCCGGAGGTGACTGAAGCCAACCTTCCGATTTTCCTGTACACGTGTTCGAAGGGTTTGAGTGCCTTAGGGCTTTCGCATATTCGAGCTTCTTCAGGTCTTTCACGGGGGAACGTACATGACGGCATTCAACAGCGTCCGCTTCCAGGTCAAGCCGGGTAGTGAAGACGAATTCGTCGAACTGTTCAGCAGCGCTCCGCGCAATTTCGAGGGATTGCGAAAAATGGCTCTCATCAAATCGGGAGACGGCGCCTTCTTCTCGATTGGAGAGTGGGACACTTTCCAGCACATGGTCGATGCCAGGCCCAAAATGCTAGGCAATCTTGATCGGTTCCGGCATGCGTTGCAGCGGCTTGAGGGCGGATATACGGATGCTGTTTCCGGCGAGGCCGTCTTCGAAACGGACGGCAGGAGCAGCGGCAGGTCGGTATAGGTTCGCACTTCGAAAAGCTTATGCCGTGCGCCACTTCCCGGCTGCCTCACCTAAACCGCACATTCCCCCTGGAAAGCTCTGCCACCGACCTGCATCCCATCAGCCGCATGTCGCGTTCGATCTCGGTTCGCATCAGGCCGAGTGCCCGTTCGACGCCGGCCTGTCCGGCGGCTGCCAGCGGGAAGAGATAGTAGCGCCCGACACCGACGGCCTTGGCACCCAACGACAGGGCTTTCAGCACATGCGTGCCGCGCTGGACGCCGCTGTCGATGATCACGTCTATCTTGTCGCCCACCGCGTCGACGATCTCCGACAGCTGGTCGAAGGGACTGCGCGAGCCGTCCAGCTGCCTGCCGCCATGATTTGACAGAACGATGCCGGTGCAGCCGATGTCGACGGCCTTTCTGGCATCGGCGACGCTCATGATCCCCTTCAGGCAAAACTGGCCGTTCCAGAAGCGGACCATGTCTTCGACGTCCTTCCAATCCAGCGATGGATCGAGGATCTCGGTGAAATAGCGGCTGATGGAAAGCGCTCCGCCACCGAGATCGATATGGCCGTCCAACTGCGGCAGGCTGAACTTTTCGTGCGTCAAATAGTCGATAGCCCATCTCGGCTTGATCGCGAACTGCATCATCCCGCCGAGCGTAAGCCGAAAGGGGATTGAAAAGCCGGTCCGCAGGTCACGCTCGCGGTTTCCGCCGGTGACGCTGTCGACGGTCAGCATCATCACCTCGACGCCGGACGCCTTGGCGCGCTCCATCATGGCGCGGTTCAGGCCGCGATCCTTATGGAAATAGAACTGATAGACCTGCGGCGTCCTGTGCTTGCGGACTTCCTCCAGGCTGACTGTGCCAAGCGACGAGACGCCGAACATCGTGCCGAACTTCTCCGCCGCCGCGGCGACGGCGCGCTCGCCGCTATGGTGAAACAGCCGCTGGAGAGCCGTCGGCGAACAATAGACCGGCATCGCCAGCTTCTGGCCCATGACGGTGACCGACATGTCGACCTGTCCGACGCCGGCAAGGACGTTGGGGACGAGATCGCAGTCCTCGAACGCCGCCGTGTTGCGCCGCAGCGTCGTCTCGTCGTCCGCGCCGCCATCGATATAGTTGAAGATCGGGCCTGGCAGGCGCTGTTTTGCCAGCCGGCGAAAGTCCTGAAAATTATAGCAGCTTTGCAATCTCATGGATTCAATCGGGCCTATGCCGGGCGCGCTGTCAAGCCAGTGCCATTGCGGCTCGCCAGCTATCCCGCCGCCTCGCGTCAGCCCGCCACAGCGCCAACCGACTCCCGCTCCACCAGCGGACATTCGAGCTTCGTGATGGGATAGCGGCCGCGACCGGGTGGGGCGGGGACTTCCAGCTGCTCGATCGCCCATTGCCCCATCGCCATATGCGGCAGGATCGACGTCGTCAGCGGCGGGAACAGATGCCGCGCGATCTCCTCGTCGTCATAACCGACCACCGAAATATCCTGGGGGATGTGCAGGCCGGCCTCCTTCAGCGCCTCGTAGCAGCCGATCGCGGTGCGATCGTTCTGGCAGAAGATGGCGGTCGGCCGGTCCTTCAGCCCCAAGAGCTTGACGGTCGCGGCATAGCCGGCGCTCGCCGACCAATCGCCTTCGACGACCAGCGCCGGGTCGAACGGGATGTCGGCTGTCGCCAGCGCCCGGCGGTAACCCTTCAACCGGTCCTGCGCCGCCTGCATCCAGGGCTCGCCGGTGATGGTGGCGATACGGCGATGGCCATGGCTGATCAGGTGCCGGGTCGAGCTCTGCCCGCCGGCGATCTCGCTTGGCACCACGGCGGGGAAGGCATAGTCGGCGGTGTAGCAGTTGAGCAGGATGACCGGAATGTCGAGGCCGTAGAGATAATCCGGCGCGACGATCTCGCGGGTGAAGATGGTCATGTAGATCAGCGCCGAAATGCCCCGCTTGGTCAGCGCCGCGATGGCGCGGGGCTCCATCACCTCGTCGCCCATGGTCTGCGCCACCAGCAGCACATTGCCGGCGTTCCACGAGGCTTGCCGCGCCCCTTCAATGGCGACGACCGCCTCCGGGCTGGTCGCCAACTGGTCGACGGCGAAGCCGATCACGCCATCCAGCCCGTCGAATGCGGCAACCGGGGCTCGCAAGGCAGAAAACACCGGCGGCGAATAGCCCAGCGTTCGCGCGGTCTCGATCACCCGCTCTCGGGTTTGCTGCGACAGCCTGATGCCCGGCGTGTTGTTGAGCACGAACGAAACCGTCGCCTGCGAACAGCCTGCGGCCCTGGCGATGTCGGTCATGGTAACGCGGCCCTTGGGGTTTTTCCCGGGCAGCTTGCGCCGCCTGGTACCCTCAAGGACGGGATCACGCAGTGGTTCGTTCATATCATTGGTCCCTCGAATCTCGCATTTATAAGGCAAAGCGCTACTAATAGATATAATCGACCCTCTTAGGCGATTTAGTCCCCGATCCGAAACGGTAGCGACTGGGGAGGCCGCTCTCCTTTGTGACGAGAATCCCGACCAAACTAATACTCTTTACTAATATCTGGCATCCCTATAACGTCAATCCATCATGCCCGGACGACATCGGACCGCGCATGTTCGGAACGCAAGCCAGCCTGGTATCGGACGGTTCCCGTCAGCCGGAGCTCGCCTGCCGCTTCGGGGAAATGTCAGACAAATCGGACTATTTACGAACGACGAATGAGTCTCTAAAGTCGACGATCGCGGCTGGAATTGCGTCGTTCTTCGCTGCCGGAAACCCTTGAGGAGGAGGGCGTCCAAGCCGCGCCGGCAAGTTCATCATCAGCGAAAATTACTGAGTCAAATGGGAGGTTGAATATGAAATCTGTGATACGAAATGCGTCCGTCGCCGCTGCGGCCCTGCTGCTCGGCCTGTCCGCCAGCGCAATTGCGCGGGCCGACGACAAGCCGACATTGGCCTTCGTCGTCAACGGCGCGTCCGACTTCTGGAAGGCGGCAGAAGCTGGCGTCAAGAAAGCGCAGGGCGAACTGCCCGACTACAATCTGGAACTGAAATATCCTGAGCAGTCGTCGGTCGCCATCCAGCAGCGGCTGATGGACGATCTTGTGACGGCGGGCGTCAAGGCCATCATGGTCTCCGCGGTCGACCCCAAGACCTCGACCGACGGCCTGAACAAGATCGCTTCGGAAACGGCGCTGTTCACCACCGACAGTGACGCCCCGCAGACCAAGCGCGTCGCCTATATCGGCTCGTCCAACGTCGATGCCGGCAAGCAGGCGGCCGAGATCGCCAAGAAGGCGATGCCCGACGGCGGCAAATGCCTCGGCTTCGTCGGCCTGCTCGGCGCCGACAACGCCAAGGAGCGCATCCAGGGCATGAAGGACGGGCTAGCCGGTACCAAGATCGAGCTGGTCGACGTGCGCGGCGATGACATCGATCAGGCCCGCGCCAAGAAGAATGTCGAGGACGCGCTGGTCGCCAGCCCCGACGTCACCTGCATGGTCGGCTTCTATTCCTACAACACGCCGCGCATCTATGAGGCGCTGCGCGATGCCGGCAAGCTTGGCCAGATCACCGTCGTCGGCTTCGATGACGATCCGATCACGCTGGGTGGCGTCAAGGAAGGCACCGTTGCCGCCACCGTGGTGCAGCAGCCCTTCGAGTGGGCCTATCAGGGCATGAAGCTGATGGCCGCCTATCTCAAGGGCGACAAGTCGGGCGTCCCGGCCGATGGACTGATCATCATCCCGACCAAGATCATCGGCAAGGACGATGTCGACGCCTACGCCGCCAGCCTCAAGGCGATGTCTGGAAACTGAGCGAATTAGGTTGCGCCGGCTCAAGGTTCGCCTTGAGCCGGCGTTCTATTGACGTGCCTCGCGAGGCTCGTCAGTCTGAGGCCAAACGGCTCACCGGCTGCTGTCAGGCGTGATGAATTATTCCGACCCATCCATCGTTGCATCCACGGACGCTCCGTTCCTGAGCCTCGACGGTGTGCGCAAGACCTATCCCGGCGTCGTCGCGCTAGACGGATTCTCGATGGACGTAAGGCCCGGCGAAGTCATCGGCCTGGTCGGCGAAAACGGCGCCGGCAAATCGACGCTGATGAAGATCCTCGGTGGCGTCACCAGGCCAGATACCGGCACCATCACCGTCGATGGCGTCGCCCATGACGGGCTGACCGTCGAGGCCAGCATCGGCTCGGGCATCGCTTTCGTCCACCAGGAACTCAACCTGTTCGAAAACCTCGACGTGGCCGCCAATATCTTCTTCGGCCGCGAACCGCTGCGCGCCGGGCCGCTCAAGCTCGTCGACCGCGCCAGGCTGCGAGCGCAGGCGGCGCCGCTGCTCAAACGCGTGGGCGCCAATTTCTCGGCCGATACGCCGGTGTCGGCGCTGTCGCTGGCGCAGCAGCAAATGGTCGAGATCGCCAAGGCGCTGTCGATCGAGGCAAGACTGGTTATCCTCGACGAACCGACGTCCAGCCTGCCGATCGCCGAAACAGACAAGCTCCTCGGCGTCATCAAGGCGCTGAAGGCAGACGGCATCAGTGTCATTTTCATCTCGCACCGCCTTCACGAGGTCGAGCGCGTTGCCGACCGCGTCGTCGTCCTCAGGGACGGAATGCTCGCCGGAACCTTGCCGAAGAGCGCCATCAATCACGACCAGATGGTCAAGCTGATGATCGGCCGCATGCTGAAGGAGCGCGAGAAGGCCGCAGAATCGGCGCGCCCGCCGGGCTCAGTCGCGCTGTCGGTCAAGGCCATTCGCACCGCCGCCTATCCTGATCGGCCCGTCGACCTCGATGTCAGGCATGGCGAGATCCTTGGCCTGGCCGGCCTCGTCGGCTCCGGCCGGACGGAACTGGCGCGCGTCCTGTTCGGCATCGACAGGAGCTTTGGCGGTTCGTTCCAGCTTGACGGAAAAGATCTGGTTCTTGGTTCGGCCGCGGATGCAGTGGCCAACGGTATTTTCCTCGTCCCCGAGGATCGCAAGCTGACCGGCATCCTCCTCGACCTGTCGATTGCCCAGAACATCTCGCTGCCCAATCTGCCAATGCATTCGCGGCGCTCGCTGGTCTCGGCCAGCGCCGAGGCCGCCACCGCCGAGAAGCAGAAGACCGATCTCGGCATCAGGGCGCCCTCCGTCCAGACGCGTACCGGCACGCTGTCGGGCGGCAACCAGCAAAAGGTCGTGCTGGCCAAATGGCTGGCGATGAAGCCGAAGGTGATGATCCTCGACGAGCCGACGCGCGGTATCGATATCGGCGCCAAGGCCGAGATCTACGGACTGATGCGGGCGCTGGCCGATGCCGGCGTCGCCGTGCTGATGATCTCAAGCGACATGGAGGAGGTGATCGGCGTGTCCGACCGCATCGCCGTCATGCATGAAGGCCAGATCTCCGGCATTCTCGACAAGGACCGGTTCAGCCAGGAAAACGTGCTGCTGCTGGCGGTCGGCAAGCAGCCGAAGTAGTTCGCAGGCATTGGGAGAAGACGATGAGCAAGAAAGATCTCGGCCTGCTGATCCTGATCCTGGTGGTCGGCGCGGTGGTGGCGATCATCAACCCGCGCTTCCTGCTGCCGATCAATCTCGCCAACACCTCGAACCTGATCGGGCTGTTCGGCATCCTGTCGATCGGCCAGGCCTTCGTCATCATCACCGGCGGCATCGAATTGTCAGTCGGCTCGGTGGTTGCGCTACTCGGTACGCTGTTCATCGATTTCATCGCCGTGCGGGAGATGGAGTGGCCGCTGGCCTTCGTGCTGATCATCGCGCTCGGCGCCATCATCGGCCTGATGCATGGCTGGCTGATCACCCGGCTGAAGTTGCAGCCGTTTGTCGTCACCCTCTGCGGCCTGTTGATCTATCGCGGCGTGGCGCGCTTCTACACCGCCGACGGCACCGCCGGCTTTGCCTTCGGACAGAACTTCCCGGAACTCGAGTTCCTGACGGCGGGGCGGTCCTGGGGCGTGCCGAACAGTTTCATCGCGCTGATCGTCATCGCCGTCGTCATGTGGGTGGTGCTGCACCGGTCGGTGTTCGGGCGCTATCTCTATGCCATCGGCAAGAACGAGGAAGCGGCGAAATATTCCGGCATCCGTACCGGCCGCATCGTCATGGCCGCCTATGTCATCTGCGGCGTGCTGACGGCGCTGTCGGCTATCTATTTCGCCATGTACACACGCTCGATCTCGCCGGCGAGCCACGGTCAGTTCTATGAGCTCTACGCCATCGCGGCAGCGGTGCTCGGCGGCTTCTCGCTGCGCGGCGGCGAAGGCTCGCTGATCGGCGTCCTCCTCGGCACGGTGCTGCTGCAGGAGTTGCAGAACCTCGTCAACCTGCTCGGCATCCCGTCCTCGCTCAACTTCGCCGTCATGGGCGGGGTGATCCTCATCGGCGTGCTGGTCGACCAGCAATGGGGCGTGTTCAGGGCGCGGCGGCGGATGCTGGAAGCCACACGCAAGGGCGTGGCGGGTGCTGCCGCGGAATGACGCAAAAATAGCTGGATGAAATACGCCGACTGCCACGGCAGGTGGCGTGAAAAGGTCAGCCTGAGCTTCGCGACAGCAGTTCAGGTCGGTCTCTATTTGGAACGAAACCCGTATCTGAGCGTTTATTTAAGCTTTGCTACGCGGAGGCGTCCCATGCCCACGAATCCAGTAAGTACCGCAAAGGTAGGAACTCACCCTCTCCACCCGATGCTGATACCTTTTCCTGTCGCGTTTCTTGTCGGCGCCTTTGTCTCCGACCTGGTTTTCTGGGGAACTGCCGATGCCTTCTGGGCACGGGCATCGATGTGGCTGATCGGGGCAGCCATCGTAATGGCCCTTCTCGCTGCGACAGCCGGTTTTATCGACTTCCTCAACGAGCCGCGCATTCGCGCCTTGTCCGACGCCTGGTACCACATGCTGGGCAATCTGACCGCGGTTGTTGTGGCACTGATCAATTTCTATCTTCGATATGCCCAAGGCGCCGAAGCCGCGGTCCGGCCATGGGGTGTGCTGTTGTCGTTCATAGTGGTCTGCATACTGCTGTTCACCGGCTGGAAGGGCTGGGAAATGGTGTATCGCCATCACGTTGCAGTTCTGGATACACCAGCGGATGTGCCAGCGAAGCCTTCGACAACCACTGCCACCGATACTCGTCACACTGGTCGGGACCGGCACGCCGCATGAGGCCATAATCCCGAAAAGTGGATACCGGTTTCCAAAAAAATATGGGTTAGACAAGTAGCGCCCATCCAGAATTCATCGGATGGGCGCTACTTTAGATAAGGCCCGACATGTCGGAGAAGGCCATGGCCTTGCGCAGCACCTCGGCGAAGCGCTCGCCGGCGGCTTCACGAGGACCGCTATTGTCGATCGAGGTGACACCCGGTCCGGACAGCGCCACATTGGCGCTGCGCGCCAGCCGTGCCAGCACTTCGCCGCGCGATTCGCGACCGCGCAACGCCAGCCGCTCGGCCAGGATCTGCGGCGTAGCCGTGATCTCGACGACAGCCAGATTGGCGTAGCGCTCCCGCAGCGCCGGGATGATCGCGCGCGAGACGTTGGCGATCGCGACACGGCCGTTTGAGACCGACCAATCGACTTCGGCCGGGATGCCATAGCGCAGGCCATGCGCCTCCCAGGAAATCGCGAAGGCGCCATCCGCTTCGGCCTCGACGAAGGCCGCGTCGGCGAGCGTGTCGTGATCCTCGGTAGCCGCGTCGCTCTGCCGGGTGATGACCCGGCGCACGAACTCCAGCCGGCTCTCGTCGGCAAACACGGCGCGCGCATAGCCGATCACCGTGTCCTTGCCGGCACCGCTCGGCCCGACGACGGCGACGAAGACGCCGTCGCGGATCGGAAACGCCGCGGCTGACAATTCACGCTCGACCGATGCCGACACCATCATGCGACCCGCCGTCCCTGCCGCCAGACCGTGCGGACGACTGGGACATGGTCGTCGACGCGCACGCGAACCAGATCGGCGCGCCGGCCGGGCTCGATGACGCCGCGATCGGTGAGGCCGACCGCCTCGGCCGGGTTCTTCGAGACCATCGCCACCGCCTGTGGCAACGAGATGCCCTCGACCACGTCGCCGAGGAAGAAGGCCGACTGGATCAGGCTGAACGGAATGTAGTCCGATGACAGGATATCGAGCAGGCCGTCGCCGGCCAGCGTGCGGGCCGAGACATTGCCCGAATGCGACGCGCCGCGCATGACGTTCGGCGCGCCCATCAATACGCCGAGCCCTGCCTCTTTTGAAGCCCGTGCCGCCTCCTCAGTGGTCGGGAACTCGGCGACGCGCACACCTTGCTCGATCGCTTCGTCGACATGGCCGACGGTTGCGTCGTCATGGCTGGCCAGCACGATGCCGCGCTCTTGGCAGGCAGCGGCGATGAAGCTGCGGTTCGGGCTCGAGTTCCTCGCTGATTCCGCCATCCGCTTTTCGCAGAATTTCTGGAAATCGCGATCGGTCAGCTTCAGCTTGCGCTGGTAGTAATAGGCATAGGTTTCCAAATTGACGAATTGGCGCTGTCCCGGTGCATGGTCCATCAGTGACGCCAGCCTGACCCGCTCGTCGCCGTCGAAATTGGCGAAGGCTGTGAGGCAGTCCGGCGCCGAAACCTCGCAGCGCAGATGGAGGAAATGGTCGGCCCTGAGCCGGTCCTGCTGCACGCTGTCTTCGATCGCGTCGGCCAGCTTGCGTATGTCGGCGGCCGTCAGGTCGGCATCCTCGTCCATGCCGACACGCAAGGCGTCGAGCACGGTGGTGATGCCGGCGGTCGCCACCTGCGCGTCATGCGCCAGCACAGCTGCGATCGGGTTCCAGCGCACTTTCGGCCGCGGCGCGTAATGGCCTTCGAGATGGTCGGTGTGGAGCTCGACCAGGCCAGGGATGATGAAGTCGCCGCCCATGTCCTCGCCGCTGCGGCCAGCGCCGGGAGCGATGTCGGCGATCACGCCATCGCGCAGCACGATCGACCCTTCGATGATCTGGTCGGCCAGTACGATGCGGGCATTGTCAAGAACGGTCTCGGCGGTCATTTCAGGCAGTCCTCGGAGCATTTTGCAACCAACTGAAAATGAATCGGCGTCGCACAATGCGGTTAAAGCAAATAGTCATTTAGGCAGTTCTTCTGGTCAGGCAGTTCTTCTGGCCGGGCGGCGCCCGAGCGCGTGATGGGACAGCACCATGAATGGTGCGCCGGGTTCAGTTTCCACAAACAGCGTCAGCGCGTCCACCGCCACCGGCCGTTGCAGCACGCCCGCAAACAGGCTGTCGATTGCTAGGCGAAGACGAGGGCTTTCCTGTGACGAGACCCGGCCGGACAGCGTCATATGGAAGCGAAAGGTCTCGAAGACATAGGGGTAGCCCCACTGGCAGAGATTGCGGAACTCGTCGGGCTTCAGCGAATCGGGGCTGCGCCGCTCGATCTCGGCTTCGGTCAACGGCGCGCGAAAGCGGTCGAAGTCGTGCACCACATCATCGGCGAAGCGGTTGAGCGCCGGCAGCGGTGCTTCCGGCACCAGCGCGAAGAAGCCGTCGATCTGGGTGACGATCAGCCGCGGGACCGTCACCACCGACGTCGCCTCGGCAAAATCGTCGAGTGCTGCGCGAAGCGAGGCTTCCGTCTCGGTGGAAGCCAGTCGGAAGGGCGCCTTCAGCGTCGCATGAAAGCCATAGCGGCGCGCCGAGGCGGTATGGAAGGCAACTTCCGCCGCCGACAACTCGCCCACCGCCTCGACCGGCTTTGTGGCGGCGCCGAACGGGTCGCGGCCGAGCCAGTTGGCGGCGATCCGCGCCAGCGGTTCATCCTGCCGGGGGGTGAAATAGATAGCGTAGCGCATCGAAAGTCCTCGTCAGCCCCGCTGCCATAGGCGATTTCCATGACGAATTGA
Organism: Mesorhizobium sp. M1348; assembly: GCF_040317925.1. Taxonomy (NCBI): domain Bacteria; kingdom Pseudomonadati; phylum Pseudomonadota; class Alphaproteobacteria; order Hyphomicrobiales; family Phyllobacteriaceae; genus Mesorhizobium; species Mesorhizobium sp. M1348. The sequence goes on along the minus strand of NZ_JAMYLH010000003.1, from coordinate 84,632 downwards.
CGAAGCTTTGCAGCGTTTTCGGTAACAAAACGACACAGCCTGGTCATTAGCCGACGATTTTTTCGGCTTGGACCAGCGGTTGAGAAGCGAAGGGGAAACGGTCAGGCCTTCATCAGCCATTCGTGCTCGGGCGCGTTGTGGAATTTCCACGTCCGCTTCGGTCCGGCCATGACGTTGAGATAATAGAGATCATAGCCGTGGCAGGCGGCGCAGGGGTGATAACCCCTGGGGACCAGCACGACGTCGCCGTCCTCGATCGCCATCGCTTCGTCGAGCGAACGAGCACCGTTCTCGTCGGCATCGGTGTAGACGCGCTGGAAAGCAAAGCCCTGTGGCGGGTTGAGACGGTGGTAATAGGTTTCCTCCAGATAGGATTCAGCCGGCAGATTGTCCTGGTCGTGCTTGTGCGGCGGATAGCTCGATGTGTGGCCGCCGGGCGTGATGACCTCGACCACCAGCAGGGAATCGGCCGGCTCGCCCTCCGGCAGGATGTTGGTGACGTAGCGCGTGTTGGTGCCTTTGCCGCGAACCTCCTGGCCGAGATCGTCACGTCCGATGACACGGACCGGCAGACCGCCGCCCAGTCCTGGCGCCGAACAGACGGCAAGTTCGAGATCGGTATCGGCGCTCACCGACCACTCCGACCCCTGCGGCACATAGACCGACCACGGCTTGCCTTCGAAGGGCGACATGCGCTCGCCGAGCAGGCCGAGTTCCTTGCCGCCGGCCTTGGCCTTACCCTTGCCGGTGACGAACACAAGGCAGACCTCACGATCCGCGGTTTGCCCGGAAGCGCTCTCGCCGGGCCGCAGCCGGTGCAGATCGAAGCCGACATAGGTCCAGCCGGCGCTCTGCGGCGTCACATGAGCGACGCGGCCGTGGCCCTTATTGGCTTTGACGAGCAGCTTAGACATGGTCATTCCTTCGGTTTGGCGTCCGCCGATGGCTTGTCCTCGTCAGCTGGCTTGTAGAGATAGAAGAATTGCCAGACGGCATAGCCGGCGAAGCCGAGCGCAATCACGCCCCAGAACGGTGTGCCGGTAGCGAATTCGATCACCGACCAGACCAGGCAGACCGCGACAACGGCAACGCGCCGCCACAGCGGCCGGAAAAACGGGTGCTCGGAGTCTTTCATCGGATCACCCACGGCATCGGATCAGCCCTTCCTCGCGAGCCTCAAGCATTGGGAAAGCCCTGTGTCTCCACCGTGTAGCCCGCCGCCGTCATCACCCGCATCAATTCCTTATAGCCGACCTGCGCCATCTTGAGCGGCGGGTTCTTCTTCGGATCCTGCTCGGCCTCGACCACGAACCAGCCTTCATAGCCATGGTCGGCTAGCCTCTGGACGATGGCGCCAAAATCCAGCGAGCCATCTCCCGGCACCGTGAAGGCGCCGAGCGCCACGGCATCGAGGAAGGATTGCTTCTGGCGGTCGAGTTTCTCGATCACCTCCATGCGCACGTCCTTCACATGCACGTGGTTGATGCGCCGGTGATGATTGTCGATGGCGCGCAGCACGTCACCGCCGGCAAAAGCCAGGTGCCCGGCATCGAGCAGCAAGGGAATGCCTTCACCCGAATAGCGCATGAATACATCGAGTTCGGGCTCGGTCTCGACGACCGCCGCCATATGATGGTGGTAGGAGAGCGGCATGCCTTGCTCGGCACACCATTCGCCGAACTGCGTGAGCCGCTTCGCATAGGCTTTCATCTCCTCGTCCGAAAGCCTGGGCTTGGTGGCGAGCGGTTTGGAGCGGTCGCCCTGGATGGAGCGGCCGACTTCACCATAGACGATGCAGGGCGCATTCACCGCCTTGAACAGATCGATCATCGGCTGGATACGATCCTTGTTTTTCGCCATGTTTTCGTCGACCAGCGTTCCCGAGTACCAACCGCCGCAAAGCGTCACGTCGGCCTGCCTGAGGATCGGCAGCATGATTTTCGGATCGTTAGGAAAGCGGCGGCCCATTTCCATGCCGGTGAAACCAGCCGAACGCGATTGGCGCAGGCACTCCTCCAGCGACACATCATCGCTGAGTTCCGCAAGATCGTCGTTCCACCATGCAATAGGGGACATGCCCAGTTTGGCTTTCAAGTCGTCACTCCAGTTTCTGACATTCGAGGCGTTGGCGGGCGCTAAAATCGCCGCCCGCTCAGCGCTTCCTCATATTTCTTGCGCGCCGCATTCACTTGCGGCCGTGCCGAGACTTCCGGCACTGCGACATCCCACCAGCTTCCACCGGCCTCGGTCGAAACCAGCGGGTCGGTGTCGATGACCAGCACGGTCGTTCGCGTATTCTTCTTCGCTTGCACCAGCGCCGTTTCCAGCCCGGCGATCGACGGCACTTTTTCGGCAATGGCGCCCAGGCTTGCCGCATGTGCGGCGAAGTCGATCTCGGGCAAGGTCTCGTGACGAGCGTCCTTCAGCAGATTGTTGAAGTTGGCGCCGCCGGTCGCCATCTGCAGCCGGTTGATGCAGCCATAGCCGCGGTTGTCGAGCAGCACGATGGTCAGCTTGAGGCCGAGCATCACCGAGGTCGCGATCTCGGAATTGAGCATCAGGTAGGAGCCGTCGCCGATCATCACCACAACCTCCTCGTCGGGCCTGGCCATCTTGACGCCGAGTCCGCCGGCGATTTCGTAGCCCATGGTCGAGAAGCCGTATTCGGCGTGATAGGAGCCGGGCGCACCCGCCTGCCATAGCTTGTGCAATTCGCCGGGCAGGCCGCCCGCGGCATGAAGCAGCGTCACGCCGGAGCCCATGGCCCGCTGTACGGCGCCGATCACCTGCGCGTCGGACGGATGGGCCGCATTGGTTGACCCAGTCGCCTTGCCGGCATCCGCCTGCCACTCCTTCTTGCCCCTGATCGCATTGTCGGTCCAGCCTGAAGGGGCTTTCCAGCCTTTCAGCGCGGCAGCCAATTCGGCGAGCCCTTCCGCCGCATCGGCGACCAGCGGCAGCGCCTGGTGCTTTCCGGCATCGAAAGGCTGCACGTTGAGCCCGATGATTGTCTTGCCGGAATTCTTGAATAGCGCCCAGGAGCCGGTGGTGAAATCCTGCAGTCTGGTGCCGACGGCAAGCACGACGTCGGCCACTTCGGCCAGCCGGTTGGCCGCCGAAGTGCCGGTGACGCCGACCGCGCCCATGTTCAAGGGATGATCGTCCGGGAGCGAGGATTTGCCGCCTTGCGTCTCACAAACCGGAATGCCGGCACCTTGCACCAGCTTCGCCAATTCATCCGACGCCTGCGAATAGAGCACGCCGCCGCCGGCGATCACCAGCGGCTTTTTCGCCGCTTTGAGCGCCGCGACTGCGGCCGCCAGTTCGTTGCGGTCCGGGCGCTGCCGACGCGGCGTCCAGAGCCGCTCGGCAAAGAAGCTCTCGGGGTAGTCATAGGCCTCGGCCTGCACATCCTGGCACAGCGCCAGGGTCACCGGGCCGCATTCGGCCGGGTCGGTCAGCACCTGCATGGCGCGGTTGAGCGCCGGCATAATCTGCTCCGGCCGCGTGATGCGGTCGAAATAGCGCGACACCGGCCGGAGGCAGTCATTGACCGTCGCCGTGCCGTCGGAAAAATCCTCGGCCTGCTGCAGGACGGGATCCGGAATGCGATTGGCGAAGACGTCGCCGGGCAGAAACAGGACAGGCAACCTGTTTACATGTGCAAGTGCCGCAGCGGTCACCATGTTGAGCGCGCCGGGGCCGATCGAACTGGTCGCAGCCATGAAGCGGCGGCGGAAATTGGCCTTGGCGTAGGCAATCGCCGCATGCGCCATCGCCTGCTCGTTATGGGCGCGGAAGGTCGGCAATTCGTCGCGCACCTGGTAGAGCGCCTCGCCGACGCCGGCGACATTGCCGTGGCCGAAGATCGCCCAGACGCCGCCGAAGATCGGCACTTTCTTGCCGCCGATCTCGGTCATCTGCCGGGCAAGAAAGCGGGTCAGCGCCTGCGCCATCGTCAGGCGGATTGTCTTGGTCATGTCGGTTCCTCCGCAGTCCTTATTGCCGCGCCTTCTTATGCTGCTTTGCGGCCGCGCGCGGCAAGCCACGCCTCGGTCAGTCTCTCGAAGCGAGATGCCATGTCGGCAACCGCCTCATCGTCCGACATCTTGCCGGCCAGCCATTGTTCGGCCGCGTTGATGAAGATGGTGCGGCCGACGGCAAAGCCCTTGACGATGGGCGCCTTGGCGGTGGCGGCAAAGGCCACTTCCAGCTCGTCCTGCGGCGCTTCCAAACCGAGCAGCACAATCCCGCGGCACCAGGGATCGTTCTTCAGGATCACCGCCTCGATCTTTGCCCATGCGCCGGCCGATGCCTGTGGTTCGAGCTTCCACCAGTCGGGCTTGATGCCGAGTGCGTAGAGTTCCTCGAGCGCGCGCGGGATGGTCATGTCGTCGAGCTTGCCGTGCTTGCCGGCGATGATCTCCACCAGAAGTTCTCTGCCCACTTTCCGCGCGGCCTCGAACAAAGCGCGCAGTTTCTGCTGCTGTTCGGTCTTCAGCGCCGCGGGATCGTCGGGATGATAGAAGCACAGGCACTTGATGCAGTGGTCGACCGGCCATTCGGTCAGTTGCGAACCTATGTCCTGCGAGAACTCGAAGCGAAGCGGCCGCGAACCCGGCAGCTCGACCGGCCGGCCGAGCCAGGCGAAGGAATGGTGGGCGAATTCGAACATCGCCTCGCGTCCGTATTTTTCGTCGAGAAGCATGCCGTAGCCGCCGCGGCCGGCCGCGACCTTGGCCGCAGCCTTGACCGTCAGCACCTTGAAAGCTGGTATTCGCGACGGATCGGCGCCGGCTTTTGCCGCGACGTCCTCCAACTGGACGCGGTGGTCGCAGGCGAACGCCATCAGCGAGGGGATGTCGTGCCGGCGCGTGGTCGCCCAATGGATGTGGTTGATCGCCTCGTCCTTGCGCAGCGCCAGATGCTTGCTGCCGTTTTTCAGGAAGAACTGCAATTCCTCGAAAGTCGGGTATTCCGGTGCGCAGAGCAGCCGCGACACGGCAAAGGCGCCGCAGGCATTGGCCCAGGTCGCCGCCGTCGCCAGGCTTTCCTCGCCGAGCCAGCCGCGCAGGAAGCCCGACATGAAGGCGTCGCCGGCGCCGAGCACATTGTAGACCTCGATCAGAAACCCCTTGCCGACGACACCGTCCTCGAGGTCGTCACTGATCGGCCCGTCATAGACGATGCAACCCATGGCGCCGCGCTTAAGCACGATGGTTGCCGCCGACAGCGAGCGGATGGTTTTCAGCGCACTCAGGCAATCGTCTGCGCCCGAGGCGATCATGATCTCCTCTTCGGTGCCGACGATGAGGTCACAGTCGGGCAGCACCGTCTTCAACTGCGCCGAGACGCGGTCGGATTTCACATAGCGCTCAAAGCCTTCGGCGTGGCCGGCGAGGCCCCACAGGTTGGGGCGGTAGTCGATGTCGAACACCACCTTGCCGCCCTTGGCCTTCATGGCACGGATCGCTTTGCGCTGGGCGGCGTCGCTGTTGGGTCGCGAAAAATGCGTGCCGGTGACGACGACCGCGCGTGCCGAAGCGATGAAGGCCTCATCGATGTCGTCTTCCGAAAGCGCCATGTCGGCGCAATCGCTGCGATAGAAGATCATCGGCGAGACGCCTTCATCCTCGACCGACAGCAGCACCAGGGCAGTCAGCCGCTCCGGATCGGTCTTGAGGCCTTGGACCGAAACGCCCTCGCGGGTCAGCTGCTCGCGGATGAAGCGGCCCATCTGCTCATTGCCGACGCGGGTGAGCAGCGCCGAGCGCAGGCCGAGCCTGGCAGTGCCGACTGCGATGTTGGCTGGACAGCCGCCGACCGACTTGGCAAAGGAAGTAATGTCCTCGAGGCGCGAGCCGATCTGCTGACCATAGAGATCGACGGAAGCGCGGCCGATCGTGATGATGTCGAGCGGCGCATGTCTCGCTTCCACGGCTTCGCCCATTCGAACCTCCCATCGGCTTTGTTGTCTTGGGTAACACGCGCGAGCGGCAACGTGGCGCCGGCAATATGAAATAATAATTCCAATCCATAGTCAATATGGAACGAGCATTCCCAAGGCTGAAAAGTGCTGTGCAAAGCTCGCGCGTTCAGAAACTTTGAAGTCAGACGAACGTCAAGGGTCTGCCACTGAAACCAGCTGATTTACCAAGGAAGCGGGCCATCATCGTTGAAGTACCCGGCGGTCGGGCCATCGGCGTCCAAGGTCGCCAGGTGAATGACGATCTCGGCCGCCTGCTGCACCGTGCGGTGACCTTTATACCCGTTGAGATCGGTGGCGGTGTAGCCGGGCGCCGCGGCGTTGACCTTGATGCCTTGGGGCGCGAGCTCCCTGGCGAAGGCCACGGTGATGGCGTTCAAGGCTGTCTTGGAGCTGCCGTAACCCATCATATTGACGGCGTGGTTCGCGGTGGCGGGATCCAGCGCCCGGCCGATGGACCCGGTGGAGCTGCTCACCATCACGATCCGGGCAGCAGGTGCTGCCAGCAGCAGCGGCAGGAATGCCTGGGTCACGCGGATGGGGCCGAAGACATTGACGTCGTAAGTGGCCTGGATGTCGGCGATCCGCTGCTGGCTCGGCGGCAGGTCGTAATTGATGGCGACGCCGGCGTTGTTCACCAGCACGTCGAGGCAGGGGCTGGCCTGCCCGAGTGCCTTGGCTGCCGCCGCAACACTGTTATCCTGCGTGACGTCGAGTTCAAGCCACTCTGCGTCGAGGCCTTCCGCGCGCAATGCCTGCGCCGCCGCCATGCCGCGTTCGGCGCTCCTGGCGCCGAGCCAGACCTTGAAGCCCATGGTCGCCAGTCGCCGGGCGATTTCGCGGCCTATACCCTTGTTGGCGCCGGTCACCAGCGCGGTCTTCGAAGTCGTCATTTCGGTGTCTCCATTATTCTTGTGGAAGACCCACAAATGGCGCGAGGCAGCGGGCGCCGCGCGCCGGAAATTCTCAGGCTCTTGCCTAATCCTCTCACGCTGTTGCGCGGCCGGTGCGAATGCGCGATGCTGGCGCAATGAGCGAGGCGCTGCAGGAGTTGATCGAGATCGCCGGCCGCCATGCGCGCGGGCGACGAACAAGCACGGCGGTTCCCCGCGTTTCGATCGGCCGCAGCGAAGTTGCCACGCCGCCATTGCCAGGGGTGTGGGGGTTGGGGATCTTATTCGTATTGCAGGGCGCGAAGACGGTTCTGATCGGCGACCGGGCTCTTCGTTACAAGCCGGCCAGCTATTTCATCTACACTGTCGAGACGCCCACTATCAGCCAGATAATCGAAGCGAGCGCGGCGCGTCCTTATCTGGCCATTGGCTTGACCCTTGACCTGCAAGCCGTCGCCGCCCTCCTCGTCGAGCACGCGCCAGCCCTCGGCGGCGACAGTTTCTCCATCTCTCCCGTTGATGACGACCTGCTCGACGCGCTCCGTCGAATGATGCGGCTGCTTGACCGGCCAGCGGAGATTCCCGTGCTCGCGACCATGCTCAAGCGGGAGATGCTGTTTCGGCTCCTGCAAGGTCCGCAAGGCGGAAAGCTTCGTGAACTTGCGCGCGCCGATGGCCATCTGTCCCGAATTGGCCAGGCGATCGCCTGGATCCGTTCGCATCCCCATCAGCCGGTCCGGGTCGGGGATCTGGCTGAAATCGCCCATATGAGCAGTGCTGCGTTTTATCGTCACTTCAAGGCGGCGACGGCCATGAGCCCAGTCCAGTATCAAAAGCAAATCCGCTTGCTGGAAGCCCGCCATCTGCTGATTGCCCAGCCGGGCAACGTGGCGCGTGTCGCCTTCGCTGTCGGCTATGAGAGTGCTTCCCAGTTCAGCCGGGAATATGCCCGCCAGTTCGGGTCGCCGCCTGCCCGCGACGCAGCGCGGCTTTTGGCAGAAGGCGAAACGGCAATAGAGGTGATCTAGGCCTTGCGCTTCCTGCCGCTATCGCGCCGCTTCTCGCCGACTGCGACGGTCAGCGCCATAGCCAAAGCCATCGTCGCCGACAGCGAGCGGAAGCCGGCGAAATCGGCTTCGGCGACCTCGAACCAGACCCTGGCGAACTGGGCGAGCGGCGAAAAGGAGCTGTCGGTAATCGCCACGATCGGCACGCCTTGCTCCGAAATGACGCGCGCCTCCTCGATGGTGGCCGGGGCATAGGGCGAAAAGCTGATGGCGATGACGGCATCCCTTGGAGAGGCAAAGCCGATCATCTCCGCGTTCAGGCCGGCGGCCGATTCGATCAGCTGGTTGCGGATCTTGAGCTTGCCCAATGCATAGGCAATGTAGGAGGCGACCGGGTAGGAGCGCCGCTTGGCCAGCACATAAATGGTTTCCGCCTTGGCCAGCACGGCGATCGCGTCTTCGAAATGGTCTTCATTCAGCGTGCGCGAAATGTCGTTGAGCGAGGTGCTGGCTGCGGCGACAAAACCGTCGAAAATCGCGCGGTGGCCGGCGCCTTCGTCGGCCTTGGCGCGCAATGCCGCCAGCCTTTCATCGTAGGATGAGTTGCGCTCGCGCAGGCGCTCGCGAAACACCAGCTGCAGGCTGGTGAAACCGTCAAAGCCAAGCTGCTGGGCAAAGCGGATCAGGGTCGAAGGCTGGACACCGGCGGAAGCGGCGATGCTGGCAGCGGTGCCGAAGGCGATATCGTCGGGGTTATCGAGCGCATAGGCGGCGATCTGGGCGATACGTTTCGGCAGGCTCTGACGCCGCTCCAGGATCGTCGCCCGCAGCGTTTCGAAATCGCGAGGCACCCGTTCGTCCATCGTCGCTCCGCCCAGGCTCATCGTCGGTTCCCTCTGTGCCCCATCATAGCGGGCCTGTGCAAGAACACCATAAAAAATGAGGCAAGCGTTCCATTTGCAAACAAAATGGACTAATTCATCCACATAAGTTTGCACACAGGGAGGCAAGGCAGATGGTCAGGGTAGGTCTTATCGGCACGGGCTTCATGGGCAAGTGCCACGCCATTGCCTGGAACGCGGTCGGCACCGTCTTTCCCGATGTCGACAAGCCAAGGCTGGTCCATCTGGGCGAGGTCAACGAGGACCTTGCCAAACGCCGCGCCAGCGAATTCGGCTTCGCCAAGGCATCCGGCGACTGGCGTGCGGTGGTCGATGATCCCGATGTCGATGTCATCTCGCTGACCACGCCAAACCAGTTCCACCCGGAAATGGCCATCGCCATCCTCGAAGCCGGCAAGCATCTGTGGTGCGAGAAGCCGATGGCGCCAAGTTTTGCGGAGGCGCAAGCGATGGCTGCGGCGGCCCAAAAATCCGGCAAGGTGGCCGCGCTTGGCTATAACTACATCCAAAATCCCGCGATCCGCCACATCGGTGCGCTGCTCGACGAGAAGATCATCGGCGAGGTCAACCATCTGCGTATCGAGATGGACGAGGACTTCATGGCCGATCCGGAGGCGCTGTTCTTCTGGAAGCACGAGGCGGCGTCCGGTTACGGCGCGCTCGACGATTTCGCCGTACATCCGCTGTCGCTCATTGCCGTACTGTTCGGCCGTGTCGCCCGCGTCATGTGCGACATGGCCAGACCCTATGCCGACCGCCGCGTCGCCTCGGGCGGGCGCCGCGCCGTCGAGACCTATGACATCGCCAGCATCCTGATGCATCTCGAAAACGGCATTGCCGGCACGTTGCTGGTCAACCGTTCGGCCTGGGGCCGCAAGGGCCGGATCGCCATCCAGATTTTTGGTTCGAAGGGCTCGATCCTGTACGACCAGGAGCGGATGAACGAGTTCCAACTCTATCTGACAGCCGACCGGCCGACCGAGCAAGGCTATCGCACCATCCTGGTGGCGCCGCACCATACGCCTTACGACGCCTTCCTGCCGGCACCCGGCCACGGCCTTGGCTTCAATGATCTCAAGATCATCGAATGCTGGGAACTGTTGACGCGGCTTGCCGGCAAGCCGGCGCGGATCATCGACTTCGACGAAGGCCTGGAGATCGAGCGCACCGTGCACGCGATGGCGCGCTCGTTCGCGGAACAGCGCTGGATCGCAGTGCGGTAATTGCTGGGCGCCGGTTGCCCTTCTCCCACAACAAGGGGAGAAGGGGCATTGGCTGCCTCAGGCGGCTCCCGGACGGCCGGCGATCATGGCGCGGCGCACCGACCGGCGCCGCTCGACGGCGTCGGCAAGGCCGTGAAGCACCGTCTCGGTGGCTGCCCAGTCGATGCAGCCATCGGTGATGCTCTGGCCATAGACGAGCGGCTTGCCGGGCATGACGTCCTGCCGGCCGGCGACAAGGTTGCTCTCGATCATGACGCCGATGATGCGCTCGTCGCCTGCCGCGACCTGGCCAGCCACGTCGGCCGCCACCCCTGGCTGGTTTTCCGGCTTCTTGCTGCTGTTGGCGTGGCTGACATCGATCATCAGCCGCGGCGCCACGCCGATCCGGCCGAGTTCCGCGCAGGCAGCAGCAATGCTGGCCGCGTCATAATTCGGCACAATACCGCCGCGCAGGATGACGTGGCAGTCCTCGTTGCCGGTGGTCGTCGCGATGGCGCTGCGCCCGCCCTTCGTCACCGCCATGAAATGATGCGGCTGGGCGGCGGATTTCACGGCCTCGGCCGCGATCCGCAAATTGCCGTCGGTGCCGTTCTTGAAGCCGACCGGGCAGGACAGGCCCGATGCCAGTTCGCGATGGATCTGGCTCTCGGTCGTGCGCGCGCCGATCGCGCCCCAGGCGACGAGGTCGGCGATATATTGCGGAGTGGCCATGTCGAGGAATTCGGTCGCCGCCGGCAGACCGAGATTGTTGACGGCGGCGAGCACGTTGCGGGCCATCCGCAGCCCCTTGTCGATGTTGAAGCTGCCGTCGAGGTCGGGATCGTTGATCAGGCCCTTCCAGCCGACCGTCGTGCGCGGTTTCTCGAAATAGACGCGCATCACGATCTCCAGCCGATCCGACAGGCTTTCACGCAGCGATGCCAAGCGGCTGGCATAGTCTACGGCAGCGGCCGGATCGTGGATCGAACAAGGGCCGACGACGACCACCAGCCGATCGTCGATGCCGGTCAGCACGGTGTGGATGGCGTTGCGTGACGCGGCAACGGTGCGCGTCGCGGTCAGCGTGCGCGGTATCTCCCGCATCACCTCGTCCGGCGTGCTCAATTCCCTTATTTCTTTGACCCGAAGATCGTCTGTGGTCGTCAACACGGCATTCTGCTCCTGATTGGGAGACCTGCCGGCTGAAACAAAAAAGCCGCCAGGTCTGGCGGCTGTTCGGATGTTGTTGCTGCAATCTTCAGATCGAGCGCAATCCTCCCGCCGCCAGCGAGCTCATAAAGTACCAATATTTGGCGGTCAGGTTGATCATGAGGGCTGATATAGTCGATGCGGAGGCGCTTGTCACGTGCCAGGTGGCTCGGCTTGAAATGTGACATGTCGTCCATCGTCACCTAAGCCAAACCGCTTTATGCTTGACACGAAGCCGCTCCACCGAATGCGGCGCGAAAGCGAAATCAAAGGTTATGCCAGAGCCCCAAGGATACCATCTTCTCATAATCGTGGCGTTCGTATTGGCGATGGCCGGAATCGTCTATGGCTTGAGGTCTCCAAATTTGACTCTTGGCTGGCGCTTTGTGCTGTTCATTGCTGTTTTTGTTTTGAGTGCCCCTGGCCTCTTCCTTCTTTTCGCTTCGCTCGTCGCGCGTGCCGGGTAGACTGACACCCTTTATGGGCTCAGCCGTAGGGGAGCAGCATTCTGCGCCGCTGCAATGCTTTGAAGTCACATATGGATCTCGGGGTCTGCGCCGCGCCGCTTCGCTCCTTGCTTCGCCCCGCGATGAAGAAGCGATGGGCGTTTCCGCTAGTCGCCAAGGCATTCGGGATTTAAGCGCAAGCGCCTCCGATCTGTCACGAGCCGAGAAGGTCGTGTCTCAGTTTGCAATGTGTTCCAAACCTTGAGGATACCAGATGCCGCGACGAAACCAGTTGGCCGCACCCAAATTGGGCACGACATGGTTCTGGTCGAGATCGTTCATGTCCTTGATGATCTCGATACTGATAATTTCTTGGCGGATCCCGTAGGCAAGGGCGAAGAGTTGTAGGGCATCGGCTTCCGACCGGGCGGTAACGCTAACGCCAAGGCTACCGCTTATCCTGATCCAGTATGGATGCATCTCGGGTCACTTTCGAGGCCCAACATGCTGCGCCGAGCGGTTCATGCAGTCCAGGGATCGACGAGTTCAATTCCAAAGCCTTCGAAATCCTTCGTGTTACGCGTTGCCAAGGTGAGCTCCTGCGGCTACTCGGTTGATCCTATTCCGGCGACGACCCTGCGATGTTCTGATCGTAGTCGACCAGCGACCCGGTCATGACGCCGGACTGCGGGCTGATCATGTAGCTGATCAGTCGGGCAAGCTGCGCCGGCTTCACCAATTGGCCCATCGGCTGCGCGGCTTCGGCCTTCTCCAGCCAGTCGTCCGGCGCGTCATGCCATTTCTTCTGCACGATCGCCTCGCCCTCAGTATCCATCCAGCCGGGCAGCACCGCATTGCAGCGGATGCGATTGCCGCGATAGGCATTGGCGACATTCTTGGTCAGTGTCGCCAGCGCTCCCTTGCTCGACGAATAGGGTGCCAGGAACGACTGGCCGCAATGCGCCGACATCGACAGCACGTTGACGATCGAGCCCGGTGCCTGGCGCGCCAGCAAATGCGCCACCACTCCCTGCATCAAGAAAAACGGGCCGCGCACATTGGTCTGGAATATCTGGTCGAACAGATCCTCGGAGGTCTCGACCAGCGAGCCGCGGGCCGAGGTGGCGGCGGCGTTGACCAGCGCGTTGACGGTACCGAAATGGCCAATCGCCGTTTCGACCGCACGCTTGCAGTCGGCCACCTCTGAGACGTCGGCGCTGATAAAGATTGCATCGACGCCTGCCCGCTTGAGGGCGGCGACAGCCTTGTCGCCTTTCTCCTGCGAGCGGCCGATCAGCGCCAGTGCCCGGCAGCCCTCATCGGCCAGCGCTTCGGCGACGGCAAAGCCGATGCCTTGTGCGCCGCCGGTGACGATGGCGCGTGTTTCGGAATTGCGACCGGCTGAACCGTTCATCGCCTTGCTCCTGTGTTTGATAGTCAGATTGTTTTGTCGAGGCGGACGGTCTTGCCTTCCTTGGCCGATTTCAGCGCCGCATCTGCCAGCCTGAGCGCCACCAGCCCATCCTTGCCGCTCGGCGCCGCCTTCTTGCCTGACGTCGCTGCCGCGATGAAGGCGGCGATCTCGTTGGCATAGGCGTCGAGATAACGGGTCATGAAGAAATCGTGCAGCGGCGGCCGCGTATAGCCCTTTTCATTGGCCAGTTCGATCGACACCGGCCGCTGGTTCTCGGCCGCAATCATGCCTTTCGAGCCATGCACCTCGATGCGCTGATCGTAGCCATAGGTGGCGCGGCGCGAGTTGGAGATGACGCATTGCTTGCCGGAGGCAGTTTCGAGGATGACGCTGACGCTGTCGAAGTCGCCGGCCTCGCCGATCTTTTTGTCGACCAGCACCGAAGCGTGCGCGCTGACCGCCACCGGCTCCTCGCCGAGCAGGAAGCGCGCCATGTCGAAATCATGAATGGTCATGTCGCGGAAAATGCCGCCCGAGCGGCCGATATAGTCGAGCGGCGGCGGGCCGGGATCGCGCGAGGTGATGGTCACCATCTCGACCGTGCCGATGGCGCCGTCGTCGATCGCCTTGCGCACGGCGGCAAAGTGCGGATCGAAGCGGCGGTTGAAGCCTACCATCAGGGTGGCGCCAGCCTTGTCGACGACGGCCAGGCATTGTTCCACCCTGGCGGCGTCGAGGTCGATCGGCTTTTCGCAGAAGATCGCTTTACCCGCTTTGGCGAAGCGTTCGATCAGATCGGCATGAGTGTCGGTGGGCGTGCAGATGATGACCGCATCGATATCGCCGGCCTTCTCGATGGCATCGATGCTGCGCACTTCGGCGCCATAGGCAGAGGCCAGATCGGTCGCCGCCTTCTCGAACGCGTCGGCAACCGCAACCAGCCTGGCCTGCGGATTGGAACCAACGGCGCGAGCATGGACCTTGCCGATACGGCCGGCACCGAGAAGAGCAAAGCGAAGAGGCATGAAGAATTTCCTTTGAGGATGGTTTGGAAGGGAAGGCGTCAGCGCCTGTGGCTCAGCGTTGGCCCTTAGGCCGCAAGTTCCGCCTGCCCGGTCTTGGCGCCGGTGATGTAGGAGACGATATCGTTGCCGTCGGTGTCCTGCTTGCGCAAATTGGCGACGATGCGGCCGCGCCGGAAAACGACGATACGGTCGACCAGATCGAACACCTGGCGCATATTGTGAGAGATCAGGATTAGCGGTTCGCCATTCTCCTTCAGCGTGCGTATGATGTTTTCGACCTGCATCGTCTCCTGCACGCCGAGTGCCGCCGTCGGCTCGTCCATGATGATGAGCTTGGAAGCAAAGGTCGCGGTTCTGGCGATTGCCACGCACTGGCGCTGGCCACCCGACATGTGGCGGATGGTGTTGGAAAGATTGGGAATCTTGACCGCGGTGCGGACCAAGGCTGCCTCGGTCGCCTTGCGCATGAATTTGCGATCGAGGATCGAGAAGGGTCCTAGATTGAACAGCACCCGCTCGCGGCCGAGGAACAGGTTCGACGGCACGTCGAGGTCGTCGGCGAGCGCCAGGTTCTGAAACACCGTCTCGATGCCCGCCTCGCGGGCTTCGATGGGGCCGGCGAAATTCACTTCCTTGCCGTCGAACCACATCTTGCCGTTGGTGCGCTGCTCGACACCGGCAATCTGGCGCACGAAGGTCGATTTGCCGGCGCCGTTGTCGCCCATGATGGCGACGTGCTCGCCCTTGCGCAGCTCGAAATTGGCACCCTCCAGCGCATGGACGCCGCCATAATACTTGGTCAGGTTTTCGGTTTTCAGCACGACGTCCGACATGATCAAGCCCTCATTGCCCGCAGGCGTTGGCGCCACTGGTCGAGTACGACTGCGCCGACGATGATAACGCCCTTGACCATCTCCTGATAATAGGCGTCGAGGCGCAGAAAGGTGAAGCCGGAGATGATGACGCCGAAGATCAGCGAGCCGATCACCGTCCCGATAATCGAGCCGCGACCGCCCGACAGCGACACGCCGCCGATAACCGCCATGGCGATCGCGTCGAGCTCGTACATCACACCCATGCCGGCCTGGGCGGTGAGATTTTTCGAGCTCAGCACCACGGCGGCGAGCGCGGCGAGGACGCCGGCAATGACGTAGACGAGGATCTTGTGGTTGGCGATGTTGATGCCGGACATGCGCGCGGCGTCCTCATTGGAGCCGATTGCATAGCAGTGCTTGCCATATTTGGTGTAGCTCAGGATCAGCTGGAACAGCACCGCGAGTGATATGAAAATGATGACCGGCATCAGCCCCTTGCCGATGGAGGCGAAACTCTCGGTCGGAAACGAGATCGGCTGTCCCTTCGACCACCATTTGGCGATGCCGCGCGCGGTGACCATCATGCCGAGCGTGGCGATGAACGGCGGAATGCGCGTGTAGGCGATCAATGCACCGTTGACCAGGCCGGCCAGCAGACCGCAGCCGATCGCGACCAGCACCGGCACGATCACCGGCAGGTCGGTCCAGCCCTGGGCGATGAACATTGCCTTGGGGTTCGGGTTGCCGTTGACCGTCGCCACCTGGGCGAAGCTCATGGCGATCATCGCCGTGGCGCCGACGATCGAACCCGAGGACAGGTCGATGCCGCCGGTAATGATTACCTGCGTCACGCCGATGGCAATGATGCCGACGATCGACACCTGCAGGATGATGATCTGCAGGCGCGCCTCGTTGAAGATCGCATCGATATTGTCGCGGGTATTGAACAGGAAGCTGTCGCCCAGGAAAACCCGGCCGATCAGTTCGAAAGCGCCGACGAGGATGACGAGCGCCAGGAAGACGTTGAATTCGGCTGGCCATGCGCGCCGCTTCGCATCATAGCTGAGCCCGCCGACGCCGTGAGATGTCTGTGCCAATCGTGCTTCCTCCGTCAGCCACGGTCTCCACTCGGCGCTGTTCAGGCCGAGAGGGAAAAAGCGGAGCGGCGCTGTCTTACTTTGGCGCGCCGCTCCGTATCGGACAGGTCCGCCTCAGTTCTTCTTCAGGAACTTGTCGATATTCGCAGGCGTGACCAGCTGGAACGGGATGTAGACCTTGTGCTCGACCTTCTCGCCCTTCGCCAGCTTGAGCGCTGCGTCAAGCGCGCCGGCGCCCTGGCCGGCTGCGTCCTGGAACACCGTCGCATCGAGGTCGCCCGCCTGCATCGCCGCAAGCGCATCCTGGGTAGCGTCGACGCCGCCGACGACAACCGACTTCATGTCGATGTTGGCGGCCTTCATCGCCTGGATGGCGCCGATGGCGCTTTCGTCATTGTTGGCGATGACGCCGTCGAACGGCTTGCCTGTCGACAGCCAGTTGGTCATCAGGTTCTGCGCTTCTTCGCGCTTCCAGTTCGACGTCTGCTTGTCGATGATCTTGATGAAGCTGCACTCCGGCGTGGCGATCACGTCGTCAATGTCCTTGGTGCGCTGCACCGCTGCCTGGTTCGACAGCTCGCCCATGATCACATAGACATTGGCTTCAGTCTTGCCGGCCTCCTTGAACAGGCGGCAGACCTCCTTGGTCTCGAGCGTCCCGGAATCGGCTTCGTTCGAGGCAACGAAGGCCTGGTTTTCGGGCAGCGTGTCGACGTTGACCGGCTCGCGATTGACATAGACCAGCGGAATCTTGGCAGCGGCGGCTGCGTCCGACATCGCCTGGGTGGCCGAGGTGTCGACCGGGTTGACGATGATGGCGTCGACGCCCGAGGCGGCGAAGTTCTTGATCTGGTCGAGTTGCTTGGCGACGTCGTTCTGCGCATCCTCCACCTGCAGCTCGACGCCGTCCATGCCCTTGGCCTGCTCGATCATGCCGTTGCGCAGCACGGTGAGAAAATTGTCGTCGAACAACGCCATCGACACGCCGATCTTGGCTGCAAAGGCGGACGAACTCATCAGCGCCGCGAACGCGACGCCCAAAAGCAGTTTTTTCATTTTATTTCTCCTCCACATTGGTGTCCGGCTGCACCGATTTACCCGGAATCCCCGATCTCGCAGGGAATTCTCTCCCGATTGCCATTTTCAGTTCCGGAAGGCATTTGCCTGAAACAGATCTTCCGGAACGAAAGAACCAAAATGCTCAGTTGGTGAAATATTTATTCCATTTCGCGTGGGCGTCAAGCGAGATTTCGCCAAGAGCAATGGATTTTCGGCATTTCGAGCGCTTTTAGACGAACGCTCAGGCAAGCCAGGCCTGAAAGCGTTCTGATAGATTACATCATGTGTGCCGCCAATGACCGCGACGTCAGATGTTTTCCGGCAGATAAATGTCGAAGGGCAGAAAGGTCTGACCCGGCGCATTCGCAGCGCCGGTCTCGATGGCGTGCGCCATCAGCCCGACAAGCTCGCGGCAAAGCGCCGCCAGTGGCGTCGAGATCACCATCGTCAGGAAATTATCTGCCAGCGCCGCGCGGGAGTCGGGCGTGATCTCGTTGCAGACGACCGCCGGCATCTCAGCCGGCTTTGCCTCCCTCAGCGCCGAGATCGCGCCTTCCATGCCGCCACCGGCGACATAGCAACCGGCGAGATCGGGGTGGCGGGCCAGAAGCTCGATCATTGCATCATGCGTGATCTGGTTCGCTTCCAGATTGACCAACGTCTCGAGGAGAGTGAATTCCGGCGCCTGCTCGCGAAAAAAGGAGCGAAAACCGATCTCGCGAAGCTCATGGCCGTGGAAGCGATGGCTGCCGACGAAGAGGGCGACCTTGCCAGGTCTCTTCGCGGCCTTCGAGATCATCCAGGCAGCGGTGCGGCCAACCTTGCGATTGTCGAGGCCGACATAGCCCTCGCGAATACCGGACGCAAAGTCGGAAAGCAGGGAGAACACCGGTACACCATTGGCTTTGAGAGCCTCGACGGCGACCGTCAGCGTCGGGTGATCAGGCCCAACCAGGGCGACGGCCCTGGATTTGGCGGCCAGCTTGCGCATCCGCTCGACGATCTCGTCCGGCGCCAGCGAAGCGGCGAAGTCGATGGTGGCCACGCCGCGAAAGCGCGGCGACTGCGATACCGCCAGTTCAAGCTCGCGGGCAAATTCACTGTAGAAGACGTCCTCCCGCCTCAACAGCAGGAACCCGAGCCGGTATTCGGGCAATTCATGGCGCATCCGCTGCTTGATCAATCCGGCTGCGTGATAGCCGATGCTGGTCGCCGCTTCATAGACGCGGCGTGCGGTTTCCTCGCGCACTGGCAAGCGGTTGTTCAGCACCCGGTCGACGGTGGCAACGCTGACCCCCGAAATGCGTGCCAGGTCGGTGATCGTCGGCCGTTTCGCCATCGCTGCCTCGCTCTACTGTCCGGCTCCTTTTACACCATTCTGATGGAAAATGATAGAAACTATCTTTGTGATATTGAGCCTATCAGGGCTCGGCGTTATTTTGAACGCTGACCGAATATGATCGAGGCCTCCGCCATGGTGGATATTGGACTCCGAACCGGGAATACGAGCTCCGCAGCAGCGTCCCGACGCGACTACAGCCTGATCGGCCGCGACGCGAAGCTCGCCGTCGAGAGCGGGCTGGCGGCGGCCGAGTGGTATCACACCGACGTGCCGCGCAAGCAGATGAAGGAGCTGATGCAGCGCTCCGACGGCCCGGCAATCCGCGATACCATCATCTGGCTCGGCGCCTTAGTCCTGAGCGGCGCCGGCGCCGTCTGGTTCTGGGGCAGTTGGTGGTGTGTGCCGTTCTTCTTCGTCTACGGCGTCCTCTACGGTTCCTCCACCGATTCACGCTGGCACGAATGCGGCCACGGCACCGCTTTCAGGACGCAGTGGATGAACGACGTGGTCTATCAGGTCGCCTGCTTCATGATCATGCGCAACCCGGTGACCTGGCGCTGGAGCCACACGCGCCATCACACTGATACCATCATCGTCGGCCGCGATCCGGAGGTCTCGGTCATGCGGCCGCCCGATCTGCTGCGCGTCGTTCTCAACTTCGTCGGTATTCTCGATGCCTGGCATGCGATGAGCGACATGCTGCGCAATGCAGCCGGCATCATCAGCCCGGCCGAAGGAACATTCATTCCCGACCAGGAGCAGCCGAAGGCAATCCGCATTGCCCGCATCTGGACGACAATCTATGCCGCGACCATTGCGCTGGCGCTCTACACGGGCTCGTTCCTGCCGCTGATGCTGGTCGGTCTGCCCAGGCTTTACGGTGCCTGGCATCATGTCATGGTCGGCCTGCTGCAGCATGGCGGCCTGGCCGAAAACGTCACCGATCACCGGCTCAACAGCCGCACCGTCTACATGAACCCGATAAGCCGCTTCATCTACTGGAACATGAACTACCACGTCGAACATCACATGTTTCCCATGGTGCCCTATCATGCGCTGCCCAGGCTGCATGAACTGATCAAGCACGATCTGCCGGCGCCGACGCCGTCCATCCTGGCCGGCTACCGCGAGATGATACCGGCTTTCCTGCGCCAGCTGCGCAATGAGGATTATTTCATCAAGCGCGAACTGCCGCCGACGGCGAGGCCCTATCGCGAGGACTTCCACAGGGATAACGCTGCCGCTGCTGTGGCTGCCGAATGACAAGCCCATGCCGAGGGCGCCAAGAATTGGGGGAGGCGTAAATGAGCGACTGGGTCGAGGCCTGTGACGCCGGGGACATCGACGAAGAGGACGTGATGCGCTTCGACCATGGCGGCCGCACCTTCGCCGTCTACCGCAGCCCCGACGACGAGTATTTCGCCACCGACGGGCTTTGCACGCATGAGAAGGTGCATCTGGCGGACGGGCTGGTGATGGACGATATCATCGAATGCCCGAAGCATAATGGCCGCTTCAATTACAAGACTGGGGCTGCCAGGGGCGCGCCGGTCTGCGTCGATCTAAGAACCTATCCGGTCAAAGTCGACGCCGGCAAAGTCCTTGTCCGGATCGGTTGATGATGACGAAGGGAATGGTCATCATCGGCGCCGGCGAATGCGGCGGGCGCGCCGCCCTTGCGCTGCGCGAGCTCGGCTATGATGGCCCGGTGACGCTGGTCGGCGACGAGCCGCATCTGCCCTATGAGCGGCCACCGCTGTCGAAAGACGCGATGGTCGCCGACTCGCCCCTGCTCAAGGCGATCGCCAGCGAGGCGGTCCTGGCCGGAAGATCGATCAGGCATATCCATTCGGTCCAGGCGGTGGCGATCGACCGCGCGGCGCATGTCGTGCGCCTCTCGGACGGTTCCGTCCTGGCCTACGAGAAGCTCCTGCTGGCGACCGGTTCGGTGCCGCGCAAGCTGCCGATGCCGGGCCTTGGCGGGCGCTGCGTCTACCTCCGGACCTTCAACGACGCGCTGGCCATTCGCGCCCATCTCAGCGCCGGAAATCGCATCGCCATCATTGGCGGCGGCTTCATCGGGCTTGAGCTTGCCGTGGCGGCACGCAGACTGGGTGCGGCGGTCACAGTTATCGAGGCGCAGCCGCGCATTCTGATGCGCGGCGTGCCGGCCGAGATCGCCGAGATCATCCATCAGGCGCATGAAGCCGAAGGCGTCAAAATCCTGTGCGGCGAGGGCATCGCCGCCATTGCCGATGACGGCGCCGAAGTGCGCATCACGCTTGCCGGTGGACACGACATTGTCGCCGATCTTGCCGTGATCGGCATCGGCGCCGTGCCGGTGACCGGACTTGCCGCGGAAGCAGGGCTGACGATCGACAATGGTATCGCCGTCGACGCCGAGCTTCGCACCAGCGACCCGGACATCTTTGCCGCCGGCGATTGCTGCTCGTTTCCGCTCGCCTTCTATGGTGGCCGGCGCGTGCGGCTCGAAGCTTGGCGCAATGCGCAGGAGCAGGGCGCGCTCGCCGCAAAAAACATGCTTGGCGCCGGCGAGGCCCATGCGGCGGTGCCGTGGTTCTGGTCGGATCAGTACGGCCTGACCTTGCAGATCGCCGGCCTGTCGGACGAAGGCCGCAGCATTGTGCGCCGCGATCTCGGCGCCGGCGCCTTCATCCTGTTCCACCTCGCCGAGGACGGCAGGCTGGTTGCGGCAAGCGGCATTGGCCCCGGCAACGCGATCGCGCGCGACGTAAGGCTGGCCGAGATGCTGATTGCAAAGCAGGCAAAGCCGGCGCCGGAAGCGCTGGGCTCGCAGACCGTGAAGTTAAAGTCGCTGCTGGCGGCTTGATCCGCCGCGTGGATAGTTGGCCGAACGCGTTCGGCTAAAACAGCGCCTTCAGCTCCGGCAGCTTGTCGTTGACCAGCCAGCCATAGTAATTTTCCTCCGGCAGCTTTTCCGGCTCGCCCGCAGCGCGGCGCTTGTCGTTCTCGGCCTTCAGCGCATAGGCACGCTGTTCGGGGTTGCCGACATTGTAGAGCGTCGACGTGATGCCGGGATTGCCTGAGATGTCGAAGCCGGCAATGCTTTCATAGGCGTCGATCGACTTCCTGATCGTCGCCGCGACATAAGGCAGTGTCAGGTCAGGGTCCATGATTGTCTTGTAGACCGCGTTCGGGTCGCCGACGTCGAGCTCCGGCAGGCCGGAAACCTTGTGCACGAGGTCGCTCATCTGCAGTGCCGTCAGCGGATTGAGCTGGCCAAGGCCAAAGGTCTGGCCGGCATAATAAGGCTGGAAGAAAGTGGCGCCGAAGCGGTCGTTGGGAAAGCTCTCGCCGTTGACGGTTTTGCCGCGGAACGACCGGTTCCACACCTGTTCGCGGCACTCCCACAGATCGTAGCTGTCGGACTTCCCTGCGCATTTCGCAAATTGCGGCCGTTGCACGAAATCGGTGATGTCCTCGCCATCATAGGCAAAGGAGAGCTTGCTCGACAGGTACGAGATCGCCTTCACGTAATAGGTCTGCAGCCGGTCATAGGCATCGACATTATAAGTATGCTCGCCGACGACGGCTCCAACGATATGCATTGGGTCGATGCCATAGGCCGCGGCTGCCTGCTTGATCTTGCCGCGCAGTTCGGCATCGTTCTGGAGCAGCGCAAAGACTTTTCGGTATTTCGCCTGGAACGTGGTGTTGGTCGCCTGGGTGCGCCGGCTCGATGCGCCCGGTATGTCGGGTTGCTCGGTGTTGCGGTTGCCCGGCGGCACCATCGTTGCCGCTTGCGCGGCGAACATGGCTGCCGCCAGCGTCAGCCCCAAAATGACGAGGATCAGTTTTTTCATGCGCCGCCGCCCAAATAATCGCCGGCAAACTAGGTAATGCTCCACCGGGAGTCGAGAGACGCCTGCACCGGACGGGACGAAAGCTTGCCGGATGCTTCCATTTGGCCACACATCGGGAATGCCGGGCCGAATTAGGCGGAGACCGGGAGCAATTCCCCGGCCTCTTCGAGAATGAAGCGTCTCCTACAGGATGAAACGCGACAAGTCCGTGTTTCTGGAGAGGTCGCCGACGTGCTTCTCGACATAGGCGGCATCGATGGTCACCGAGGTGCCGTTACGGTCCGGCGCGTCATAGGAGATGTCGTCAAGCACCCGTTCCATCACCGTCTGCAGCCGCCTGGCGCCAATGTTCTCGACGCTTGCGTTGAGGTCCACGGCGATGCCGGCCAACGAATCGATCGCGTCGTCGGTGAAGACCAAGTCGACGCCTTCGGTCTTCATCAGCGCGATATACTGCTTGATCAGGCTGGCTTCGGTCTCTGTGAGGATGCGGACGAAATCGTCCTTCTCCAGCGCCCGCAGCTCGACGCGGATCGGCAGGCGGCCCTGCAATTCCGGCAGCAGGTCGGAGGGCTTGGCGACGTGGAACGCGCCCGAGGCGATGAACAGGATGTGGTCGGTCTTCACCGGTCCGTATTTGGTCGCAACCGTGGTGCCTTCGACCAGCGGCAGCAGGTCGCGCTGCACGCCTTCACGCGAAACGCCGGCACCGATGCCGCCTTCGCGCGAGGCGATTTTGTCGATCTCGTCAAGAAAGACGATGCCGTCGTTCTCGGTCGATTCGAGTGCCCTGCGCACCACTTCGTCCTGATCGAGCAGCTTGTCGGACTCGTCGCCGATCAACAGCCCGTAGGACTCCTTGACCGTCGTCTTGCGCAACTTGGTCTTCTTGCCACCCATCGCCTTCGACAGCATGTCGTTGATATTGAGCACGCCGATATTGGCGCCCGGCATGCCGGGGATCTCGAAGCCGGGCATGCCGCCATTGCCGGTATCGGCCACTTCGATCTCGATCTCCTTGTTGTCGAGCTCGCCGTCGCGCAGCTTCTTGCGGAAACTGTCGCGGGTGGCCGGGCTTGCCGTCTTGCCGACGAGGGCTTCGAGCACCCGTTCCTCGGCGTTGATGTGGGCTCGCGCCTTGACGTCCTCGCGCATCTTCTCGCGCACCAGCCCGATGGCGATCTCGACCAGATCGCGGATGATCTGCTCGACATCGCGGCCGACATAGCCGACCTCCGTAAACTTGGTGGCTTCGACCTTGACGAAAGGCGCACCGGCAAGGCGTGCCAGGCGGCGCGATATCTCGGTCTTGCCGACACCGGTCGGGCCGATCATCAGGATGTTCTTCGGCATCACCTCTTCGCGCATCTGGCCCTCGAGCTGCTGGCGGCGCCAGCGGTTGCGCAAGGCAATCGCCACGGCACGCTTGGCGTCTTTCTGGCCGATGATGAAGCGGTCGAGTTCCGAAACGATTTCGCGGGGAGAGAAGGTGCTCATGTCACTAAATTCCACTTTGCCACTGCCGAATGGACTCGAACGGATGCAGCAGCATGATCACGTTGAGTGTCAGATTGTCCCGGATGAGATAGCCGACACCGAATTCGAAGATGAGGGCGAGGGTTACGATCACCCATATAGGAAGCCTTCGCGCCATGACAAACCCCAGCACCATTGCCAGCGTGTCCGACACCGAATTGATGATGCTGTCGCCATAATAGTCGAGCGAGATCGTGCCGGCGCGATAGCGATCGATGATGAAAGGGCTGTTCTCGAGCAGCTCCCAGCCGCCCTCTATCACCACCGCAAAGGCCAGCCTGAGCCCGATCGGCGAGCGCGGGAAAAGAAACCACGCCAGCGCATAGAACAGGAAGCCGTGAATGATGTGCGAGAAGCTGTACCAGTCGGAAATATGCTGGGAATTCTCGGAGCTCTGCACGATGCCGTGCCACAGCTTGACGTAGCCGCAGGTACAAATCGGCGTCCGCCCCATGCCGTAGAGGACCCCGGCCTGGAAGATGACCAGGCCGAGAACCAGCAGAAGCCCCATTCGCCAGCTGTCTTCGTAGGCCGAGACGGTTTTGTCGCTGGAAACGCTCATGCTGCTATTGCCCCTCTTCTGTGTCACCCTGTTCGGCATCACCCTGTTCGGCGTCACCCTCTGGGGCATCAATCGCCATCAGCACGGCATCGCCATATTCCGACTTCCTGCGATCGATAGCCCTGAAACCGGCCTTTTCATAGGCTCGGATAGCCCGTGCATTGGCTGGGTCCGGATCGATGATGACGCGCGGCGCCCCTTCCTCGAAAAGCTGCTCGACGAACTGCCGGACGATCGCCGAGCCGTGGCCGATCCCGACAAGCTCCGGCACGCCGATCGACAGATCGATGCCGAGCGTGCCGAACGGCTGGTCGCTATAGGGATGGCCATCCTCCAGATGTGGATCGTAGCTCTGCAGATAGCCGATGGGTTTGCCGTCGAGCTCGACAATCAGCGGCTCGACCGAAATGCTGTCGATATGTTCGCGGATCTCCGCGATCTCGGTCTCTGGATCGTTCCACCATTCGGCGACATGCGGCTCGGCAAGCCAGCCGGCGATCATCGGCAGGTCCCTCTGGGTCACAGGCCGAAAACCATAGCGGAGGCTCCGCTCAGGCGGCATCGAGGGTTTCGACGACGAAGCTGTTGTTGGTGTAGACGCAAATGTCTGATGCGATCTGCATCGCCTTGCGGGCGATCTCCTCTGCGCCCTTGTCGCTATCCATCAAGGCGCGTGCCGCTGCCAGCGCGTAATTGCCGCCCGAGCCGATGGCCATGACGCCAAATTCGGGCTCCAGCACGTCGCCGGTGCCGGTCAGTGCCAACGACACCGACTTGTCGGCCACCAGCATCATCGCTTCCAGCCGCCGCAAATAGCGGTCGGTGCGCCAGTCCTTGGCGAGCTCCACGCAGGCGCGTGTCAGCTGGTCGGGATATTGTTCGAGCTTGGCTTCGAGCCGCTCGAGCAGAGTGAAGGCGTCGGCGGTGGCGCCGGCGAAACCAGCGATGACGTTGCCGCCCTTGCCGATGCGGCGCACCTTCTTGGCGTTGCCTTTCATGATGGTCTGGCCGAGGCTGACCTGGCCGTCGCCGGCGATCACCACTTTGCCGCCCTTGCGCACGGTCAGGATGGTCGTGGCATGCATGGTCAGTTCATTCGACATTTTCCGCTCCGATAAGCACCGATCCCATCAAGGCGATCGGCGCGTTACGAGTGACTTGATCGGCCATATGTATGCATAGGCCGGACGATTGCAAACCGACCATCCGCCGGGCCGGACTGTGCTCCGCAGCGGTAACTGGCAATCGCCGGACCATGCTGCTAGAAGGCTTTCGTTTTCAGGCATGTGAACGCCTGAATCATGCAAATCTGAGACAAGGATGAGGTCATGGCGCCCCGTTCCGCCGAGATAAGCCGCAAGACCAAGGAAACCGACATCTCCGTGTCGGTTCAGGTCGACGGCTCGGGCAAATCCGACATTTCGACGGGCGTCGGCTTCTTCGACCATATGCTGGACCAGTTGTCGCGCCATTCGCTGATCGACATGACCGTGAAGGCCAAGGGCGACCTGCACATAGACGACCACCACACGGTCGAGGATACGGGCATCGCGCTCGGCCAGGCGCTGGCCAAGGCATTGGGCGAGCGGCGCGGCATCATGCGCTACGCCTCGATCGATCTCGCCATGGACGAAACGCTGACGCGGGCGGCAATCGATGTCTCCGGCCGGCCTTTTCTGGTCTGGAATGTTTCATTCTCGTCGCCGAAGATCGGTACGTTCGACACCGAGCTGGTGCGCGAATTCTTCCACGCGCTGGCGCAGAATGCCGGCATCACGCTGCATGTCACCAATCATTACGGCGCCAACAACCACCACATCGCCGAGACCTGCTTCAAGGCCGTGGCGCGTGCGTTGCGTTCGGCACTTGAGCGCGACCCGCGCCAGCCGGATGCGGTTCCCTCCACCAAGGGATCCCTGAAAGGATAGCGTCATGGCCATCTATATCGTGATGGAGCCGCCAGGCCGCAGCGAAAGCGTGGACACTACCTTTATCCGTGACGGCTTTGCCTGGCTCGGCTTCCTGGTGCCGCCGCTGTGGCTGGCGTGGCACCGGCTGTGGGTCGAGGCGGCATTGGCCTTTGTCGCCATGGGCCTGCTCTCGATGCTGGGCGAAAGGCTGGGCCTCGAAACAACCGGCTCGCTTTTATCCCTGCTTGTCATGCTCTTTATCGGACTGGAAGGGCAGGGCTTGCGGATCGCAGCCCTGCGCCGTCGCGGCTGGCATGAATGGGGCGTGGTCGAGGCCGACAGGCTCGACGACGCCGACGTCCGCTATGCATTGGAAGCCGAAGCCCAGTCGGATGAACAACCGCCGGTGCAACGCATCGTTCCGGACGCAGCACTTGCCCGGCCGGCGCAGATGGGCATGGCGCTGGGGCTGAACCATATTCCGGGAAAGCCCTGAGATGAGGGTCGCGATCATCGACTACGGGTCGGGCAATCTGCGCTCGGCCACCAAGGCCTTCGAGCGTGCCGCGCATGAAGCCGGCATTGCCGCCGCGATCGAACTCACCGCCGATGCCGAGCGGGTCAGGACCGCCGACCGCATCGTCCTGCCGGGCGTCGGTGCCTATGCCGATTGCGCCGCTGGACTGCGTGCGGTCGCCGGCATGTGGGAAGCGGTGGAGGATGTGGCGATCGCCAAGGCTCGGCCGTTCCTCGGCATCTGCGTCGGCATGCAGCTGATGTCGGAGCGAGGCCTGGAAAAGACCGTCACAAAGGGCTTTGGCTGGATCGCAGGCGACGTCAAGGAGATCACGCCGGCCGATCCGACACTGAAGATCCCGCAGATCGGTTGGAACACGATTGACCTGAAGCGCAAGCATCCGCTGTTTTCCGGCATTGCGACGGGCGGCAAGGGACTGCACGCCTATTTCGTCCACTCCTACCATCTGGACGCACGGAAGGAGGATGAGGTGCTGGCGGTTGCCGACTATGGCGGCCCGGTAACGGCCGCTGTCGCCCGCGACAACCTAGCCGGAACGCAATTCCACCCCGAGAAGAGCCAGGCGCTGGGCCTGGCGCTGATCACCAATTTCCTAGGCTGGAGGCCCTGAACCATGAGCAAGAAGGGCTATTGGATGGCGATGGTCGATGTCCACGATCCTGAGATCTACAAGCAGTACATCGAGGCCAATGCCGCGGCTTTCGCGAAATACGGCGCGAAGTTCCCGGTGCGCGCCGGGCGGTATACCAGCCCGGAAGGGCCGACAGGCAATCGCCACGTGCTGGTGGAATTCGAATCCTATGAAAAGGCGATGGAATGCTACGGCTCGCCTGAATACCAGGAGGCCTTGAAGTACAGGCTCGCCGGCTCGACCGGCCACTTTGTCATCGTCGAAGGCGCCTGAAGGTGTTTCTGTTTCCGGCGATAGACCTCAAGGACGGCAAATGCGTGCGCCTCCGGCATGGCGACATGGCGACGGCGACGATCTACAATGACGATCCCGCGGCTCAGGCGCGCGCCTTCGAAGAGCAGGGCTTCGAATGGCTGCACGTCGTCGACCTCAACGGCGCCTTCAAGGGCCAGAGCGTCAACAGCGCGGCGGTCGGCGCCATCCTCAAGGCGACGAACAATCCGGTGCAGCTCGGCGGCGGCATCCGCACTCTGGCGCAAATCGAGGACTGGCTCGACCGTGGGCTGGCCCGCGTCATTCTTGGCACCGTGGCGGTGCGCGATCCGGATCTGGTCAGGCAGGCGTGCAAGGCGTTCCCGGGCAAGATCGCCGTCGGCATCGACGCCAAGGGCGGCAAGGTCGCGGTCGAAGGCTGGGCCGAGGCATCGAGCCTCGGCGTCATCGAACTGGCGAGGAAATTCGAAGGCGCCGGCGTTGCTGCCATCATCTACACCGACATCGATCGCGACGGTGTGCTGGCAGGCATCAACTGGGACGCAACCATCGACCTCGCCGAGGCGGTTTCGATCCCGGTCATCGCCTCGGGCGGGCTCGCCTCGATCGCCGACATCGTGCGCATGACCATGCCCGATGCGCAGAAGCTCGAAGGCGCGATCTCCGGCCGCGCGCTCTACGACGGCCGCATCGATCCGGCCGAGGCACTGGCGATCCTGCGCGGCAAGCCGATGGCAGGGGTGTGAAACGTGAAGGTCTCGATTATCCTCGCCCCCTATGACAGCGGGCACTATCACGAAGGGTGCGGCCAGGGGCCGGACGCCATTGTCGGCGGTGGGCTGGTCGAAGCCCTGACCGTGGCTGGCCATGACGTCGCCGTCGAAGATATCGGCAAGGTGGGAGACGAGCAGGAGCGCGAAATTGCAACCGGCTTCGCCGTCTGCAACGCTGTCGCGACTAAGGTTAGCCTCGCCCGCGATGGAGAACGCTTCCCCATTATCCTTGCTGGAAATTGCCTGACCGCCGCCGGTGCGGTCGCCGGTGAAGTTGCGGATTCGATCATCTGGATCGACCAGCATGGCGATCTCAACACGCCGGAGACGTCGGCCTACGGCTTTCTCGACGGCATGGCGCTGGCGGCGACGCTCGGGCTCTGCTGGCGTCCGATGGCGGCAGCGATTCCGGGGTTCCGGCCGATAGACCCGGCGCGCTGTATGCTGGTCGATGCCCGCGACCTCGATCCCGACGAAAAGCGCCTGCTGGAAACTTTGCCGATCGTGCGCACCGAATGTGCCGGTGCACTCGATAGAGTCGGAAAGCTCACAGCGGCAGGGGCCGTCCAGGCACATCTGCATCTGGACCTGGATGTTCTAGATCCGGATGTGTTGCAGGTGAACCGCTACGCGCATCCGGGCGGCCCGAGCCCGGAACAGCTACGGCAGCTTGCCTGCGGACTGGCCAGGTCAATCCCGATCGTCGGCGTGACGCTCTCGGCCTACGACCCGGCCTTTGATTCCCAGGCCGAGGTTCCGCCCGTCGTCGGCCAGCTGCTTGTCGATTTTCTTGCGGAGATCGAGAGGATCTGATGCTGAAAGCCCGCGTCATCCCCTGTCTCGACGTCAAGAACGGCCGCGTCGTCAAGGGCGTCAATTTCGTCGACCTGGTCGATGCCGGCGATCCCGTCGAAGCGGCAAAAGCCTATGACGCGGCCGGCGCCGACGAGCTCTGCTTTCTCGACATCACCGCCTCGTCGGAAAACCGCGAGACCATTTTCGATGTCATCGCCCGCACCGCCGAACAATGTTTCATGCCGCTGACCGTTGGCGGTGGCGTCCGTCAGGTCGCCGACATCAGGAAGCTGCTTCTGGCCGGCGCCGACAAGGTGTCGATCAACACGGCGGCGGTGAAGACCCCCAATTTTGTCGCCGAAGCAGCCGACAAATTCGGCAACCAGTGCATCGTCGTCGCTATCGATGCCAAGAAAGTGTCCGCTGCGGGCGAGGCCGGTCGCTGGGAGATATTCACCCATGGCGGCCGCGAGAAGACCGGCATCGATGCCGTCGAGTTCGCTCGGCAAGTGGTCGATCTCGGCGCCGGCGAGATCCTGCTGACATCGATGGACCGCGACGGCACCAAGGCCGGCTACGACATAGCCCTAACCCGCGCGGTCGCCGATGCCGTACGCGTGCCGGTTATCGCTTCCGGCGGCGTCGGCACGCTCGACCACCTGGTCGAAGGCATTCGCGATGGCCATGCCGGCGCGGTGCTGGCGGCGTCGATCTTCCATTTCGGCACCTACAGCATCGCCGAGGCCAAGCTGCATATGGCTCAGGCCGGACTGCCGATGCGGCTGGACTCGCCGGGTAATCGGTCCTAGAGCCTTTCCGGCTAAGAAGAGGCTGTAAACGCCGTCATGACTGAGTTCTCACTCTCCGATCTGGAGAAGATCATTGGCGAACGCGCACGCTCCGGCGATCCGGATTCGTGGACGGCCAAGCTCTTTCAGCGCGGCATGAGCAAGGCAGCGCAGAAACTCGGCGAAGAGGCGGTCGAAACGGTGATCGCAGCCGTCAGCGCCGATAGGGCCGCGCTTGTTTCGGAAAGCGCCGATCTCATTTATCATTGGCTTGTCGTTCTTGGCGTAGCGGGCATTCCGCTGAGCGATGTGCTCAACGAGCTTGAACGCCGCACCGGTCGTTCGGGCATCGCCGAAAAGGCGTCTCGGCTGGACCGGGGCTGATCGCTGCGGAGGAACTCGATGGACCAGCTCGCTCCTACCGAGAAGTATTCACCCTATCGTTTCTTCTCGGCCGAGCAATGGTCGCGGTTCCGCGCCGATACGCCGATGACGCTGACCGCAGACGAGATCCATCGTCTGCGGTCGCTGAACGATCCGGTCGATCTCCACGAGGTCGAGCGCATTTACCTTTCGATGTCGCGGCTGTTGTCGGCTCATGTCGAAGCCAGTCAACTCTTGTTCAGGCAACGCCAGGTCTTCTTCAACGCGCTGGACGTGGCCAAGACACCGTTCATCATCGGCATTGCCGGTTCCGTGGCGGTCGGCAAATCGACCACGGCGCGCGTCCTAGAGGAGCTGCTGGCGCGCTGGCCGTCGAGTCCCAAGGTCGACCTGGTCACCACCGACGGTTTCCTGCTGCCGAACGAAGTACTGCGCCGCAACAATCTGATGGAGCGCAAGGGCTTTCCCGACAGCTACGACGTCGGCGCGCTGCTGCGCTTCCTGTCCGGCATCAAATCGGCGCAGCGTAACGTCCTCGCGCCAGTCTATTCGCACCTGACCTATGACGTCATTCCGGGCGAGTTCCAGACCATCGACCGGCCGGACATCCTGATTTTCGAAGGCATCAATGTCCTGCAGCCGGGCAAGTTGCCGAAGGACGGCAAGATCGTGCCTTTCCTGTCGGATTTCTTCGACTTCGCCATCTATATCGATGCCGAGGAGGCGCTGATCCATCACTGGTATATCGCCCGCTTCATGCGGCTGCGCGAAACCGCCTTCCGCGACCCGGCTTCCTTCTTCCATCGCTATTCGCAACTTTCCGAGGATGCGGCCCGCGCCATCGCCGAGGGCCTGTGGACCAACATCAATCTGAAGAATTTGCGCGAGAATATATTGCCGACCCGCGCCCGAGCCGATCTCATCCTGCGCAAGGGCGCCAACCATCTGGTCGAGGAAGTGGCGCTCCGAAAACTTTGAAATCCTGAGGCATTCCTTAAAGTCATCTTAACCCAGTCTTCCTATTGTCGGGCTTGATCTGCGGGCTCGGCAAACAATGAATGCGCCATTCCTAAATATTGATCGGCCGGCAGCTGGCCGCGCGGCACATCCGGGCAGCGGCGCCGCAACGATTGCCCTGATCGTGCCGGTCCACAATGAGGAAGGCGCAATTGCTCCATTCCTGAAGGCCGTGTGTGAAAGCACTGCTCCGCTGAAGGACAAAGGCGTTGCCCTCGAGTTCATCTTCGTCAACGACGGCAGCAGCGATACGACGCTCGAAAAGCTGATCGAAGCTCAACAAACCGATCCACGCATCCACGTAATCGACCTTTCGCGCAATTTCGGCAAGGAAGCTGCGATGACCGCGGGTCTCGACAGCTGCGATGCCGATGCAGCGATTCCGATGGATGTCGATATGCAGGATCCGCCGCATGTCATTCCGCTGCTTGTGGAAAAGTGGCGCGAGGGTTTCGAGGTTGTTCTTGCCAAGCGAGCCAACCGGTCGAGCGACAGCTTTCTCAAGCAGCGCTCCGCCTCGATGTTCTACCGCGTTCACAACTGGATCGCGCAGCAGAAGATCCCGCACGATGTCGGTGACTTCCGTTTGATCGACCGTCAGGTCATCCAGGCGCTGCGGTCTTTGCCCGAACGCCGTCGTTTCATGAAGGGCCTGTTCGCCTGGGTCGGGTTCCGCACCGCAAGCATCGAATATGTCCGCGATCAGCGCATCGCCGGCCAGTCGAAATTCTCCGGCTGGAAGCTGTGGAACTTCGCGCTCGAAGGCATTACCAGCTTCTCCACCGCTCCGCTTGAAATCTGGACCTATGTCGGCGCAACGATTTCCGCACTGTCGTTCCTCTACGGCCTGCTGATCGTCGCCAAGACAATGATCTTTGGCGTTGATGTTCCCGGCTACGCCTCGCTGCTGGTCAGTGTTCTTTTCCTTGGCGGCATCCAGTTACTCGGCATCGGCATCATCGGACAGTACCTCGGCAGGGTCTACGCCGAGATCAAGCAGCGTCCGATCTACATTGTGCGCCGCAAATATGAGGGAATGAGCTGATGGAGCTCGACGCCTACCGACAGATGGCCGCCACCGAAGACGAGCATTGGTGGTTCTGCGGGCGTCGCGCCATCGCAGAGGCGGTCATTCGCAGCATCGACCTGCCCGAAAAGGCGCGCATCGTCGAGATCGGCGCCGGCACCGGCGGCAACATCAGGATGCTGGAGCAGTTCGGCGCCGTGACGGCAGTCGAGATGAGCGATCTCGCGCGCAGGATTGCCTGGGAAAAGACCGGCCGTGACTTCCTTGCCGGATATCTGCCGGACAACATTCCTGTCGCGCCGCAAAGCTGCGACCTGGTTTGCCTGTTCGACGTGCTGGAACATGTCGCCGAAGACGAGGCATCGCTTGCCGCGATCCGCCAAATGCTGAAACCGGGCGGCAGCGTCGTCCTCACGGTGCCCGCACACCAATGGTTGTGGAGCACGCATGATGTGGGGCTGCATCATATGCGGCGCTATTCGCGCAATCTGCTGCGTGAACGAATTGAAAGGGCTGGCTTCAGGATCGACCGGCTGAGCTACACAAATGCCGCACTCTTTCCTGTAGCGGCACTGGCACGGCTGGTGGACAGGTTGCGCACGTCGGCCTTGCCAGCCGGCCATGCAACGCCGCCGAAACCACTGAATGCGGCGATGAAGGCAGTGTTTTCGGCGGAAGGCCGCATCATACCAAATGCAAGCCTGCCCTTCGGTGTTTCGCTGCTGGCGGTATTCCGCAAGGACGACGCCGTCGAAACCGGTCGCCTCGACGAGAAATTGGCTGCTTGACCGCGTAATGGGCAGCGGCTCGTATCGTCGACTATCGCGCTTTGCGCTAATTGGCATCGCGTCGACGCTGATCTATGCCGTTTGTGCTTTCCTACTGTCGCGTGGACAGGCAACGGCGGCCCTGCCGGCGGCGCTCACATCGTTTGCGGCCTACGCCGTCGCCGCGCTGTTCTCCTACACCGGGCATAAATATTTCACCTTTACCTCGGGCGGCAGCCACGCGATGGAATTGCCCCGCTTCCTCCTGCTCACCGCTTCCGGTCTCGCCGTCGCGATCGCCCTGCCGGGCCTTTTGACCCAGATGCTCGGCGTCCCGGCCGCAATCCCGATCCTGCTCACCTGCATTGCCGTGCCGGTCATCAACTATGTCGTCCTCGGGCGGTGGGTGTTTCGTGGTCTCTAGCGCGCGATCCCTCAGTGAACTGCTGCCCGGCGCCAACCGTTTCTCGCCGTTTGCGGGTGTAGCGGGTGCTCCGTTGCTGCTGGCCTGCCTGGTCGTCACATACGCCGTCTGGCTATCCACCGTTGCAATTCCGACCAATGTCGACGTGTCATGGCTTCTGGTCGTCTGTGACCGCCTGCTTGGCGGAGAGCGGCTCAACACGGACATCATGGAGACCAACCCACCGTTCTCGATCTGGCTCTACATGCCGTTCATGCTCCTGGAAAAGCTCACCGGCATACGTGCGGAATTCTGGCTGACGCTTGGCATCGTTTGCCTGAGCCTGGCCAGTCTTTTTATTTCCGTCCGCATTTTCGCGCGCGATGAACCGGTTTACCGGCAGCCCCATGCGCTGTGGGCGGCAGCGGCGGCCCTGTTTTCGATCCTCTGTTTCATGCCGGATCAATTCGGCCAACGCGAGCACTTCGCGATGATTGCCATTTTGCCCTGGGTGGCGTTGCAATGCACACGTCAGCGGACCCCGGATTTCAGCGCGGGCTCGCCCCTGGAGCACATGGTCGCGGGCCTCGGCGCGGCGGTCGGGGTCATGGTCAAGCCGCCCTATTTTGCGCTGGCCTTCATGTTGCCGTCACTCTGTCTTGCGGTTGAAAGGCGGTCGCTGAAACCGCTCTTCGTCGTGGAGAACGTGCTTGGCGCTGCGATCGTGGCCGCCTATGTCGCGTCCATCGCGCTCTTCGACCGCGCTTACGTCAGCGACGTCCTGCCCTTGGTCAGGGAGGTCTATCTTCCGTTGAGGGCCTCTGCCGCCGATATGCTGGCAAACTGGCCGAAAGTGGTGCTGCTTCTGGCCGCCGCCACCGTGCTTGTGGCCGGCGGCCTGAGACAGACGAGCTGGGACGTCAGGATTCCGCTTCTGACCGCACTGGGGTTCATTCCGGCCTTCATCATCATGGGCAAGGGTTGGCCCAATCACGCCCTGCCGATGGTCGTTGTTGCAGCACTTGCATTTGGCATCCAGCTTGTGCGGTTCGGCACATTCCGCAGTGCAGGCTTCGTTCGTAAGGCCGCCCTGATCTTCGGTTGCGTGCTGGTGCTGCAAATAGCGGTCAGGGCACAGTACGCGGCGCTGACGACGGACGACGGACCGATCGCCCGGTCTGTCGCCGCGATCCGCTCGACGGTCGAAGCCCCGACCATCATGTCGATTGCCGACCAGATGCAGGTTGCCCATCCCCTCGCCAGGCTGGTCGACGGCAGGTTCATATCACGCCATCCGAGCGCCTGGGCGGTCTCCAACGCGGACACGCTCGCCCGCGTCACCGGTGATCTCGAACGGAGACGGGACCTTGAAAGCATCCGCGATCGGGTGATCGGCGAATACGCCGCCGAGATATCAGCGAAGAAGCCCGATATCGTGCTGTCAGGCTCGCCGGCGTGGACTGCCCTGATGCTGCAGGACAAGCGGATCGCTGTCGCTTTGGCCGACTATCGTCTGCTGCACGCCGAGCCGGAAATTACTGTCTATCTTCGTTACACGGCGCTCGCGCCGCTCCAAACCGATTGAGCAGAGGCTTCCAGAAACTATGGCACGGCTGGATCCAATCGCTCCGCTGGACGACATATGGCTCGAGCCCGAGAGCCTTGGTGAAACATCATGAGCGTCTCGAACGACATTGGCGGCTTGAGCCACGGGCGCGGCCGGGATATCGCAGCGTCGCTGCTTCCTAGCCGCAATGTCCTGGCCATTGCCGCAGTCACCGTCTTCTCGATCGTCTGGCAGCGGCGTTGGGGGACTGTTCCCGATACTAGCTGGCTGATCACGGTCTGCGAGCGTATGCTGTCCGGTGAGCGGCTTTACTCGCAAATCTACGAGACCAATCCTCCATTCAGCGTCTGGCTCTATCTGCCGCCAGTGGCTGCGGCCAGATTGCTGGGCACCGCCCCGGAAATCCTGGTTGAGGCCTGGACATACCTTGCCGTGCTTATCGGACTTTCGCTCTCGGGCGTGATCGTCAAGCGTGCGGGTTTCACCGAAACTGCATCATTGTTTGCACTGGGGCCAGCGTTTTGCGCAATGTTGGTGGTCTTCCCCGGCAATGCCTTCAGCGAGCGGGAGCATATCGGCATGGCGCTTTTCATGCCGCTGCTTGCGCTTCATGCTTGGCGCGCGCGCAGAGATGCAGCTGCCCAACCAGGCACGGGGCTTGCCGTACTCGCCGGCCTGTCGGGCAGCATTCTGCTGCTGGTCAAGCCCTACTATGCGATCATGGTGTTGGCGCCGGCGTTGGTCGTTGCAGTGCGCCGGCGCAGTCTGAAATCGATCTTCGCCCTGGAACACTGGGTCATTGCCGGCATCTGCATTGTCTATCTCAGCACGGTCACGCTGATCCATCCGGAATTCCTGCGTGACGTCTATCCCCTCTTGGCGGATGTTTATGGAAAGATCGGCATCTTTTGGCCGATTGTGATCGGCTACGGTTTCTCGTGGTGTTTCCTTGTCTTCCTGATCTGGTGGCTGTGGCCTGCCAGGCGGTTTCCAGAGCTGGCGGCGGTAGCGTTGGCGGCATCGATCGCCGGCATGTTTCCCCTATTCTACCAAGCGAAAGGCTGGTCTTATCATGCCTATCCCGCGATCTTTTGCGCTGTGGCAGCCATTTTCTGCCTGCTGGCGGTGCCCAGGATCGTGCAGCAGCCGTCGAAGCTGTTGGCGTTCGTGACGGCTCCTTCGCGAGCTTGGGCACTGGCGGCGGTGGCAATCGCTTTCTTGCCGTACTGGAGCACCCAGAAACCAGGGCCGGCGCTGGTTGCCACCATTCGCGCCGCCACCGATCGGCCGACCGTAGCGTTGGTCAGTTCGGATATTTCCTCGGGACATCCGTTGAACCGTATGATCGATGGGCAGTTCGTTTCGACCCACGTCAGCGATTGGCTTGGAGCGTTCGCACTTTCCCTGTCCCGGCAGGCAGCCCTCTCGGGTGACACCGCCGAAGCCACGCGTTACCAGGCCATCATGGCGCGTTACGTCGAAAGCAAACGCGAAGAATTCGCGCGTCTGCGTCCGGATGTCGTCGTCTTCAAGAAAAACAACACAATGTGGACAAGCCAACTGATGGGGCGTTTTGGCTTTGACGCCATCCTGGCGCACTACCGCATTCTCGTCGAGGACGAGACCGAGCGCATCTATCTGCGCGACGATTATGTCCGCCCCGGCCGCCGGCCGCCCGAGCAGCCTATTTCGGCATCGTCACCCGTCGCAGCGTCAGATTAATGCGGCCGCCGTTCCTGAGCAATGCCGAGGTCGACGGGTAGATACGGTCGACGCCGTGAAAGCAGAGCCGCCCTTCGCCGCCAAGCACCACGACGTCGCCGCTTTTCAACCTGAACGATTTGGTGGCGCCGTCGCGCGTCGTCTGGCCGACCCGGAACAGGCAATCGTCGCCGAGCGACACCGAGACGACGGGCGCGGAGAAATCGCTCTCGTCGCGGTCCTGGTGAAGACCCATCTTGGCATCCTGCGAATAGAAATTGACCAGGCAGGCCTCCGGCGGGTGCGCATAGGCAGATACGTCCCGCCACAGATCTAGTAGTATCTCCGGGATCGGCGGCCAAGGCCTTCCGGTCACCGGGTGGGTCGGCTGGTAGCGATAGCCATGCTCCTTGTCGGTGACCCAGCCCAGCGGGCCGCAATTGGTCATGCGCACGCTCATCTCCTTGCCGGTACGCGGCATCGCCGGCACGAACAGCGGGGCCTCCTGCACGACCTCCCTGATATCTTCCACCAGCACTTCCTGCATGGCGCGCGACAGGTAGCCGGGCATATGGCGGACGCCTTTGGGCAGTACGAGCATCGCGTCGCTTGATCCGTTGGTCTGGAGAAATCAGAATGCCACCGTCAAACGAAAACGGCGACCCGAAAGCCGCCTCCGACGGTGGCTGCGCGCTTTAGCCGGCGATCTGGAATCCGAAGCCGCTTCGGCTGTCAGTCATCCTCGACCCGGCCGCGCATTTTCTTGATCGAGCCCCGCCCGGCCTTGCTTTTGAGCCGTCTTTCGACCGCGCCTTTGGACGGCCTGGTCTTCTTGCGCGGCGGTGGTGGTGGTTCGGCGGCCTTGGCGACCAGTGCCGTCAGCCGCGCCCGGGCGTCCGCCCGGTTCTGCTCCTGGGTGCGGAAGCGTCCGGCTTCGATGACGATGACGCCGTCCTTGGTGGCGCGCTGGCCGGCGAGCTTGATGGTCCGTTCGCGCACACGCTCCGACAGGCCTGGAGCATTGGCAGCATCGAAGCGCAATTGCACCGCCGTCGCCACCTTGTTGACATTCTGGCCGCCCGGGCCCGACGAACGGATGAAGTCCTCGTGCAGGTCGCCCGGATTAATCACCGCATCGTCGGTGATGATGATCTTGTCGTCGGCGTTCATGCCGCAGTCATGGCGCGGCAGGCGAAAAAAGAAAGGGCCCGATCGAAGCCGGGCCTTGAAGCATCACCAGGGGCGACGGCTATTCAGCCGCTACCTGCATGCGTGGTGCAGCGCCGAGCACGGTGGCGTCGACATGGGCCTCGAACTTTTCGAAATTGTCGACGAACATGCCGACCAGCCTTGCCGCCTGCCGGTCATAGGCGGGCTTGTCGATCCAGGTCGATCTCGGGTCGAGAATGGCGCAGTCGACGCCGGCAACCGTCACCGGTACGTCAAAACCGAAATTGGCGTCGGTCCGGAAGTCGGCCGCTTTCAGCGAGCCGTCGAGCGCTGCCGCAAGCAGCGCCCGTGTTGCCTTGATCGGCATCCGCTTGCCGGTGCCGTAGGCGCCGCCGGTCCAGCCGGTATTGACCAGCCAGCAATCGACACCGTGGTGTGCGATGAGCTCGCGCAGCAGATTGCCGTATTCCGATGGATGCCGCGGCATGAACGGTGCGCCGAAGCATGTCGAAAATGTCGCTTCGGGCTCGGTAACGCCCTTCTCGGTCCCCGCCACCTTGGCGGTATAGCCGGAGAGGAAATGGTACATGGCCTGCGCTGGGGTCAGCCGCGCGATCGGCGGCATCACTCCGAATGCGTCGGCGGTCAGCATGATGATGTTTTTCGGGTGGCTGGCGCGCCCCGTCTTGCTGGCGTTGGGGATGAAGTGGAGCGGGTAGGCGCAGCGCGTGTTTTCGGTCAGCCCGCCGTCGTCGAAATCCGGCACGCGACCGGCGTCGAGCGCGACATTCTCCAGCACCGTGCCGAAGCGCTGGGTGGTGGCGAAGATCTCCGGCTCGGCTTCGGCCGAAAGCTTGATCGTCTTGGCATAGCAGCCGCCTTCGAAATTGAAGATGCCGTGCGGTCCCCAGCCATGCTCGTCATCGCCGACCAGCGTGCGCGATGGGTCGGCCGACAACGTCGTCTTGCCGGTCCCGGAAAGGCCGAAGAAAACGGCCGCGTCGCCGGCTGGCCCTTCATTGGCCGAGCAATGCATCGGCATCACGCCTTTTGTCGGCAGCAGATAGTTGAGCACGGTGAACACCGACTTCTTCATCTCGCCGGCATAGGAGGTACCGCCAATCAACACGATCATGCGCGAAAGATCGACGGCAATCACCGTTTCGCCGCGCGTGCCGTGGCGGGCGGGATCGGCGCGGAACGACGGCAGGTCGATGATCGTCAAACCGGGCATGAAATGCTCGAGTTCGGCGGCGGCCGGCCGGATGAGCAGATTGCGGATGAACAGGGAGTGCCAGGCAAGCTCCGTGATCACCCTGGTCGGCAGCTTCAGTTCCTCGTCGGCACCGCCGACCAGGTCCTGCACATAAAGGTCCTTTTCAGCGGCATGGGCGCGAAAATCGGCAAGCAGCGTATCGAATTGCCCCGGCGAAATCGCTTTGTTGTTGTCCCACCATACATGCGGCGCGGTGCTTTCGTCGCGCACCACGAATTTGTCCCTGGGCGAGCGGCCGGTGTGCTGTCCGGTTTCGGCGGCAAGCGCGCCATGCGCGGTGAGTCGGGCCTCGCCACGGCGGATTGCCTCCTCGTAGAGCGCGGCCGCGCCGAAATTATAGCGCACCACGCCCGTGGTTCTCAGGCCGATCCGATCGATTGCACATGCAGGATTGCGTTTGCCGGCTTCCGACATGGGTGTCCCTTCTTCGATTTACCGCGTCTTTACCGGCGAATTCCGGAACCCCCATTGCAGGAGCTAAAAACGTCAAAACCAGAAAAGGCGAATGATATCAAATCATTAATCGATTTAAATATTTTGAAAGTTGTTTAAATCGTTTATATGTGCAAAAACACTGATGGTTGCCCAAAGGATTGGCGATGTTCATTGGTCCAATCCATGTCGAGGTACAATTGTGGCCGCCGGCATGCCGCGCGTGACAGCGGATAGAGCCTATGCCACATTTTGTACCTAATTTGTCCTGCAAAAGCCCCTTCTCGACGAAAGAAGGGACAGCTCATGAGGGAGCCGCTTGAAATGGCAACAATCGCGCTTGTCGACGACGATCGCAACATTCTGACTTCGGTTTCGATCGCCCTCGAATCCGAGGGTTATCGGGTCGAAACCTACACGGATGGGGCGTCGGCGCTGGAGGGACTGGCGGCGCGCCCGCCGAACCTCGCCATCCTCGACATCAAGATGCCGCGCATGGACGGCATGGAGCTGCTGCGCCGGATGCGTCAGAAATCCGACCTGCCGGTAATCTTCCTGACCTCCAAGGACGATGAGATCGATGAACTGTTCGGCCTCAAGATGGGCGCCGACGACTTCATCCGCAAACCCTTCTCGCAGCGTCTTCTGGTCGAACGCGTCCGCGCCGTGCTGCGCCGCGCCAGCACCCGCGAGGCGGCGGCCAAGGCGCCCAACCAGCAGGCTCGGTCGCTTGAGCGCGGCCAGCTTGTCATGGACCAGGAGCGCCACACGTGCACCTGGAAGGGCGAGCCGGTGACGCTTACCGTCACCGAGTTCCTCATCCTGCATTCGCTGGCCCAGCGCCCGGGCGTCGTAAAAAGCCGTGATGCGCTGATGGATTCGGCTTATGATGAGCAGGTCTATGTCGATGACCGCACCATCGACAGTCACATCAAGCGGCTGCGCAAAAAGTTCAAGGCCGTCGATGATGACTTCGAAATGATCGAAACCCTTTACGGAGTCGGGTATCGGTTCCGCGAAGCATGAGTTAATGCATGTCGCCCAAAAGTGGTCCCGGTTTTTGGGACAACGACATGCATCAAAACGCTAATGCATGTCGCCCAAAAGTGGTCCCGGTTTTGGGGCAGCGACATGCGTCAAAACGCTAATGCATGTCGCCCAAAAGTGGTCCCGGTTTTGGGGCAACGGCATGCATCAAACTAAAGACTGAGCGGGGGCTGCTATTCGATGGCAGTGCAAGTTGAGCGAGTGAGACGGTCGGGCGCCGCCAGGCGCCCGCCGCGGATTCTGCCCGCCTTCGTGTCGAAAATTACGGTGCCGATGCGCCGGTTTCTCGGCCATCACATCTTTTCCAGCCTGACGCGGCGCATCCTCTTTCTCAACCTTGCCGGCCTTGCGGTCCTGGTCACCGGCATTCTCTATCTCAACACCTTTCGCGACGGGCTGATCGACGCCCGTGTCGAGAGCCTGATGACTCAAGGCGAGATCATCGCCGGCGCGATCGCCGCCTCGGCGACGGTCGAGACCGATTCGATCAGCATCGATCCGGAGAAGCTGCTCGAGTTGCAGGCCGGCGAAAGCCTAGGCCCCGGCTCCGACCAGCTCGACAACCTCGATTTCCCGATCAATCCGGAGCGCGTGGCGCCGGTGCTCAGGCGATTGATCTCGCCCACGCGCACACGCGCCCGCATTTACGACCGCGACGCCAACCTGCTGCTCGATTCCCGCCATCTCTATTCGCGCGGCCAGATCCTTCGTTACGATCTGCCGCCGGTCGAAGAGGAACAGCCGGATCTTCTGGAGCGCATCCAGAAATTCGTCTTTGATTTCTTCCGCAACAAGCAGCTGCCGGTCTATCGCGAGCAGCCGGGTGGCAACGGTGCCGCGTTTCCGGAAGTGGTCAAGGCGCTTACCGGCAGTCCGTCAACGATTGTGCGGATCTCGGAGCAGGGCGAGCAGATCGTTTCAGTGGCGGTGCCGATCCAGCGCTTCCGTGCCGTTCTCGGCGTGCTGATGCTGTCGACCGAAGGCGGCGACATCGACAAGATCGTCGCGGCCGAGCGCAAGGCGATCCTGCGCGTGTTCGGCATTGCCGCCCTGGTTACCGCCATCCTGTCGATGCTGCTGGCCTCCACCATCGCCAACCCGCTGCGCCGGCTTTCGGCGGCGGCGGTCAGGGTTCGCCGCGGCGTCAAGAACCGTGAGGAAATCCCCGACTTCTCCGACCGCCAGGACGAGATCGGCAATCTGTCGATCGCCGTGCGCGACATGACCAATGCACTCTACGCCCGCATCGAGGCGATCGAAAGTTTTGCCGCGGATGTCTCGCACGAGTTGAAGAACCCGCTCACCTCGCTGCGCAGCGCGGTGGAAACATTGCCGCTGGCCAGGAACGACAATTCGCGTAGCCGGCTGATGGATATCATCCAGCACGATGTGAGGCGGCTTGACCGCTTGATCACCGATATTTCCGATGCCTCCCGTCTCGATGCCGAACTGGCGCGGGAAGACGCGGGAACCGTCGACCTGAAGAAGTTCATCACCGATCTGGTCGCCGTCTCGCGCGAGGCCACGCGCAACAAGAAGGCGGTCGAGATCGAATTCAAGGTCGCCAAACTGCCGCAGGGCGTGAAAGGCTACTTCGTCGTCGGCCATGATCTGAGGATCGGCCAGGTGATCACCAACCTGATCGAGAATGCCCGCTCGTTCGTCCCCGAAGAACGTGGCCACATCACCATATCGCTGGCGCGCGCCGGCAAGTTCAACATCGTCACCGTCGACGACAATGGGCCCGGCATCCGGGCCGATAACATCGATCGCATTTTCGAGCGGTTCTATACCGATCGGCCGGCCGGCGAGGCGTTCGGCCAGAACTCGGGCCTTGGCCTGTCGATATCCAGGCAGATCGTCGAAGCCCATGGCGGCACGCTGAGCGCCGAGAACATCCCGGGCACCAAGCCCGGCGAGATCAAGGGCGCGCGCTTCGTGGTAACGCTGCCGGCCGAAGGCTGACGGATGAATTCCAATCACGCCTGGTCCTATTGTGCAGCCTGAAAATATTCACGGCACCGCGATCCTGATAGGTGATCGCGGCATTCTCATCACCGGACCGTCCGGCTTGGGCAAGACGACGCTGGCGCTCGCCTTGATCGATCATTGCAGCCAGCGCGGGCTGTTTTCCCGGCTGATCGGCGATGACCAGCTCTATGCCGCCGATTGCGAGGGGCGGCTGGTCTGCCGCGCACCAGCCAGCATAGCCGGCCTCGTCGAGGTGCCGGGATTCGGCCCCAAGCCGATACAGTTCGAGCCAAGCTGCGTGATCGACCTCATTATCCGGCTGGTGCCAGCCGGCAAAATGGCCCGCTTCCAGGAAGACTGGAGCGAACTCGTTTTCGGCGTACCAGTGCCGCGCATCGATCTTGCCGGGCGCAATGTCGCGGCGGCCTTGCCGGCAGTGATGTCGCGCCTGTCGATTGCGCCTTTCCTGTGATCCGATTTCGATTTTTTGCTGCAATGCGTCAAATTGGCCTGGGCCGGCGCAATTTTGGGCTTGTCAACGGGCCTTGCGTCGACAAGATAGCGCTCCCGCCACCTGGAACGGTCGGCGAGCATAAAATGCGCCTGTGAAGCGGCCATGACGGGAGCCACCAAAGAATGATCGGACTCGTGCTTGTAACGCACGGTCAACTGGCCGCCGAGTTCCGCAATGCGGTGGAACATGTCGTTGGGCCACAAGACAATTTCGAGACCGTGGCGATCGGTGCCGACGACGATATGGAACAGCGCCGCCGCGACATTATCGACGCAGTCGGCCGCGTCGATACGGGATCAGGCGTCATCGTTTTGACCGACATGTTCGGCGGCACGCCCTCCAACCTCGCCATTTCAGTGATGGAATCCGGCCGTATCGAGGTCATTGCCGGCATGAACCTGCCGATGCTGATCAAGCTGTCCAGCGTGCGCAAAGGCGACAACATGACGGCCGCGCTGGATGAGGCGCAGGCTGCCGGCCGCAAATACATCAACGTCGCCAGTCAGCTCCTGAGCAGTAAATGAGTGCGCTGTTGCCGGAAAAGGACAAGATCGTTCGCGACTTTCCGATCGTCAACCAGCGCGGCCTGCACGCGCGCGCCTCTGCCAAGTTCGTTCAAATTGCCAGCGGCTTCAACGCCACGGTCCAGGTCGAGAAGGACGGGGTCAAGGTCGGCGGCACCTCGATCATGGGCCTGATGATGCTGGCGGCGAGCCCCGGTTATTCGATCCGCGTCACCGCCACCGGCCCGGAGGCCGAAGAGGTCATCGATGCGCTGGAGCAACTGGTTGCTTCCCGTTTTGGCGAGGAATGCTGACGTGTTGGTCGCCGCTTAAGACATGCACGGATAAAGATTTCTTTATATCCCATTGTCGTCCGACTCTCGATCTGCTAGTCAGGCCGGCAACTCGCGCCCTCCGGCACGCCTTCGGGGCGGGCGCGTCCCGCAATCAATTCGCATCGGAGCACTGCCATGACGGGTAGCAAGGACTATGTGGTCGCAGACATCGCGCTTGCCGGCTGGGGCCGCAAGGAGATCGAGATCGCCGAAACCGAAATGCCGGGCCTGATGGCCTGCCGCGAGGAATTCGGCGACAAGAAGCCGCTCAGGGGCGCGCGTATCACCGGCTCGCTGCACATGACCATCCAGACGGCGGTGCTGATCGAAACGCTTAAGGCGCTCGGCGCCGATATCCGCTGGGCTTCCTGCAACATCTTCTCGACCCAGGACCACGCTGCCGCGGCCATTGCCGAGGCCGGAATTCCGGTGTTTGCCGTCAAGGGCGAGACGCTGGAGGACTATTGGGTCTACACCGACAAGATCTTCCAGTGGGCCGATGGCGGCACCTCCAACATGATCCTCGACGACGGTGGCGATGCCACCATGTACATCCTGATCGGCGCCCGCGCCGAGGCCGGCGAGGATGTGCTGTCCAATCCGGGCAGCGAAGAGGAAGAAATCCTGTTTGCCCAGATCAAGAAGCGCATGCAGGCATCGCCCGGCTTCTTCACCAAGCAGAAGGAAGCGATCCGCGGCGTCACCGAAGAGACGACGACCGGCGTC
Organism: Mesorhizobium sp. M1348; assembly: GCF_040317925.1. NCBI lineage: Bacteria > Pseudomonadati > Pseudomonadota > Alphaproteobacteria > Hyphomicrobiales > Phyllobacteriaceae > Mesorhizobium > Mesorhizobium sp. M1348. The sequence goes on along the minus strand of NZ_JAMYLH010000003.1, from coordinate 39,744 downwards.
AACCGGCTCTATCAGTTGCAGAAAAAAGGCCTGCTGCCGTTCCCGGCGATCAACGTCAATGATTCCGTCACCAAGTCGAAATTCGACAACAAATATGGCTGCAAGGAATCGCTTGTCGACGGCATTCGCCGCGGCACCGACACGATGATTGCCGGCAAGGTCGCGGTCGTCTGCGGCTATGGCGACGTCGGCAAGGGCTCGTCGGCTTCGCTCAAGGGCGCCGGCGCCCGCGTCAAGGTCACCGAGGTCGATCCGATCTGCGCGCTGCAGGCGGCGATGGATGGTTTCGAGGTGGTCACGCTCGAAGACGCGGCGCCGACGGCCGACATCGTCATCACCACCACCGGCAACAAGGACGTCGTTACCCTCGACCACATGCGCCTGATGAAGGACATGGTGATCGTCGGCAACATCGGTCACTTCGACAACGAGATCCAGGTGGCGTCGCTGCGCAACCTGAAATGGACCAACATCAAGCCGCAGGTGGATATGATCACCTTCCCGGACGGCAAGCGGATGATCCTTTTGTCGGAAGGCCGTCTGCTCAACCTCGGCAACGCCACCGGCCACCCGAGCTTCGTCATGTCGGCGTCCTTCACCAACCAGGTGTTGGCCCAGATCGAGCTGTACACCAAGCCCGGTCAGTACGAAAACCAGGTCTATGTCCTGCCGAAGCATCTCGACGAAAAGGTCGCGCGCCTGCATCTCGACAAGCTCGGTGCCCGCCTGACCGAACTGTCCGGCGAACAGGCCGCCTATATCGGCGTCACTCCGCAGGGACCGTTCAAGCCGGAACACTACCGCTATTAACCACGGCGAAACTTACCACTAGATATTGAAGCCGGGCGATTGACTTTTCGCCCGGCTTTATTTTTGCGCTGATTGATTCTTCACGCCGATTCGCGCAAGCGCTATGGTGCTGATTCGCGGTCCGGGGACGAGGCCCGGGCGCACGCATCAGGGCGGTCTTGCATTCAGGCGGCGAAGAGGACCAAGACATGCCGGGGGATAACCCGCCTTGCGCGGGACAGGCCGTTTCCGGCGGCCATAACGATTCGATCACGGGCTCCGCTGCCAGAGGCGGCAGCCTTTTATGGCGTGCCGGCAGCCGTGTCGGGGTGCTGCTTGCTTCTTCCGCGCTGGTTGGTCCGCTGCTTGGCTTTACTGCACATGCCCAAACCCGCGTGGCGCAAAAGGCCGGGCTGTCGGTCAGCACGGTCGAGGTCATGCAACTCGCCATGTTCGTCGGCGTCATGGGGGCGGCATTGCTGTCAGCCATCTTTCTGATCCGCGAAAGGGCGCGCACCTCGGCGGAAAATGCCGAGCTCAGGACCCGCATCGCTGACGTTAATGCCGCGCTGCAGCGCTCGGAGGCGCTGCTCCATTCCCGCGATCAGCGCGTGGTCGTATGGGCCGCCGAGAACAAGAAACCAGAGCTTGTCGGGACATTGCCGATCGAGAGCGGCGCGCCGGAGGACCGGGCGGCCTTCCTGGCTTTCGGACGCTGGCTGATGCCGCGTTCGGCGGCCGCACTCGAACATGCCGTCGCAGCGCTGCGGGACAAGGCAAAGCCCTTCGATCTGGTCATCGAATCGCAGGCCGGCCAGCCGCTCGAGGTTCACGGCCGCAAGAGTGCGGCGCATGTATTGGTTCGCTTCGTCTCGCTGTCGGAGACACAGCGAAGCCAGGCCAGGCTGAAGATCGAGAACCAGCGCTTAGCCGCCGACCATGAGACGCTGATCGGCCTTCTGGATGCGCTCAAGATGCCATCATGGCTGCGCACCGTCGACGGGCGGCTGAAATGGGTCAACCGGGCCTATGCCGAAGCGGTCGAGGCGGAGAATGCCGAAGCGGCGGTTCGTGACGGCAAGGAATTCCTCGGCGGCCAGGCGCGCGACACGATTGCTGCGCAGCACAAGTCGCACCCCGTCTTCGAACAGGCGCTCTCCACTGTGATCGAAGGCGACCGCCGTATGTTTGCCGTGACCGACTTTGCCGGGGCGGATGGTTCGGCTGGTCTTGCCTGCGACATCAGTGCCATCGAGGCCATTCGCGGCGAGTATGAGCGGACCGTGCAGAGCCACGCCGATACGCTCGATCAGCTCAACACCGCCGTGGCGATTTTCGATACCGACGAGAAATTGCGGTTTTTCAATCAGGCGTTCCAGAAGCTATGGGGCCTCGACAGTGGCTTCCTGCACAGCGCGCCGGACAACGCCTTGCTGCTCGACCGCCTGCGCAGCGAAGGCAAGATTGCCGAGCAGCCCGAATGGCGGCGCTGGAAAGAGAGCTTGCTCGGCGCTTACCGCGCGGTTGAATCGCAGGAGCATTGGTGGCATCTGCCGGACGGCAAGACCATTCGCGTCATCGCCAATCCGCAGCCCAAGGGCGGCGTCACCTGGGTGTTCGAGAACCTGACCGAGAAGATGGACCTTGAAAGCCGCTACCAGACCGCCGTCCGGGTTCAGGGCGAGACGCTCGACAACCTTGCCGAAGGCGTCGCTGTGTTCGGTCCCGACGGCAGGCTGAGATTGTCCAACCCGGCCTTCGCGGCACTGTGGGGGCTGGATGCCGATGCCTCAAAACCCAACGTCCATGTCTCGACGATCCGCGACCTTTGCGACCGCCGTGCCGTCGACAGTCCTTGGGGCGGGTTCGTTGCCGCCATCACCGGCTTCGACGACGAGCGCCGCGACCGCCACGGCCAGACCGAATTGAACAACGGCACCGTTTTGCGCTACGCCGTCATCCCTTTGCCCAACGGCCAGGTGATGATGACCTTTGTCGACGTTACCGACAGCGTCAATGTCGAGCGGGCACTGAAGGACAAGAATGAGGCGCTGCAAAAGTCCGACCAGATCAAGAACGAATTCGTGCAGCACGTCTCCTATGAGCTGCGCTCGCCGCTCACCAACATCATCGGCTTTACCGAGCTTCTTTCACTGCCGTCGACTGGTCCGTTGAACCAGAAGCAACGCGAATATATCGGGCATGTCGGCTCGTCCTCCTCGGTCCTTCTCACCATCGTCAACGACATCCTCGATCTGGCGACGGTGGATGCCGGCATCATGGAACTCGACATTTCCGAAGTTCACATCGATCGAACCATTACGGCCGCCGCCGAACTGGTCGCCGACCGGCTGGAGGAACATGCGATCAAGCTTAGGATCGACGCGGCTGCCGCGCCGAAAACCTTCCATGGCGACGAGATCCGCGTCCGTCAGATACTCTACAATCTGCTTAGCAATGCGGCCAATTACGCGCCGGAGGCGAGCACCATAACGCTCGCCTGCCGCCAGCTTGCCAACGGCGTGGAATTTTCCGTTCACGATGACGGTCCCGGCATGCCGCCGGACCTGCTTGACTCCGTGTTCCGGCGCTTCGAGCCGCGCACCAATGGCGGCCGCCGCCGTGGCGCCGGGCTCGGCCTGTCGATCGTCAAGAGCTTTGTCGAACTGCATGGCGGCAGCGTCCGCATCGAGACCGGCAGGGATAAGGGCACCACGGTTGTTTGCGCCTTTCCCGACACGCCGTCCGGCATCCGCGCCGCGGCCGAGTAGCGCGTTCGATGGCGGTATTGGTGCTGGACCGTTTTCTCGCCGACGAGGCTGCGACGGCAAGGCTCGGCGAGGATCTCGCCATGTCGCTGCGCATTGGCGACGTGCTCGCTCTCAAGGGCGATCTCGGCGCCGGCAAATCGACCTTGGCACGGGCGCTGATCAGGGCACTGGCCGACGATGCGAGCCTCGACGTGCCGAGCCCGACCTTCACGCTGGTCCAGAGCTACGACACACGCGTGCCGGTCCATCATTTCGATCTCTACCGCTTGGGCACCGCATCCGAGCTGGACGAGCTGGGTTTTGACGAGGCCCTGACGCAAGGCGCTGCGCTGGTCGAATGGCCGGAGCGGGCAGAGGCATATTTGCCGGATACGTCGGTGCTGGTCGAACTTCTCCAGCAGGGCGACGGCCGACTGGTGAGACTATCGGGAGAGGGTGCCGCCTTCGAGCGCGCGGCGCGATCGCTGGCAATGCGCGATTTTCTCGGGCAGGCCGGCTGGGGCGAAGCGCAGCGACGATATTTCATCGGTGATGCCTCGGCTCGCTCCTACGAGATCGTCACGCTCGCCGGCTTTCCGCCGCGCGTGCTGATGAACTCGCCAAGGCTGGTGCTCGGGCCGCCAGTCCGCGACGGCAAACCCTATGCCGAAATCGCCCACACCGCGCAATCCGTTTCGGCTTTCGTGGCCATCGACCGGGCCTTGCGGGCCGGCGGCGTCAGCGTCCCGGAAATCCATGACCAGGACCTCGACCAGGGTTTTCTCCTGCTGGAACATCTCGGTTCCCAAGGGTTTCTGGACAAGCGCGGCCAGGCGGTGGCCGAGCGTTATGCGGCGGCGGCCGAACTGCTTGCCATGATGCACGGCAAAACATGGCCGGCCCGCATGCCGGCCGGCCCCGGCGTCTTCCACGAGGTGCCGCCTTTCGACCGCGACGCCATGATGATCGAGGCCGAATTGCTGGTCGACTGGTATGTCCCGGCGATATCAGGCGCTCCGCCAAGCGAGGCGCTGCGCGCCGGTTACCGCAGCGAATGGAATGCGGTGCTCGATCGGCTCGAAGGGCGCGAATACACGCTTATGTTGCGCGACTTCCATTCGCCCAACCTGATCTGGCGCGCTGACCGTTCCGGTCACGATCGCCTCGGCGTCGTCGATGTCCAGGACGCGCTGATCGGACCGTCCGCCTACGACGTCGCGTCGCTCGCCATGGACGCGCGCGTCACCATTTCACCCGAAATCGAAAAGCACACGCTCGCCGCCTACATCGCCGCGCGCCGCGCCGCCGGCGCCTTCGACGAGAACGAATTCCGCGAAACCTATGCAATCATGGCCGCACAGCGCAATTCCAAGATCCTCGGCATTTTCGTGCGGCTCGAAAAACGTGACGGCAAGCCTTATTATCTGAAGCATCTGCCGCGCATCCGCGATTATCTTCGCCGGGCGCTGGCGCATCCGGCGCTGGCCGGGCTGCAGGATTTCTACATCGCCCACGGCTTGCTGGAGGAACGCTCGATTTGACGGCTAAGGATTTGGGCCTGAAGGCGTCGGATGAGCAGCCGATGCCGACGACCGCCATGGTGCTCGCCGCCGGGCTCGGCAAGCGCATGCGGCCGATCACCGAGACAATGCCGAAGCCGCTGGTCAAGATCGCCGGCAAGACATTGCTCGACTGGGGGCTGGACTGCCTAGCCGAAGCCGGCGTCGCCAAGGCCGTCGTTAACGTCCATTACCTGCCGCAACAGATCGTGGACCATGTAGCCCGCCGCAGTGCGCCGAGAATCGTCATCTCGGATGAGAGCACCGGCCTGCTCGACTCTGCCGGCGGTATCGTCAAGGCATTGCCCAGGTTAGGGGCGCCCTTCTATGTGCTTAACGCGGACACCTTCTGGATCGACAGCGGCGTTTCCAATCTCAGGCGACTTGCCCTTGCATGGGAGGGCGCGACAATGGACATTCTGCTGATGCTTGCGGATCTCCAGTCGGCAACCGGGCATAGCGGCGGCACCGATTTCCTGATGGCGCCGGATGGCGCCTTGCGGCGTGCGAACAACGATCCGGCCGGCCTGATCTATGCCGGCGCAGCAATCGTCCATCCGCGCATCTTCAAGGATGCGCCGGGCGGCCCGCTGTCGCTCAACGCCTATTTCGATGCGGCAATCGCCGCCGGCCGCCTGTTCGGCATGAAGATGCAGGGTCACTGGATCACTGTCGGCACACCGGACGCGATCCCGCGGGCGGAAGCAGCGGTCGCCGCTGCGCTTGCCGGCACGCCCGATGCTGTTGCTGAGGCACCCGGCGCTCTTACCGAGTCGAAATGAGCGGCTCCCGCCGCGTTTTCTCGATCCCGCCCGGAGCGCCGTTCCTGCCGACGCTGGCCGAGGCGCTGCTTGCAGGGCGCCTGGTTCCCGGCTTTGCCTATGATGGCGATCCGCTGGTGCTGGCCGATCTCACCATCTATGTGCCGACGCGCCGTGCGGCGCGGGCGCTTCGCGGCGTCTTCGTCGATGCTCTCTCGCGCTCCGGAAGCCGCTCGGCGATCCTGCCGGTCATCCGCCCGCTTGGTGAGTTCGATGAAGATGAAGCCGCCTTCGAGGCGGGAGCTTCGGCCGCCATCGACCTTGCGCCGCCGATCGCCGCGGTAGAGCGCCTGTTGCTGCTTGCGCCACTGGTGCGGGCGTGGAAACGCCGCCTGCCGGCGCATGTCGCGGCATTGTTCGACGAGGAGATCGTCATCCCGGCCTCCGCCGCCGACGCCATCTGGCTGGCGCGCGACCTTGCACGCCTGATGGATGAGATCGAGACCGAAGGCACGGATTGGGCAAGGCTCGCCGACCTTGTGACCGGCAATCTTGCAGGCTGGTGGCAGGTGACGCTCGATTTCCTGACCATCGTGACCGAGAACTGGCCGAAGCTGCTCGAGGAACGCCATCGCTCCAATCCGGCCGCGCATCGTAATGCCCTGATAAGGCTGGAGGCGGCGCGGCTGAAGCGTAATCCGCCGGCCGGACCGGTGATCGCCGCCGGTTCCACCGGCTCCATTCCCGCCACGGCCGAGCTGCTTGCCGTGATCGCCGGTCTGCCCAATGGCGCCGTTGTGCTGCCCGGGCTCGACCGGGCGCTGGACGAGCCGTCCTTTGCCGCCATCAGTGCACTTGGCGCGCGCCCGGCCCTGCTTGGCCACCCGCAATACGGCCTGGCAAAGTTGATCGGCAAGATCGGCGTGCCGCGCGCCGATGTCGGGGAACTCGCTGTTGCGCCGCGGCCGCTTGCACTGCGCGCCGCACTCGTCGGCGAAGCGCTGCGCCCGGCGGAGACCACCGAGCTGTGGGCCGAGACGCGCGCCCGCTTTACGGCCGGCGATATTGCCGAGGCCTTCGCCGATGTGACGCTTCTCGAAGCCGCCAGCGAACGCGACGAAGCCGTAGCGATCGCCGTCGCGCTCAAACAGGCCGTCGAGCGGCCCGGCCAGCGCGCAGCACTCGTCACCGGCGACCGCGCACTGGCGCGGCGCGTCTCAGTCGAGCTGTTGCGCTTCGGCGTTGCCGCCGACGATTCCGGCGGCACGCTGCTCATCAACACGCCAGCCGCCAGCCTGCTCAGGCTGGCGCTTCAGGCAGCCTTCCGCCCGGGCGACCCGGTCGCCCTACTGTCGCTGCTCAAGCATCCCCTGCTTGGCCTCGGCCTGGAGCGGGCAAGCGTGCGCCATGCGGCCGAGATAGTCGAACTCGTGGCGCTGCGCGGCGGCACCGGTCGTCCGGACGTGGCGTCGCTGCCGCAACTCTTCGATGCCCGGCTCCTCGAATTCGACGGCGGTGGCAATCGCCGCCCGCCTTTCTGGCGATCGCGCCTCTCGGTCAGGCGCATTGAGCAGGCCCGCGACCTGCTGATCCGGCTAACGGCTGCGCTGGCGCCGCTGGTTGCCTTTCGCGGCGAGGAGAATGCCGATCTTGCCACGCTTGTGCGCGCCAGTGTCGGCGTGCTCGAAAGCCTCGGACGCGCCGCCGACGGCAGCCTGAGCGAACTCTATGCCGGCGATGCCGGCGAAAAGCTTGCCGAGCTCTTGCGCGGTCTGGTCGCGGCCTCGGTGTCGTTCTCCTTCGCCGCTGACGAATGGCCTGACGTGATGGAGGCGCTGATCGCGCCCGAGACGGTCAAGCCGGCGCAGGGCACCGACAGGAACATCGCCATCTGGGGTGTGCTGGAAGCGCGGCTTCAGGACGTCGATACGCTGGTCGTCGGCGGGCTCAACGAAGGCGTGTGGCCGCGCAAGCCGGAGAGTGACCGCTTCATGTCGCGGCTGATGAAGACCGGCATCGATCTTGAACCGCCGGAGCGGCGCATCGGCCTTGCCGCCCATGATTTCCAGATGGCCATGGGCGCCAAAAAAGTGGTGCTGGCTCGCTCCGCCCGCTCCGGCGACGCACCGTCGGTACCTTCGCGCTGGCTGCAGCGCATCCTTACCTTCGTCGGCGAGGATCATGCCGCGGCACTTCGCCGGCGCGGCGACGAACTGCTTGCCTGGGCGCGTGCGCTCGATGCCGGCGAAAAGCAGGACTTTGCGCCGCGGCCGCAGCCGAAACCGCCGCTCGCCGCACGGCCGCACCACCTCTCGGTCACCGAGATCGAAACGCTACGTCGCGATCCCTATGCGGTCTATGCCAGAAGGATACTCGGCCTGATGCCGCTCGATCCGGTCATTCGCGATCCGGGCGCCGCCGAGCGCGGCACGCTGTTTCACGCTATTCTGCACTTGTTCTCGCGGACGGTGGCCGATCCGCGCGCGCCGGAGGCGCTGGACGGGCTCATCGCCGCCGGCCGCTCCTGCTTTGCCGAGGCGGCTCTGCCGGCCGATGTCGAGGCGGTGTGGTGGCCACGCTTCGAAAAGCTTGCCGCCGGCATCATCGAATGGGAGCGCGGCCGGGCCGCAGCCGTGGCACGGCGGCACGCCGAGGAACGCGCCGAAAAGACCGGTGTCGGCCGATCCGGCGTGACCCTGTCCGGCTCTGCCGATCGCATCGATCTGCTGGCTGGCGGAATGGCCGACATTCTCGATTACAAGACCGGCTCGTCGCCATCCAAAGCACAGGCGCACACGCTGCTCGCGCCGCAACTGGCGCTGGAGGGCGCGCTGCTGCGTCGCGGCGCCTTCAAGGAGCTTGGCGCACGCGAGCCGTCGCAACTGGCCTTCGTGCGGCTGAAGCCGAATGGCGAGGTGTTCGAAGAATCGATCCTCGAATACAACCGCAAGCCGCGAACCGCCGCCGATCTCGCCGAAGAGGCGTGGGCGCGGCTGGAAAAACTGCTGATCCACTACGCCGACCCGGCGACCGGCTATCTGTCGCGGGCGCTGCCGTTCCGCGAGGGCGAGACCGACGGCGACTATGATCATCTCGCCCGCGTGCTCGAGTGGTCGGCCGGCGGCGATGCCGACGACGAGGGAGGGGAGGTATGAAAAAGGCCTACCCCATTCCAAGCGACACCGCCGCCAGCCAGGCAAGCGCCTCCGATCCGCATAATTCCGCCTGGGTGTCGGCCAATGCCGGATCGGGCAAGACCCATGTACTCGCCCAGCGCGTCATCCGGCTTCTGCTGCGCGGCACCCATCCGTCCAAGATCCTGTGCCTGACCTATACGCGTGCCGCCGCCGCCAACATGTCCAACCGGGTGTTTTCGACCCTGTCGCAATGGACGGCCCTGGGCGATGCCGAGCTCTCGACACGGATAGAGGCGCTGGACGGGCGCCAGCCCGACCGCGAAACCATGCGCCGGGCGCGGCGGTTGTTTGCCGAGGCGCTGGAAACCCCGGGCGGGCTGAAGATCCAGACCATCCACGCCTTCTGCGAATCGGTGCTGCATCAGTTCCCGCTGGAAGCCAATATCCCGGCGCATTTCGAAATGCTCGATCCGCAAATGGAGGCTTCGCTGTTTGCCGCCGCCCGCCGCGACATGATTTCGGGCGGCGTTGCAGGCGATGCGGCATTGGCCGAGGCCTTCGCCACCGTGCTGGAGCGCGGTGGCGAACATGGGCTTGACGCACTGCTGGCCGAGATCGTGCGCAAGCGCGATGGTTTGCGCGCCTTCATCGCCGCGGCCGGCGGCGATAGTTTTCAGGCGCTGTTCGATGAGTTTCAGTTTCGCGCCGGCCAGACCGCCGAAGGCATAGCCGCCTCCGTCTGGCCGCTGCCCGGCTTCCTGCCGGATTATCTCGTCACTTTTTCACGGTCGGCTGAGGCCGCCGATGCGCGCATCGTGCTGAACAATCTGCTGCCATACGCCCGTCTTGCCTTCGCCGAGGAGCATCCGGTCCGCCGCCTGAATCTGCTCTCCAAGGCTTTCCTGAGGGCCGACGGCGAGCCTTACGATCCGGCAAAGACGTTTAAAAGGGCATTGCTTGACCGGCTGCCCGATCTTGCCGAACGTTATCTGGCGGCGGTCGACGCCATTCTCGAAATCTCCGACCGGCTGGCCTTGTTCAGAATGCTGGAAGGCACGCGTGCCGCACTGACCATCGCCGACTGGCTGATCGCCCGCTACGAGCAATTGAAGCGCGCCCGCGGCTTCCTCGACTTCAACGACCTGATCACCCGCACGGTCAATTTACTGGCGCGGCCCGACGCCGGCCCATGGGTGCAATACAAGCTCGACCAGGGCATCGACCACATCCTCCTCGACGAGGCGCAGGACACCAGTCCCGACCAGTGGGAGGTGGTCAAGCGGCTGGCGGAGGAGTTCTTTGCCGGGCTCGGCGCACGCGACGCCGTCCACCGCACCATCTTTGCGGTCGGCGACGAAAAGCAGTCGATCTATTCCTTCCAGGGAGCCGCCCCGGATTCCTTTGCCGACAGCCGGCTTTTGTTTGCCGGCAAAGTTAGATCGGCCGATGCGGCCTTCGCCGATCTCAAGCTGACCTGGTCGTTTCGCTCGACCGACGACGTGCTTGCGGCGGTGGATCGTGTCTTTGCCGACCCGAACGTGCGGCGCGGCATCAGCCATGATCCCGATCCGCTCGACCACAAGGCGATCCGTACCGATGCGCCGGGTTATGTCGAGGTCTGGCCGTCGATCGGCGCCGACGTCGTCGACGAACCAGACGATTGGACGCAAGCGGTCGACCATGCCCACGCGCCGGCAGTCCGCGTCGCTGAAAACGTCGCCGCAACCATTGCCGGCTGGATTGGCAGCGGCGAGGTCATCGAAGGCCGCGGCAAGAAACTCCGCCCCGGCGACGTGCTGGTGCTGGTGCGCAAGCGCGATCGCTTCGTCCATGCGCTAACGCGGGCGCTGAAGCGCCGCGACATTCCGGTGGCCGGCGCCGATCGGCTCAGCCTGCCCGGCCACATCGCGGTGAAAGACCTGATCGCACTTGGCCATTTTCTCATCCAGCCCGAGGACGATCTGTCGCTCGCTGCCGTGCTGCGCAGCCCGATCTTCGATGTCTCGGAAGAGCAGCTTTTCGCGCTTGCTGCCGAGAGGCCGTCGGGCGTCTCGCTGATCGCCTCGCTGCGCCGGCATGCCGGCGAAAGCGAGGCGTTGGCCGCCGTCGTCAGCCGGCTCGACACATGGTCGAACGAAGCCGCGTTCAATCAGGTGTTCGAATTCTATGCCGCAGCACTCGCCCGCGACGGCCTGCGCAAGAAGATGATCGCGCGGCTCGGGCCGGAGGCCGGCGATATCCTCGACGAATTCCTGAATTTCTGCCTGGCCGAGGAGCGGACCGGCCTGCCGGGACTGGAATCCTTCCTGTCGACATTGGAAAACGCCGGCCCCGAGATCAAGCGCGAAATGGACCAGACCCGCGACGAGGTTCGCGTCATGACCGTGCATGCCGCCAAAGGCCTGGAAGCGCCGGTGGTGTTCCTCGTCGATGGCGGTTCCGCGCCGTTCAGCGACCAGCATCTGCCGAGATTGATGCCGTTCGAAGGCTCGGGCGACTGCTGGGAGGGCAAGGGCTATCTCTGGCGTTCCGCCAGCGATGTCGCCAATGGGTTTTCACGCGCGGCATCGGCCCGCGCCCGCGAGCTCGCCGACGACGAATACCGCCGGCTGCTCTATGTCGGCATGACCCGCGCCGAGGATCGGCTGATCGTCTGCGGCTACCATGGCAAGCGGGCGCCGAATACCGGCACCTGGCATTCGATCGTCAGCCGCGCACTGGTCGGTGCCGCGGAGAGCGAAGAACGCCGGCATCCCGCCGCTGGCGAGACCGTGCATCGTTTCCAGGTGACGAAGCTGCCGCCCATGCCGTCGGCGGCAGTGGGTGAGGCACGACAGGCGGAACGCTTTGCGCCATTGCCGGAAACCCTGTTCCAGCCTCTGCCGCCCTTCGAGGAATTGCCGCGGCCGCTCTCGCCGTCCGGCGCCTCGGTGCTGATCGACGAGGCGCGGCAAGCGGTGGCCGACACGCGTTCGCCGGTACTGGATGCCGACGCCGAGCCCGGCTTTGCCGTCATGCGCGGGCTGGCGCTGCACAAATTGCTGCAGATGCTACCCGGCATCGCCGAGGGAAAACGCCAGGATGCCGCTGAACGCTATCTGGCAAGAGCCGGCGCGGGATGGCCCGACGACGAGCGCGACAAGGCCTTGGCTGGCGTTTTCAGAATTCTTGCCGACAGCCGCTTCGCGCCGCTGTTTGCGCCAAACTCGCGCGCTGAAGTCGCCATCATGGGCAGCCTGGGAGTGAGGGGCAAACTGCGCTCGATTTCCGGCAAGATCGACCGGCTGGCAGTAACGCCGGACAAGGTTTCGATCGTCGACTACAAGACCAATCGGCCAGCGCCGGCTACGCTCGCCGAAGTGCCGCAAGCCTATGTTTTGCAGCTCGCACTCTATCGCGCGCTGCTTCAGCCGCTCTATCCGGGACGCGAGGTCTCGGCGGCGCTGCTGTTTACCGAGGCGCCGCGGCTGATCGAGCTGCCGGCGGCGGCCATGGACGACGCGCTTGCTAGACTCACGGGAGCGTGACACAAGACTTGCTTGAACACGGACGCGATCACCACCACATTTGGTGCGACGAACAAATCGAAAGGATCTCAGCATGGCTACCGTCAAGGTCGACAAGAGCAATTTCCAGGCCGACGTGCTCAACGCCAAGGAGCCGGTCGTGGTCGATTTCTGGGCGGAATGGTGCGGCCCGTGCAAGATGATCGCCCCGGCGCTTGAGGACATTGCCATCGAACTCGGCAGCAAGATAAAGATCGCCAAGCTCAACATCGACGAGAATCCTGAGCTGGCCGCGCAGTTCGGCGTGCGCTCGATCCCGACGCTGATGATCTTCAAGGGCGGCGAAGTCGCCGACATGAAGGTCGGTGCTGCGCCGAAAACGGCATTGTCGCACTGGATCAACGGCAGCCTCGCCTGATCCGATCAATATTTTGCAGAAAGGCCCGGCCTCGCGCCGGGCTTTCTTGTGGCGTCACCGATCCGCAGATCTGGCACTCGCCACTTGCCGTCTCATGCTCTTGTCTGGCTTAAAGCAGGAGAAGCGATATGACCGGATCCGCCAAGGCCACCGTCTTCATCGATAATGAGCGCGTCATCGTCACCGAATACCGCTTCGCTCCCGGCGACAACACCGGCTGGCACCGCCATGGCCACGACTATGTGATCGTGCCGCTGACCGACGGCAAGGTGAAGCTCCTGACCAAGGATGGCGAATCCTTCGCCGAGATGAAGAAGGGCTCGCCGTATTTCCGCAACGAGGGCGTCGAACATGACGTCATCAGCACAAACGATGGCGAATTCGCCTTCATCGAGGTCGAGCTGAAGTAAGTCCACCGACCATAGGCTGCGCCGCTACAATTGTCCGCGAGGCGCGATCACCAATCCGCGATACGATCGCCACCGACGAATTGTGCGCTTTTCTCAGTGTATTCGAACAGTTCTATCTTCACGCCGTTGGGGTCGCGGATCCAAGCCTGGTAGGTGTCATCGCACGCGCGTTTCTTGGAAGTGATATCAACCCCCTTTGACCTCAGATGGGCGATCGCGGCGTCGATGTTTTCCACTTCGAGGCAGAAGTGGTTGATCTGGTTCAAGTCGCTATAGCTGGCGCCGTCTTTCTGGAACACCTCGACATGGCTACGGCTGCCGCAATTGAGGTAGAAGCCGAAAATCTTCCCGTCGCGCAGAAAATTGAACTGCGTATCCATGCCGAGGACGTCTCGATAGAAGCTTCGCGTCATCTCCAGGTCATTCGCGAAAATGCAAACGTGAGCGAGCTGCTTTACCTTGATCATGATTGCCTCCTCGCGGTGGTCTCGTAAGTGTTCCCGGGTGAAGCACGCCTCAAACCGGCGGCGTGCCGTTTTCGGCCAATACCGCGCCGGCCAGGTAGAGCGATCCGCCGATCAGGATGCGTGGCGGCGGTCCGTCCCATGTGTCGCGCAGCAGCATCAGCGCATTGGCGACGGAACTGACCGGTTCGGCCGACAGGCCGGCCTCGATGGCGCGGGTCGCCAGTTCGTCGTTCGGCACGCCGGCGTCGCTCAGGCTCACCGGCACGGTGTAGACATGCCGGACCAGCCCTTTGAAGGCGCGGAAATAGCCGCTCTGGTCCTTGGTGTTGATCATGCCCGAGATCAGGAACAGGGGCCGCGGGTTCTTTTCCTCCTGCTCGGCCAGCGCCTCGGCGACGACCACGCCGGCGCCGGGATTGTGGCCGCCGTCGAGCCAGATGTCGGCGCCCTTTGGCGCCAGTTCGCTCAGCCGGCCCTGAGGCAGCTTCTGCATCCGGCCCGGCCAGGCAACATTGGCCATCGCCTTCTCGGCGGCGCGGTGGCTGATCTCGAAACCCGCCGCCTTGACCGCCGCGATCGCCGCCGCCGCATTGGCGAATTGGTGGCGTCCCGGCAGGCGCGGCGGCGGCAGGTCCATCAATCCGTCTTCGTCCTGATAGACCATGCGGCCGTTTTCCTCATAGGCAAGGAAGTCCTGGCCATAGAGGAAGGCGGGGCAGTCGAGCCGCTCGGCGGTTTCGATGAGCACCTGCTGCGCCGTCTCGCTTTCCTGCGCGCCGATGACGACCGGGCATCCGCGCTTGATGATGCCGGCCTTTTCGACGGCGATCAGCTCGACGCGGTCGCCGAGATAGGCTTCGTGGTCGAGCGAGACCGGCATGATCACCGACACGGCCGGCTCGGCGATGACATTGGTGGCGTCGAAGCGGCCGCCAAGGCCGACCTCGAGGATGACGGCATCGGCCGGATGTTCGGAAAACAGCAGGAAGGTGACGGCGGTGAGGATTTCGAAGACGGTGATCTTCTGGCCTTGATTGGCTTTGGCGACGCGGGCGATGGCTTCGGCGAAGACCTTGTCGTCCACCAGCTTGCCGCCGCCATCGGCGGCCAGCCGGTAGCGCTCGTGCCAGTTCACCAGATGTGGCGAGGTGTGGACGTGGACGCGGTAGCCGGCGGCTTCGAGCAGCGCCCGTGAAAAAGCAGCACAGGAACCCTTGCCGTTGGTGCCGGCGATGTGGATGACCGGCGGCAGCTGGTCCTGCGGATTGCCGAGCCGCTCGAGCAGCCGCGAAATGCGGTCGAGCGAAAGGTCGAAGCCCTTCGGGTGAAGCGCCATCAGGCTTTCGATTTCGCGGTCGGCGGCAAGCGTGGTCATGGAAGAATCCTAGGCGCGTGCGCAACGGCACACAACAGCCGCTCGCGCCGCGTGATGTCGCGTCAGGCGTGCGGCCGGGCTTCGGCCGGAATCACCGACGGCGGCAGGATTTCCGGCTCCTGCGGTTTTTGCTCTTCCGGCAGCTTGAGCAGCATTCTCAACAGTCGCGCAATCGTCTGACGCATTTCCAGCCGTGACACCACCATGTCGACCATGCCGTGTTCCATCAGATATTCGGCGCGCTGGAAGCCGTCGGGCAGCTTTTCGCGGATGGTCTGCTCGATGACGCGCGGGCCGGCAAAGCCGATCAGCGCGCCGGGCTCGGCAATATGCACGTCACCCAGCATGGCGTAGGAAGCGGTGACGCCGCCGGTCGTCGGGTTGGTCAGGACGACGATGTAGGGCAGGCCGGCCTCCTTCAGCCTGTCGACGCCGACCGTGGTCCGCGGCAACTGCATCAGCGACAGGATGCCTTCCTGCATACGGGCGCCGCCGGAGGCCGCAAACAGAATCAGCGGCCGCTTGCGCTGCAAGGCGACCTCGAAGCCATGCACGATGGCGTCGCCGGCCGCCATGCCGAGTGAGCCGCCCATGAAGGCAAAATCCTGCACCGTCACCACCACCGGCAGACCTTCGACGGTGCCCAGCGCATTGATGATGGCGTCTTCCATGCCGGTCTTGGCCTTGGCATCCTTCAGCCGGTCTAGGTAGCGCTTCTCATCGCGGAACTTGAGCGGATCCTGAACGACCTTGGGGTTTTCCAGCGTCTCGTATTTGCCGTCGTCGAGGAAGAATTTCAGCCGTTCCTTGGCCGATATCTTCATATGGTGGCCGGAGGACGGGATGACGAACTGGTTCTGCTCCAGATCCTTGTGGAACACCATTTCGCCGGTCTCGGGATCCTTGATCCACAGGTTTTCCGGCATGTCGGTGCGGCGGCCGAGCATCGAATTGATCTTCGGGCGGACGTAATTGGTGATCCAGTTCATCGCTTCGCTCCTGTCCTTACGAAGAGTTAGACCATGATCCCGAAAAGTGGAAACCGGTTATCGGCAAGATCATGGCCAACCAGAAGATCAAGATTATTCGGCGGCAGCAAGGCGAGCCGCGCGAACTCCTTGCGAAAGCCCGCTGACCAGCGTGGCGACGGCCTCGGCCGGATCGGCGGTCTTTTCGCCCTTCGGCCCGAGCACGTTGGCGACGGCATTGACAATCGCGGTTCCGACGACGACGCCGTCGGCTGACGCGCCGATGGTGCGCGCCTGCTCGGCGGTCTTGACGCCGAAGCCGACGCAGACCGGCAGGTGGGTATGGCTCTTGATGCGCTTGACCGCCGCCGCCACCTTGCCGGTGTCGGCCAGCGCCGAACCGGTGATACCGGTCATCGACACATAATAGACGAAGCCGGAGGTGTTCTGCAGCACCTTGGGCAGGCGCTTGTCGTCGGTGGTCGGCGTCGCCAGCCGGATGAAATTGATGCCGGCCTTGAGTGCCGGGATGCAAAGCTCCTCGTCCATCTCCGGCGGCAGGTCGACAACGATCAGCCCGTCTATGCCGCTAGCAATCGCGTCCTTCAGGAAGCGGTCGACGCCGTAGATGTAGATCGGATTGTAATAGCCCATCAACACGATCGGCGTTTCATTGTCGCCGGCGCGGAATTCCGAGGCCATCTTCAGCGTTTTGACCAGTGTCTGGCCGCCCTTCAGCGCCCGCAGGCCGGCCGCCTGGATCGCCGGGCCGTCGGCCATTGGATCGGAAAACGGCATGCCGAGCTCGATGATGTCGCTGCCGGCGCCGGGCAGCGCCTTCATGATCGACAGGGACGTGTCGTAGTCAGGGTCGCCGCCCATGAAATAGGTGACGAGTGCCGGTCGACCTTCGGCCTTCAGCTTTGCCATGCGGCGGTCGATACGGGTGGCCATGATCAGATCTCCATGCCCAGCATATTGGCCACTGTGTGCACGTCCTTGTCGCCGCGGCCGGACATGTTGACGATGACGATCTGTTCCTTGTCCATATCAGGCACGATCTTCACCGCCTGCGCGATGGCATGGGCCGATTCCAGCGCCGGAATGATGCCCTCGACGCGCGTCGTCAGCTGAAACGCCTCCAGCGCCTCGTCGTCGAGGATCGGCACATAGTCGACGCGGCCGGAATCGCGCAGCCACGAATGCTCCGGCCCGACGCCCGGATAGTCAAGGCCCGCCGAGATCGAGTGGCCGTCCATGATCTGGCCGTCGGCGTTCTGCAGGAGGTAGGTACGGTTGCCATGCAGCACGCCGGGCGCGCCGGCACTCATCGAGGCGCAATGCTCGATGCCGTCGAGGCCGCGACCGCCGGCTTCGACGCCGATGATGCGCACCTCACTATCGTCGAGGAAGGGATGAAACAGGCCGATGGCGTTGGAACCGCCGCCGACACAAGCGATGATCGTGTCCGGCAGCCGGCCTTCCTGCTCGAGGATCTGGGCGCGCGCCTCGGTGCCGATCACCGACTGGAAGTCGCGCACCAGCTCCGGATAGGGATGTGGGCCGGCGGCGGTGCCGATCAGGTAATAGGTGTCCTCGACATTGGTTACCCAGTCGCGCAGGGCCTCGTTCATGGCGTCCTTCAGCGTGCCGTGGCCGGCGGTCACCGGCCGCACCTCGGCGCCCAGAAGCTTCATGCGAAACACGTTGGGGCTTTGCCGGGCGACGTCGGTCGCGCCCATATAGACGATACAGGGAAGCCCGAAGCGCGCCGCCACTGTAGCGGAAGCGACGCCATGCTGGCCGGCACCGGTCTCGGCGATGATCCTCGTCTTGCCCATGCGCTTGGCGAGCAGGATCTGGCCGAGGCAGTTGTTGATCTTGTGCGAGCCGGTGTGGTTCAGGTCCTCGCGCTTGAAATAGACTTTTGCGCCACCCCCGAGGCCCTTAGCCGCGGAAACCCCGCGAAGATGCCGGGTAAGGCCTTCGGCGAAATAGAGCTTCGATGGCCGCCCGGCATAGTGCGTCGAGAGATCGGTCAGTTCGGCCTTGAAATCCGGGTCGTTCTTGACCTCGTTCCAGTGCCGCTCCAGCTCGAGGATCAGGGGCATCAGCGTTTCGGCAACGAAACGACCGCCAAAAATGCCGAACATGCCCTGCTCGTCGGGGCCGGTGCGGAAGGAATTCGGTATCGCCGGCTTATCCATCGCCGATCTCCTGGTCTGTGGTTTGAAGCGTGGTCAGGCGGCGCGGTTGTCGCGTGCTGCCCCGACGGCCCGGAAAAATTGTTCGATCAGCGCCGGTTCCTTGACGCCCGGTGCGCTCTCCACGCCCGAGGAAACATCTATTCCGGGCGGGTTCGCCAGCCGAAGGGCGTCGCCGATATTGCCGGCGTTGAGCCCACCGGAAAGCATGTAATCAACGCCGGCGTCAAGGCCGGCCAGAACGCGCCAGTCGAAGGCAAGGCCGTTGCCGCCCGGCAATTCCGAACCCTTAGGCGGCTTGGCGTCGAACAGGAAACGGTCGGCAATGCCGATGAAGGGTTTAACCCGCTCGAGATCGGCAGTCTCGCTGACCGGCAGCGCCTTCATCACCGGCAAGCCGTAGCGCGCCTTCACTTCGGCCACCCGCCCGGGGGTTTCGGCGCCGTGAAGCTGCAGCATGTCGGGCTGCATCTTTTCGACGATCTCGTCCAGGAACATATCGCTGGCGTCGACCGTCACCGCAACAGCCTTAGCCTTGCCGCGCGCCGCTTCGCGCAGGCGGCCGGCTTCCGCCGGCCCGACATAGCGCGGGCTTTTGGCAAAGAAAATGAAGCCGACATGGCTGGCGCCGCCGGCCAATGCCGCAGCCAGTGCCTTGTCGGTCTTCAACCCGCATATCTTGATGTCGAGCGCCATGGCGCGGGATTGGCACGAAACGGCAAAAGAGTCGAGAAAAAGCATCCTGTTTGCCGCCAGCCCGGAACGCGCTACCTTGCTAATGTAAGAGCGGAACGCGCTACCTTGCTAATATAAGAGCGCGACGCGCTACTTGCTCAGGCACAAAGGCGGGAGAACAAAGACATGCCGGAAAAGACCGTCGCGGAACTCAGGCAAAAGCTGGCACAGGCCCATGAGGTCATCGCTCATTTGATGGACAAGGCGGCTTTCAACGGCGCCGAGGCGCACCGGGCGCTGGCCTATTTCAGCAACGAGACCTTCGAGCAGGATTTTCTGCCTTGGCCGCGCCATGTCGATGAGGGGTTGCGGCCGGAGGAGTTGAACGCGGCGAATGACGATTGATCGGACAACTACTCGAACGCGATCGCCTGCAGCGCGCCGCCATTGCGCTTGAGCCAGTCCTTGCAGCGGTCAGTGTCCGGGCAAAGCTGCTCGCATAATTTCCAGAATTTCGGGCCGTGGTTCATCTCCTTGAGATGCGCCACCTCATGCGCGACGAGGTAGTTTATCACCGGCCGCGGCGCCATCATGATGCGCCAGGAAAACGACAGATTGCCGTCCGACGTGCACGATCCCCAGCGGCTCGACGTATCCTTGAAGCGGATCGCCTTGGCGCGCTTGCCAACCGCAGCACAGTGCTTGGTCACCAGCGCCTCGATCTCGCGCTTGGCCTCGCGCTTCAGGAAATCGGCGATGCGGCGCGGCAGATGCACGCGTTCGCCATGCACGATCATCAGCGGCCCGCGCTCGTCGTGCGACAGCGTGACGGTGCCGCGTTTCGACGGTTCATGGACGATGCGATGCGGCACGCCGCGCATCGGTATCTTGATGCCGGGCCGCACCTGCGGCCGATTGGGCACTTTGGCCAGCCTTTGCTCCAGCCAGTCCTGATGGCGGTCGAGGAATTTTTCGACCTCGCCGCGGCGCAGCCCCGGCGGCACGGTGATGCGCAGGCCGCGGCCGCCGGAATCGATGCGCAGCGTCAGGCGCCGCGCCCGGTCGTTCTCGACGATCTTGAGCGGCAGAGTGCGGCCGGCAACGCAATGCTCGCGCTCCACGACGGGCGTGGGCTTGGGTTTCGTCGGGGTGCGGAAGAAGCCGAAGGACATTCCGGGACGATACGTGATTCGAGGGAAACGACTAGAACAAAAAAGAAACGGCGCCGCTGACGCGACGCCGTTGGATTATCTATCTGCGCACGGGACCTTACTCGTCGAGCAGGCCTAGCGTGCCGCTGGGTTTGTTGTTCGTCGTCGATCCGGTCGTGGGTGATGTCGACTTGTTGCGGTTGGCCATGAAGCGGTCGAACTCTTCCTGGTCCTTGGCGCGGCGCAATTCGCGGGCATATTCGTCGAACTCGCTCAGCATCTCGTCGAGCTTGCGGCGTTCCTCGGCAAGCCGCTCGAGTTCCTTTTCGCGCCAGTCGTCGAAAGCGACGTTGCCGGTGCGGGCGGAGCCATGACTCCAGCGCGCGGCCTTGTCGGAACCGCGGCGGCAGCCGGCGAAGATGCCGTCGGTGGCGCGGTTGACGTCACGCTTGAAGCCGTCGAGCCTGTCGCCCCAGATGATGTAGGCGAGCATGGCTAAGCCGAGCGGCCAGAACACCATGAACCCGATCACCATCAACGCGATGGTCGCCGGCGTCCAGGCCGGACGGATCAATGCAGATGTGTTCATTTCTCCCAATCCTTCAGTTGGAGACAGCCAAATCCGGCTGCGTGGAATCGAAATGGGATGGAGAAAACGGCGATTCAAGACAGCAACCGCCAAAACCGGACAAGCGGCTGAAATGATTATCGCTTTTTGAGCTTTTCGAGGAAAAGCACGACCAATCCCGCTATCAGCCCCCAGAAAGCCGCACCGACGCCGAATAACGTCAGCCCCGACGCGGTGACCGCGAAGGTGACGGTGGCGGCCATCCGCTCGTCCTCGTCTTTCAGGGCGATCGACAGCGCATTGGCGAGCGGTGCCATTAGCGCCAGGCCGGCGACCAGCGCGATCAGGCTCGGCGGCAATACGGCGAAGATCGCCACCAGCGACGCGCCGAACAGGGCAAAGACGAGATAGGCCAGTGCGTAGAACGGCCCGGTCTTCCAGCGCTCGGCTGGATCGGGATGCACGTCGGGTCCGGTGCAGATCGCCGCCGAGATCGCCGCCAGATTGGTGGTCGAGGCGCCGAACGGCGCCGTCAGCAGCGAAAACAGGCCGGTGACGCCGATCAGCGGCCCGGGTTCGGGATGATAGCCGGCTGCCCTCAGCACGGCGAGGCCGGACAGGTTCTGCGAGGCCATGGTGACGAGGTAGAGCGGCAAAGCGAGGCCGATGATCGCGGTGGCGGTGAACTGCGGCATCACCAGCGTCAAGCTCGAGAGTTCCGGTGCCGGCAGACCGCCGACCCGGCCGGTGAGGAAGGCGGCGAGACCGCCGCCGATCAGCACCAACAGCACCGACAGCGCCGGGTTGAACAGGCGGATGACGAAGAACGCCGCAATCAGCGGCAGGATCAGCCACGGGTCGACGGGAACGGTTTTCACCGCATTGATGGCGAAGGTGACGACGATGCCGGCCAGCATTCCGGACGCGACCGAAGCCGGTATTCTGGCGATCAGCTTGGTCAACGGCCCGAACAGGCCTGTGGTGATTAGCAGGACCGCGGTGACGATGAAGGCGCCAACCGCCTCGCCCATCGAAAAGCCGGTCGATGCGGCGATCAGCGCCACGCCTGGCGTCGACCATGCGGTGATGACCGGCATTTTTGTGCGCCAGGACAGCCACAGGCTCTCGATCGCCATCGCCAGGCAAAGCGCCGCCACCCAGCTTGCGGTCTCAACCTGCGTTGCGCCGACCGCCTTGGCGGCGGCGATGACGATGGCCAGCGTACCGCCGAAGCCGACGATCGCCGCCACAAAGGCAGACATCGGAATGGAAATGCGCATGTCCTTATCCCGCCTGCCGCACCATCGCGCCCACCGCCCGCACCAGCATGTCGAGATCCTGAGGCCGCGACAGGCGGTGGTCGCCGTCGGGGATGAGCGACAGCGTGACGTCGTCGGCCGGCAGCAGGCTGACCAGCTTCAGCGCATGGCTCGACGGCACGTCGGGATCGGCCAGTCCTTGCAGGATGTGGACCGGGCAGTGCGTGTCGATCGGCCCGGTCATCACCCGGTTGCTGCGGCCGTCCTCGATCAGAGCGCGCGTGTAGATGTAAGGCTCGGCTGAATAACCCGACGGCTCTTCGAAAAAACCCTTTTTTCTGAGGTCGCGCTTCTGCGCCCCGGTCAGCACCGGCTCCACCAGTTCGAACGTGAAATCAGGCGCCGGGGCCAGCAGCACAAGGCCGGCGACACTGTTCTCGCCCGCCTTGCGCAATTCCTGCACCATACGCAGCGCGATCCAGGCACCCATCGACGAGCCGACCAGGATTTGCCTGCCCTGGGTGAAGCGACGGTAAACGGCCAGGCTCTCGTCCAGCCATTTCGAGATGGTGCCGTCGGCAAAGGCGCCACTCGATTCGCCATGGCCGGAATAATCGTGGCGCAGGAAGGCGCGGCCTTCCCCGAGCGCCCATTCCGACAGGGCTTCGGCCTTAGTGCCCAGCATGTCGGATCTGTAGCCGCCAAGCCAGACGATGCCGGGCTCGGCAGCTGCCGCATGCCTGACGGCGATGCTCGTCCCGTCGACGTCCAGAAAGATCGGGGTGGTGGTCATGGTGTATTCCCTCACGCCGGTCTTTTGGCACAGCAAGGCATTCAACGAAAAGTGCTCTGCTACTTTCTTCGCTTGGTGCAGAGGAGCATTCATCGAGCAGGTGATTTCCTGAGAATGCTGTGCTATTGACTCCGACCGCGCGCTCACCACATTGCGCGTTCGCAATTCTGAACTGAAGAACCCCTTAACGAAACGGCTCAAGGAGACCACGACCATTCGCAGACCTTTCAAAGCAGCGGCGCCCACCAAGGAAGGCCCGCGCTCCAACCGTGACATCCGGGTTCCCCGGGTCCAGCTAATCGACGCCGAAGGCCAGAACCGCGGCGATGTCTCCATCAACGACGCATTGCTGCTCGCCGAAGAGGCTGGGCTCGATCTGGTCGAGATATCGCCCAATGCAGTGCCGCCCGTCGTAAAGATCCTCGATCTCGGCAAGCTGAAATACGCCAACCAGAAGAAGGCGGCCGAGGCGCGCAAGAACCAGAAGGTCATCGAGATCAAGGAGATCAAGATGCGCCCGAACATCGACAGCCATGATTATGAGACCAAGATGAAGGCCGTCCGGCGCTTTTTCGAGGAGGGCGACAAGGTCAAGCTGACATTGCGCTTCCGCGGTCGCGAGATGGCGCATATGGAACTCGGCATGCAGCTTCTGAACAAGGTTCGCGAGGAAGTGGCGCCCATCGCCAAGGTCGAAGCCGAACCGAAGCTCGAAGGCCGCCAGATGATGATGGTGCTGGCGCCCCGCTAAAGCGCGTTGCGCTTTAGTTCTGTTTTGTGCATGTCGTTGTCCCAAAACCGCGGCGCACTTTTGGGCGACATGCATTAAATCCGCCTGAATCATGTTGCAAGGCGTCCCGGCGATCGGCGGGGCGCCTGTTTCTTGTCCAGACGCTGCGATCGCCGGCGAGCGCAAAGACGCTCTGGTTCCCTCGACGATCGGATTCCCGACATGGTCAATGACGTCAAGCATTCGGAAGCCAAATATGGGCTGGGCAGCTACCAGCACACGCGCAGGATGGTGCTTGCCGTCGTCGTCGTCGTCCTGTTCGCGATGCTTTTGTTCGGGCAGTCGGTTTTTCCGCCCGATACGCCAGTGCATGAAACGATCGAAATGGTTGGCGTCGTGCTGATCTTTCTCGGCATCGTCGGGCGCTTGTGGTCGACGCTCTATATCGGCGGTCGCAAATCCTCCGAAGTGGTGACCGGCGGACCCTATTCGATCACCCGCAACCCGCTCTATGTCTTCTCTACTTTAGCTGCCGCCGGTGTCGGCGCACAGATCGGCTCCTTCACCGCCACGATCGGCTTTGGAGCGCTCTGCGCGGGTGCCTTTTACATCGTTATCCTGCGCGAGGAGAAATTCCTCAAGGAGGTTCTCGGCGCGCCATACCAGGCCTACCTGGCGAAAGTGCCGCGCTTTTTACCGAAGCTGTCGCTGTATGAGGAAGGCGACACCGGCGGCTTCAAGCCGCGCCTGCTGCGAACCACGCTGCTGGACGGTCTGGTCTTCCTGGTTGCCTTGCCGGCTTTCGAACTGATCGACGGCGCCCAGCAGTCCGGCATATTGCCGGTGCTGTTCCGTTTCCCCTGAGTACAGTGTTGCTGAGTACAGCGTTGCTGAGCACGGGGTGTTGCGCGCGCCCCCGCTTTGACGTATAGGACCGCCGTTCCCAAAAAACCGCCCGGCAGGGCATGCCGTGGCGGTTTCATTTGCTTTTCGGGCTTTGGTCGGCCTGAAGCGAACAAAAAGCGCATTGGTGCGCATATAAACGGAGTAGCAAAATGCCCAAGATGAAGACCAAATCGGCCGCCAAGAAGCGGTTCAAGATCACAGGTACGGGTAAAGTTCTGTCGGCTGCGGCCGGCAAGCGTCACGGCATGATCAAGCGTTCCAACAAGTTCATTCGAAATGCCCGCGGCACGATGGTTCTGGCTGAACCGGATGGCAAGAAGGTCATCAAGAATTTTCTGCCGAACGGCCTCTAGGGCATGATGCCAAAAAGTTGCAGACTTTTTGGAAAACATCATGCACCAAAATAAGGGCATTCGGTCTGGACACGCATTTGTTTTACGCAATTCCGAACGGAAAACCGCTAGGCACTTTTCCTGGAATTGCTTTTAAGGAGATCATGACATGGCACGCGTAAAGAGAGGCGTCACCTCGCACGCCAAGCACAAGAAGGTCCTGAAAGCCGCCAAGGGTTTTTACGGCCGTCGCAAGAACACCATCCGCATCGCCAAGCAGGCGGTGGAAAAGTCGATGCAGTATGCGTATCGCGATCGCAAGAACCGCAAGCGCTCGTTCCGCGCGCTGTGGATCCAGCGCATCAATGCGGCGACGCATGAGCATGGCCTGACCTATGGCCGCTTCATCGACGGTCTCAACAAGGCCGGCATCGAGATCGACCGCAAGATCCTGTCGGATATGGCCATCCACGAGCCGCAGGCCTTCGCCGCACTCGTGGCCAAGGCCAAGGTTGCACTCGAATACCTCAAGAACACCACGCCGAATGCTTTTGAAAGCGCTGTCGCTTAAGACCAGCGCTTCCCAAGCTATTCGACACTTGATTTGGGAAACCCGCGCTGGCAGGGCTGGCGCGGGTTTTTCTTTGCTTCCAATCGGATCTGGAACATGAGTGACATGGAAACTCTCGAAAATTCCCTGATGGCCGAGATTGCCTCGGCTGCCGATGAGCAGGCGATCGAGGCGGTGCGTGTCTCTGCTCTCGGCAAGAAGGGCTCGGTTTCCGAGATACTGAAGACACTCGGCTCGATGAGCGCCGAGGAGCGCCAGGTCAAAGGCCCGGCAATCAACGGCCTCAAGAACCGCGTCACCGAGGCACTTTCTGTTCGCCGCGCCGAGCTGAAGGACGCGGCGATTACGGCCCGTCTCGCCGCCGAGAAGGTCGACGTCACCTTGCCGGTCAGGCAATCGCCGGCCGAGCGCGGCCGCATCCATCCGATCAGCCAGGTTATCGACGAGATCGCGGCGATCTTCGGCGATCTCGGCTTTGCCATCGCCGAAGGTCCGGACATCGAGACCGACTATTACAATTTCACCTCGCTGAACTTCCCGGAAGGCCACCCGGCGCGCGAGATGCACGACACCTTCTTCTTCCAGCCGGACGCGCAGGGCGAGCGCAAGCTTTTGCGCACCCACACCTCGCCGGTACAGATCCGCACCATGGAAATGCAGAAGCCGCCGATCCGCATCGTCATTCCCGGCAAGACCTACCGGCAGGATTCCGATGCCACCCACTCACCGATGTTCCATCAGGTCGAGGGGCTGGTGATCGACAAATCGGCCAATGTCGCCAACATGAAGTGGGTGCTGGAGGAGTTCTGCAAAGCCTTCTTCGAGGTGCCGAGCGTCAAGATGCGCTTCCGGCCGTCCTTCTTCCCGTTCACCGAGCCCAGCCTCGAGGTCGACATCCAGTGCGACCGTTCGCGGCCGGGCGAAGTGCGCTTCGGCGAGGGCTCGGACTGGATGGAGATCCTCGGCTGCGGCATGGTCCACCCCAATGTGCTCCGCTACGGCGGCCTCGATCCCGACGAATACCAGGGCTTTGCCTGGGGCATGGGCATCGACCGTATCGCCATGCTGAAATACGGAATGCCAGATCTGCGCGCCTTCTTCGACGCGGATGTGCGCTGGCTGTCGCATTACGGTTTTAGGCCGCTCGACATGCCGACGCTGTTCGGGGGCTTGAGCGCGTGACAACCGGGCCGCAGCAAATCCGCGGGCAGCTCGCCTTCCTGCACATGTCCGACGCGCGGCCGCATAGCTTCAAGTGCAGCGTGCCTAGACCAGACGGAACACAGTCATGAAACTTACCCTCTCCTGGCTCAAGGATCATCTCGAGACCGACGCCTCGCTGGCGGAAATCGTCGAGCGTCTCACCTCGATCGGCCTCGAGGTCGAGCATGTCGACGACCGGGCGAGCCTGGCCCCCTTCGTCATCGCCAAGGTGGTGACGGCGGTCCAGCATCCCGACGCCGACCGGCTTCGCGTGCTGACCGTCGACACCGGCGACGGCAGGGCGCCAGTGCAGGTTGTGTGTGGAGCGCCGAACGCCCGCGCGGGCCTGATCGGCGCCTTTGCAGCACCGGGCACCTATATTCCCGGCATCGACGTGACGCTGACCGTCGGCAAGATCCGCGGCGTTGAAAGCCACGGCATGATGTGCTCCGAGCGCGAGCTCGAATTGTCAGAAGAGCATGACGGCATCATCGACCTGCCGGCCGATGCGCCGGTCGGCACCAGTTTCGCCGCCTATGCCCATCTCGACGATCCGCTGATCGAGATCAATCTGACGCCGAACCGGCCCGATGCAACCAGCGTCCATGGCATCGCCCGCGATCTGGCTGCGAGCGGGCTCGGCACGCTGAAGAGCGCGCCGATAGAGCCGGTCCCCGGCAAGGGCGAGACGCCGGTCAAGGTGACGATCGAAGCGCCGGAGCTCTGTCCCGGTTTTGCGCTGCGCCTGGTGCGCGGCGTCAAGAACGGTCCGTCGCCGAAATGGCTGCAGCAAAGGCTTCTCGCCATCGGCTTGAGGCCGATCAGCGCGCTCGTCGACATCACCAATTACGTCACCTTCGACCGCGGCCGGCCCCTGCATGTCTTCGACGCTGGGAAGGTCACCGGCAATCTCGCCGTGCGCCGGGCGCGTGACGGCGAAAAGGTGCTGGCGCTCGACGGCCGCGAATACACGCTTACGCCGGAGATGTGCGTGATCGCCGACCAGGACGGCATCGAATCGATCGCCGGCATCATGGGCGGCGAGCATTCCGGCTGCGACGAGAACACCACCGACGTGCTGATCGAGTCGGCGCTTTGGGACCCGATCGCGACCGCCCGCACTGGCCGCACGCTCGGCATCATCACCGATGCACGCTATCGGTTCGAGCGCGGCGTCGACCCGGAGATGATGGTTCCCGGCCTGGAGCTGGCAACGAAGCTGGTGCTCGATTTCTGCGGCGGCACGCCGGCGCAAACCGAAGTCGTCGGCTACGCAGGCCATCGGCCGAAGATCGTCTCGTTTCCGTTGTCGGAAGTGAAGCGGCTGACCGGCATCGAAGTGCCGCGCTCGACGAGCCTCGACATTCTTGCCCGCCTCGGCTTCGAGCCGGAGGGCACGGGCGATGTCGTCAATGTGGCGGTCCCGTCCTGGCGGCCGGATGTCGCCGGCAAGGCCGACCTGGTCGAGGAGGTCATGCGCATCCACGGCGTCGACAACATCGCGCCGCAGCCGCTTGGTTCTCATGATGCGGTCAACGCCAAGATCCTGACTGTGCTGCAGATCCGCACCCGCGCCGCCAAGCGGGCACTCGCCGTGCGCGGCATGATGGAGGCCGTCACCTGGTCGTTTATTCCGGCAAAACACGCCGAATTGTTCGGCGGCGGCCAGCAGGCGCTGAAGCTTGCCAACCCGATCGCCGCCGATATGTCGGACATGCGGCCGTCGCTGCTGCCGGGGCTGATTGCGGCCGCGCAGCGTAATGCCGACAAGGGCATCGGCGATGTCGCGCTGTTCGAAGTGTCGGGCACCTACGAGGGCGATGGCGCCGACCAGCAGCGGCGTGTTGCCGCCGGCGTGCGGCGCGGCACCGCCAAGCTCGAGGGCTCCGGCCGCCATTGGGCCGGCAACGCCGGCGCCGTCGGCGTCTTCGACGCCAAGGCCGATGCGATCGCAGCACTCGAAGCCTGCGGCGCGCCGGTCGAGCGGCTGCAGATCGAGGCCGGCGGCCCGGCCTGGTATCATCCCGGCCGCTCCGGCACGATCAAGCTTGGGCCGAAGGTAATCCTTGGCACGTTTGGCGAGTTCCATCCGAAGACGCTGGAGGGGCTGGACGTCTCCGGCCCGCTTTGCGGCTTCGAAGTGTTCATCGATGCGGTGCCTGAGCCGAAGGCCAAGCCGACGCGGACGAAGCCGAGGCTCGATCTGTCCGCCTTCCAGGCGGTCAAGCGCGATTTCGCCTTCGTCGTCGACAAGGCGGTCGATGCCGGCACACTCGTTCGCGCTGCCCTTGCCGCCGACCGGAAGCTGATTTCCGGTGTCTCGGTGTTCGATGTTTTCGAGGGTGCAGCGCTCGGCGCGGCGAAGAAGTCGATCGCCATCGAAGTGTCGATCCAGCCGGTTGAAAAGACGCTGACCGATGAGGATTTCGAGGCGCTTGCCAAGCGCATCGTCGAGAATGTCGGCAAGCAGACCGGCGGCGTGCTCAGAACCTAGAACGGTTGCGATGATGGTTCACACCAGCAAGCTCTCCATCACCTGGCTGGCAACTCACATCGGGACGATCGACGGCTTCCTGGATGACCAGGAATGCGCCGATCTGATCGCTGACAGTGAACGGCGCGGTTTCGAGGCGGCCAAGGTGAACAGCTCCGGCGGCGCCACCGTCCTGAAGGAGCTTCGCAACAACGACCGGGTTGTCTTCGATGACGAGGACCTTGCGGATTTGCTCTTCGCACGGGCGCGGCCTCTGCTCTATCGTGGTCTCGGCGACTGGCGCTTGACCGGGCTGAATGAGCGTTTCCGTTTCTATCGCTATGGGCCGGGCCAGAAGTTCGATTGGCACCATGACGGCTATTTCGAGCGCCACGCCTTGGAGCGCAGTCAGTTCACGTTCATGATTTATCTATCGGATGGATTTGAAGGGGGAGGAACCTCGTTTCGCGGCGAGATGCCGGGCTATGCCGGTAGCAGTCTTCTGGTGAAGCCGAAGAAAGGAATGGCACTGGCGTTCTACCATCCGATCGAGCATCGCGGCGACGAGGTGCTGTCGGGGCGCAAGTACGTCATCCGAACGGACGTGATGTACAAGCGCCAATGAAAGGCTGTCCGTTGTGCCGCTGAGCTAGATGCACCTGACCCCGCTGGAAGTGTTTTTCGTCCAGGAGTTCTGCCGTTCCGCCGGCATTTCTCCTGTCATGATGGGTACCCTGAAAGTCAAAAAACGCAGCCGCGATCCTGTAGGGTTCATGACCACAGTCACTTCCTCATCGGTTGCTCCGGAATTGCGATTTGAGAGTCGGGTGTTCAGTTCGCCCAGGGTAGCGTATGTCGGCCCCGACCGGCTTCCTTGCGGCATGGTTTTGTTCTTCGACGAGGTTACAGGAAGGCTCGACGCGATCGAGGGCTTTGCATATGGCGAGGAGTGGCCTTCAAACGAAGAACCGTTCTTCTGGGCAGAGCCTGACGAACCATGAACTGATGGATTGCGCAGGCATCGCGAATCGCCTTCCAAGAGCCGATGGACCATCTGCGCTATTCCGGGCTCTCCTTCGAAACTCAGCGCACGGCGTTTCTCGACATCGTCTCGAAAGACGCCCTGATCCATGAAGCGCTGGTTCGCGCGCGCGGTCTCGACCTCCCCGACTGGCTGGTCGTGTCCGGCGCGCTTTACAACAGCGTCTGGAACCATCTGACCGGAAAGCCGTCGGGCTATGGCATCCGGGATGTCGACCTGTTTTATTTCGATGAGAGCGATCTGTCTTACGAGGCCGAGGATTTGGTCATTCGTTGTGCAGCGGAGCATTTCGAAGGGTTGACGCTTCTGGTCGAGATCCGCAATCAGGCGCGGGTGCATCTGTGGTTTGAGGCGCGCTTTGGCGGTTCCTATCCCAGACTGTCGTCGTCCGCCGAGGCGCTTTGCTATTTCGCGTCGAAGACGCATGCGGTCGGCGTCCGCTTCGGCAATCACGGCCAGCTGGAGCTCGTCGCGCCGTTCGGGCTCGACGAAATCTTTTCATTTCGAATTACGCCGAACCGGGCACTGGACAATCGGCAGACGCACGAGACGAAGGGCGCTCGCGCAAGGGAGAACTGGCCGGAGATCAGTGTCGTGCCTTGGTAGGAAATGTCGGCGCGAGGCACCCCCCTCTGTCCTGCCGGACATCTCCCCCTCAAGGGGGGAGATCGGATGTCGCCTCGGCTTTCGCCAATCACCGGCGCCGGAAGGGCGGGCAGGGCGCTGGAACTGCCAATCTCCCCCCTTGAGGGGGATATGTCCGGCAGGACAGAGGGGGGTGTTTCGCGCCAATTTCTCGCAATTATTTGCATTGCGCTGCCACCGAAAACGGGGTGCCGAAACGCCCCGTTTTCGATTCCGCCGTCGATCGCCACTCACCCGTTGACCAGGGCCAGCAGCTCCTCGGTATAGCGCTTGCCGACCACCTTCTCCGGCGACAGCGCATCGCCGATGGCCTGCACCTCGGCCGCGCTCAATTCGATATCCGCCGCCGCCGTATTCTGTTCCAGATGGCGGATTTTTCGTGCACCAGGGATCGGTACGATGAAATCGCCCTGATGCAGCACCCAGGCGAGCGCCAGCTGCGCCGGCGTCACGCCCTTCTCGGCGGCCATCTTTTCCAGCACGGCGACGACCGCCGCATTGGCCGCCATGGCGTCGGCCTGGAAGCGCGGCAACCCGCGGCGCCAGTCGTCGGCGCCGAGAACATCGGGCTTGGCGATCGTGCCGGTGAGCAGGCCGCGGCCGAGCGGGCTATAGGGGACAAAGCCGATGCCGAGCTCGCGGCAGACGGCCAAGACCTCTTCCTCCGGATCGCGGGTCCACAGCGAATATTCGCTCTGCACGGCGGCGATCGGATGCACGGCATGCGCCCGGCGGATGGTCGCCGCACTCGCCTCCGACAGGCCGAGCGCCCGCACCTTGCCCTCGCGCACCAGCTCGGCCATGGCGCCGACCGTATCCTCGATCGGCACGTTGGGATCGACGCGGTGCTGGTAGTAGAGGTCGATAACCTCCGTATCCAGCCGCTTCAACGACGCTTCGGCAACCGCCTTGACGTGTTCGGGACGGCTGTCGACGCCGGCCATGCGCTCCATGCCGCTGCCTTCTTCGAGGATCTTGAAGCCGAATTTGGTTGCGATC
Organism: Mesorhizobium sp. M1348; assembly: GCF_040317925.1. NCBI lineage: Bacteria > Pseudomonadati > Pseudomonadota > Alphaproteobacteria > Hyphomicrobiales > Phyllobacteriaceae > Mesorhizobium > Mesorhizobium sp. M1348. The sequence continues at coordinate 8,053 of NZ_JAMYLH010000003.1, read as the reverse complement.
GTCACCTTGTCACGCACCGGCTTCAGCGCCTTGCCGACCAGGACCTCGTTCTCGTAGGGGCCATAGACTTCGGCCGTGTCGAAGAAATTGACGCCGATCTCGACGGCGTGGCGCAGCGTGGCAATCGCCTCCGCCTCCGGCTGGCCGCCATAGGCAAAGCTCATCCCCATGCAGCCGAGGCCGACCGGGTAGACGTCGAGTTCATTGCCAAGCTTGCGGGTTTGCATCACGTGTCTCCTTGTTGTGATGGTTGTGATGCGGCAGAGATAGCGTCTTGCGCTGCGTTCGATAATCGGCTCTCATCTGCACGGGCTGTTCCAAGAAATAGATCAATGAAGCGAACCCATCTTTCACAGCTCGCTGTGCTGGCAACGGTCGCCCAATGCGGCAGTTTTCGCGGTGCCGCCAAGGAGCTGGCAATCGCGCCATCCGCGGTCAGTCATGCGGTTTCCAGCCTCGAAGCGCGCCTCGGCGTCCGCCTTCTGGCGCGCAGTACGCGCAGCGTCGCGCCGACCGAGGCGGGCGCGCAGCTGCTCGAGCGTCTCAGGCCGGCGCTGTCGGAGATCGACCTGGCGCTGGAATCGGCGATCGAGGCACGCGACCGGCCGGCCGGCAATCTCAGGCTGACCGTGCCGCGCACCGCGGCCCACCTGGCGCTGACGCCAAGGCTCGGCGCCTTTGCCGCTGCCTATCCGGACATCGTGCTGGAAATCGTCATCGAGGACCGCTTCACCGACATGGTCGAGGGCGGCTTCGATGCCGGCGTGCGGCTGGGCGAGAGCCTGCAGCGCGACATGATCGCCGTGTGCATCGGGCCGAACCTCCGCGGCGCCGTGGTCGGCGCGCCGTCCTATTTCAAGACCAGGCCCAGGCCGCTGCATCCGCACGATCTTGCCGCTCACCGCTGCATCCGTTTCCGCTTCTCCAGCGGCATTCTCTACCGATGGGAATTCGAGAAAAACGGCGAGGAGATCGAGATAGCGGTACAGGGGCCGCTGATCCTCGACGAGGACCATCTGATTGCCAACGCCGCGGTAGATGGCGCCGGGCTTGCCTTCGTGTTCGAGGACTATGTCCGCGATGCGCTCACCACCGCCAAGCTCATTCGCGTGCTGGAGGACTGGTGCCCGCCTTTCGACGGCTTCTTCGTCTATTATCCCAGCAGCCGCCAGATGCGGCCGGCGCTCAGGGCCTTTGTCGATTTCTTCAAGGTCGGCGAGTAAGCCAACCCTCCCCACAAGGGAGAGGTGGAAGAAAGCCGACCTGGCATTCGTTCACCGACCATGTCAGCACTGCCCAAAAACCAGGCCACCGGCTACGGCTGGACGGCGATCATCCTTCACTGGCTGATCGCGGCGCTCTTTATCGGCCAGTTCGTGCTCGGCTTCGTCATGGTGAGACTGTCCAGCCAGCGCACCGCCTTCGAACTGATCCAGCTGCATAAATCCTTCGGCTTCCTGCTGCTTGGGCTGGTCATCCTGCGCATCGCCTGGCGCCTAGGCAGACCGACCCCGCCGCTGCCGCGCTCGGTCGGCCCGTTCGAGCGCCGGATGGCGCCGCTGGTCCATCTCGCGCTTTATGCGTTTCAGCTCGCTCTGCCGTTGTCCGGCTGGGCGCTGGTCTCGGTCTCGGTGCTGGAGATCCCGAGCGTGCCGTTCAATCTGTTCGTCATGCCCAATCTGCCGCTTGGCGAATCGGACAAGGCAGAAAGCTTCTGGGCAGCGACGCACTGGTATCTCGCCTATGCCGGCATCGGACTTGTCGCTTTGCATCTCGCCGCGGCGCTGCGCCATCATTTCTGGCTGAGGGATACGGTGCTGACGCGCATGATCACGGCTTCGTCACATCGCGACACGGAATAGAGCGGGCGGCTCATTCGTTGATGGGGCGAGGACGCAAGAAAGCGTTGCCTGCCAAGAGGACCATTTCCATGTACGCGCGCATCTTCGGATTTGCGGCAACTGCCGCTTGTTTTGCCATGCCTGTTTTCGCCGCCGTTGCCCTTGGCGACGCGGCCGGCAGCTACACCATCAGTCCGGGGAGTTCCAGCATCCACTTCTCCATCGCCAAGCTCGGCGGCGGCGGGCTCGACGGTGCTTTCTCCCGCTTCAAGGGCAGTATCCTCATCGACAACAGCGATGTCGGCCGGTCCCAGGTCAATTTCACCATCTTCCCCGAAAGCGTCGGTACCGGCCAAGGCCGCATCGATGCCTTTCTCCGCTCGGACGCAGTCTTCGACGCGGCCAACAATCCGGAGATCCAGTTCCGTTCGACCAGCGTCAAACGGACCGGCGACACGTCAGCCCTTGTCACCGGCCGGCTGACGGCGCGCGGCAAGACCTTTCAGGAAAAATTCACGGCCGAGCTTGGCGGCCTCAAGGCGGGCACGATAAAATTCCACGTCACCGGCAAGGTGTTGCGGTCGCGCTATGGCATGGATGTCGGCACGCCGATTTATTCCAACGTCGTCGACTTCGACATGACGCTGACGGGTAGAAGGGGATAGTCTTTGCGGAACCTGGTTCCTCGCCCCCGCAAAGCGGGGGAGAGGTGGCCCGGCGAAGCCGGGACGGAGAGGGGGACGACGGCCGCCAAGCCAGAATCCTGCAGGGGCAGGGCGCGGACTGATTATGATGCGAAGCCCATAACGGGCGCGTGAACAGCCAATTCGGCCGCCGCGAAGGCCCCTCTCCGTCTCGGGCTTCGCCCGAGCCACCTCTCCCCACTTCGTGGGGCGAGGAACCAGTGTCCCGCATTGGCTTTTCTCTTGAATTAGGGCAAACCTCCAGGCCTGCAATCGAGAGGAGAAACCTGATGTTCCGATGGGGTGTTTTGTCGACGGCCAAGATCGGCCGCGAGCAGCTTTTGCCGGCAATCGTCGAGGCGGAGAATGGCGTGCTGTCGGCGATCGCCAGCCGCGACCTGTCGAAAGCCCGGGCACTCGGTGAACGCTTCGGCGCGCGCCACGCTTTCGGCTCCTATGAGGAGCTGCTCGCCTCCAGCGACATCGACGGCGTCTACATTCCGCTGCCGACCTCGCAGCATGTCGAATGGACGGCCAAGGCGATCGAGGCCGGCAAGCATGTTCTGGTCGAAAAGCCGCTGGCGCTCGATGCCAAGGACATTCCGCCGCTGATCAAGCTGCGCGATGCCAGGAAGGTTCTGGTCTGCGAAGCCTTCATGGTCGTCTACCATCCGCAATGGATCAAGGTGCGCGAGCTGATCGCCAACGGCGCCATCGGCCGGCTGCGCCATGTCCAGGGCGCGTTCTCCTATTACAATGTCGACCCCAACAACATGCGCAACAAGCTCGATCTTGGTGGCGGCGCGCTGCCCGACATCGGCGTCTATCCGACGGTGTCGACACGCTTTTCGACGGGCAAGGAGCCGCTGCGCGTCCAGGCGACGATCGAGCGCGACAAGACATTCGGCACCGACATCTATTCCTCGATCCGTGCCGATTTCGGCGACTTCGAGCTGTCCTTCTACCTGTCGACGCAGATGGCGGCACGCCAGGTGATGGTCTTCCACGGCGAGAAGGGCTTCATCGAGGTGTTCTCACCGTTCAACGCCGGGCTCTACGACCATCACCGCGTCGAGCTGCACAACCAGAACCACAGCGAGGCGCAGGTGTTCCGCTTTCCTGGCACGCAACAGTACCGGCTGGAAGTCGAGGCCTTCGCGCGGGCGGCACAGGGCGGCAAGGACCGCGTCTTCACCCTGGAAGAATCCGTGCTCAACCAGAAGGTCATCGATGCCATCTTTCGCGCCGGCGAGAAGGAAGGCTGGGAGGCAGTCTAGGCCGGCCATGATCCCAAAAAGTGGGGGACCGGTTTTTGGACGAGATCATGGTCAAATAGATGCCCGACGACGCGGATGTGATCATTGTCGGCGCCGGCCTTGCCGGCCTTGTCGCGGCGGCCGAACTGACTGCGGCCGGCAAGAAGACCATCATCGTCGAGCAGGAGCCGGAACAGTCGCTTGGCGGTCAGGCATTCTGGTCGCTCGGCGGCATCTTCCTCGTCGATTCGCCCGAACAACGGCGCATGCGCATCCGCGATTCGTATGAGCTGGCGCTCGAGGACTGGCTGGGCACCGCAGCCTTCGACCGTGCGGAAGATCTCTGGCCGCGCCGCTGGGCCGAGGCCTATCTCGGCTTCGCCGCCGGCGAGAAGCGGTCCTGGCTCATGCAGCGCGGCCTGAAATTCTTTCCGGTGGTCGGCTGGGCCGAACGCGGCGGCGGCAATGCCGTCGGCCACGGCAATTCGGTGCCGCGCTTCCACATCACCTGGGGCACCGGCCCTGGCGTGCTCGAACCGTTCGTCCAGCGCGTGCGCGAGGCCGAGAAGCGCGGATTGATCCGCTTCAGGTTCCGTCACCGGGTCAACGAATTGACCCGGACGGGCGGCGTCGTCAACGGCGTGCGTGGCGACCTATTGGCGGCGAGCGATGCCGAGCGCGGCCGCAAGAGCTCGCGCGAGATCGCCGGCGATTTCGAGCTGAAGGCGCAGGCCGTCATCGTCGCCTCCGGCGGCATCGGCGCCAATCACCAGCTGGTTCGGGAGAATTGGCCGCAGCGGCTGGGTGCGCCGCCGAAACGCATGATCACCGGCGTTCCCGATCATGTCGATGGCCGCATGCTGGCGATCGCCGAGGCTGCCGGCGGCAGGCTCATCAACCGCGACCGCATGTGGCACTATGTCGAGGGCGTCAGGAACTGGGCACCACTCTGGACCGATCATGCGATCCGCATCCTGCCCGGCCCGTCATCGCTGTGGCTCGACGCGCGCGGCAAGCGCCTGCCGGTGCCGCTTTATCCCGGTTTCGACACGCTGGCCACGCTCAGCCACATCATGAGCACCGGATACGACTATTCCTGGTTCATCCTGACCAAAAAGATCATCCAGAAGGAGTTCGCGCTGTCGGGTTCCGAACAGAACCCCGATCTGACCGGGAAGAGCTGGCGCCAGGTGCTCGGCCGCGCCACCGGCGGCGTGCCCGCGCCGGTCAATGCGTTCATGGAGAAGGGCGAGGATTTCATCGTCGAGCCTGATTTGCCGGCGCTGGTCGCCCGCATGAACGCACTGACCGGCGGCGAGCCGCTGCTCGAACTGGGGCAGGTCGAGCGCGAAATCCGCGCCCGCGACCGGCAGCTCGACAATCCGTTCTCCAAGGACATGCAGATCACCGCGCTGCGCGGTGCGCGAGCTTATCTCGGCGACCGGCTGATCCGCACCGCAAGGCCGCACAAGCTGCTCGACCCCGCCAATGGCCCGCTGGTTGCCGTCAGGCTCAGCATCCTGACCCGCAAGACGCTCGGCGGGCTTGAGACTGACCTCGACAGCCGGGTGCTGGGCGCCGGCGGCCAACCGGTCGAGGGACTGTACGCGGTGGGCGAGGCCGCCGGTTTCGGCGGCGGCGGCATGCACGGCTATGCAGCGCTCGAAGGCACGTTTCTCGGCGGCTGCATCTTTTCCGGCCGCAGCGCTGGACGGGCGGCGGCACGCGCGGTGGGGTGAAACAAGGCCCGCGGCGGCCGTTTGCGCCAAGGTGGCGGTCGCACCGAATGGCCAACTTCCCTTAGGCGAAGGGCTGCAAATTGACGTCCTGAAGCTTGGAACTTGCAAGCAAAGCCTCGAGCACCTGCTTCTTGAGATACAGGCACTGCGAACGGGCAAGTTTGACGATGCCGGAAACGTCGCCTGCCTCGCAGGCAAGAACCAGTTCCTTTTGCTGGGCGATGATCAACTGGGTGAAGTCGCGCGACTTGAACCCGAGGTGGAGAACCCGCGCCGACTGGTCGAGGATCTGGTCCAGCAGATGCGCCAGCCGCAGATTTCCCGAGAGCTCCGCAAGGGCCAGACGAAAGGCACGATCGGCCGCAAGGAATGCAATTTGACTGCGTAGCGTCTCCGGCTTCAGCACTTTTTTTGCTGCCAGCCTGATGTCCTCCAGCCCGCGCTCGGTCATGTTCGATGCCGCCACCCTGAACACTTCCGGTTCGATCAAGCTACGGACATCGAAGATCTCGTTGACATCGCGCAGGCTGAGCGTCGCGACGACGTAGCCACGGCGCGGCTCGCTCCTGACCAGCCCTTCCTGCATCAGGCGGGCCAGCGCGGCGCGGATCGTCGCCTTTTTGATCAGGTATCGATCGCCGATCTGTTTCTCGGTCAGCGCTTCGCCGGGGCGCAGCACGCAGGCAATGATGTCATTCCTCAGCTGCTCATATGCCTGTTCCCTGCGAAGGACGTCGGCGGCTGACAGTGCTGTCGCCTCGACCGTGGCCGGCCTTGCCGGTTCGGCCCTCAACTTCGTCGTTTTCATATTTTGTCCGTCTGGCTGTCCGGTTGACGCTGGCATCAGCCTTCGCTAGCGTGAGCATCTCAGATTGGAAATCTGAGCATCTCAGGGAGGATAACTGATATGCCTTTACCCGCCAACTCGCCTCTCTACGCCGTTGCCGATGATATCGTCAATGCCGCGAAGGGGCCAGATCCCCTCGAAGCGGTAAGGACGGTCCTGGGCGACTACACCAACCGTTTTCACGCATCGGCAACACTCGCTCACGAAGAAGACGACGACGAGGTTCTTTTGCATGCGAGCCCGAACCTGACGATCTATCACATCACGCTGTCGCCCGGCCTGCAGTACCCGCCCCACAACCACCGGATGGATGCCTTGATCGGCATCTACAAGGGCAGCGAGACGAACTTCATCTATCCCGTTGCTGGCAGCGAACTCGATGTTCCCGAAAGGCAGGACATCGCAGCGCCTGCCGTGGTGCATCTGGCGTCAAATACCGTGCATTCGGTTGCGAATACAGGCAGCGCGCGATCGGGTGCGCTGCATGTCTACCTCGGCGATCTCACACGAACCCACCGCCAGCTGTGGAGCCCGGACAGCAACCAGGCCGAGCCGTTTGACAATGACCGCTACCTCGCCGGCGCTCGGCCCATTCAGCAGTCCGGGCACGAATGAGCGCGGGGGCGCCACGGGCGGCAAAGTCGGCAGTGATCAGCGAACCCGTCGGAATCGCGTCACACTTGTCACTCTCGCCAATCTGCTATCGCCCCTATCCTATCTCACGACCCAACACGTCGCGCCTGCGGCGACAAACCAGCAAGGGAGATGCACAATGACGGCACATCAGAATGGCACAGGCGAGCAGACGACGCGGCTCGCGATGAAGACACCACCGGTCGTTTCGCCTGACGCGTGGGAAGCCGCGCGCCAGCAACTGCTCGTGAAGGAGAAGACGGTGACCCGGGCTCGCGACGCACTGGCCGCCGAGCGCCGGCGGATGCCGTGGATGGCGGTGGAGAAGACCTATACGTTCGAAGGGCCCGACGGAAAGGTCAGCCTGCTCGACCTGTTCGAGGGCCGCCGTCAGCTGATCGTCTACCGCGCCTTCTTCGAGCCCGGCGTATTCGGCTGGCCCGACCACGCTTGCCGCGGCTGCTCGCTGGGGGCCGATCAGGTCGGCAACCTCGCCCATCTGAACGCCCGCGACACCACGCTTGCCTACGCCTCGCGCGCACCGCAGGCCGACATTGCGCGGCTGAAGGCGCGGATGGACTGGAAGATGCCCTGGTACACCATCACCGACAGCTTCGATGCCGACTTCGGCGTTGACGAGTGGCACGGTCATAACGTGTTCATCCGCGACGGCGATCGCGTGTTTCGCACCTACTTCATCAACAACCGCGGCGACGAGGCGATGGGGACGGTATGGAGCTATCTCGACCTGTCGCCGCTCGGCCGCCAGGAGGTTTGGGAAGATTCGCCCGAGGGCTATCCGCAGACGCCGACGTACAAGTGGTGGAACTGGCACGACAATTACGGCGCCGAAGCCGTTCCCGACAAAAAGTGGGTCGAGGTGTCGGACGCGGGAGAGGCCGCGTTCCGGAACCGCACTGAATAGAACGTCTTTGGCGTCGCGGAAATGCGGCTAGAGCGGTTCCCCCTTTGACGGAATCAAAGGGGATTCCAGATTTATCTGTTTTGTGATTCAAGATGCTGGCTGGAGTGGAGGCCAGCATCGGATGACCCG